>NZ_CP125640.1:3480000-3565000 GCF_030053155.1 Rhizobium sp. BT03
AGAGCATCGCGATCGTCTGCGTCGTCGCGCTCATCGTCCAACGCTTCACGATCTGCCTCGGCGGTGTGCTGGTCGATCTCATCGGGCTGGCGCGGGCCGAGGAAGAGCGGCAAGGCATTACCGCTCCCATCATGCCGGGGCGCGCCGTTGCGCTGTTCTGGTACCGCCGCTGTGCGACCTTCGTCATCTATTTCATGCTCGGCTGGGCAGTGATCCAGTCGATGGAACCACTCGGCTATTCTCCGAGTGCGCGGCTCCTCGTCGGCTACATCCTCGGTATCGGCCTGCTGCTGATTGCGATCGAAGCGGTCTGGTCGCGGCCGCTCAAGGATGAGAAGCGCGGTCACGGGATCTCCTGGGCGCTCACCGTTTATTTCCTGTTGCTCTGGAGCCTTTGGGTCGCAGGCTTCAACTGGCTGCTCTGGCTCGGCATCTATGTGCTGCTGCTGCCGCGCGTGCTTGCCGTCTCGACGATTGCGGTGAAATCGCTGCAGCAGACCGAGGCGAGCTTCCTGGCGACGCGCCGCATTGCCGCCGTGCTGCTCGACCGCGGGGTGCGGGCGTTGATCATCGCCGTTGCCGCTATCTGGCTCGGGCACATGCTCGGCGTCGGCGCCGATACCATGGCGGCCGGCGACACCATGGTCGACAAGATCGCACGCGGCGTCATCGGCGGCATCGTCATCCTGCTTGCCGCCGATCTGCTCTGGCATGTGATCAAGGCCTATATCGACGGCAAGCTGCTCGATTCATCCGTGGATGGCGGGGCAACGGATGAGGAGAAGGCCAAACGCGCACGGATACAGACGCTGCTGCCGATCTTCCGCAATATCCTTGCCGTCGTCATCGCCGTCATTGCCGTATTGATGGTGCTCTCCGGGCTCGGCATCGAGATCGGGCCGCTGATCGCCGGCGCCGGCGTCGTCGGCGTGGCGGTCGGTTTCGGTGCGCAGACGATCGTCAAGGACGTCATCAGCGGCATGTTCTATCTCTGGGACGATGCCTTCCGCATCGGCGAATATATCGAAAGCGGCAGCCACAAAGGCGTGGTCGAAGCTTTCAGCCTGCGCTCGGTGAAGCTCAGGCATCATCGGGGGCCGCTGACGACGGTGCCGTTCGGCGAACTCGGCGCGGTGAAGAACCTCAACCGCGACTGGACGATCGACAAGATCAGCCTCAACGTCAAATACGACACCGATCTCGTCAAGGCGAAGAAGGTGATCAAGCAGATCGGCCAGACGCTGCTCGAAAATCCGGAATTCGGCCCGCATATCATCGAGACGCTGAAGATGAAGGGTGTCGAGCAGTTCGGCGAATTCGCGATCGAAATCCGGCTGTCGATGATGACCAAGCCCGGCGAGCAATTCGTCATCCGCCGCAATGCGCTGGCGATGATCCGCAATGCCTTCAAGGAAAACGGGATCGAATTCGCGGTGCCGACGGTGCAGGTGGCGGGTGATCGCGACGCGGAGGTGGAGGCTGCCGTGGCGCGCTACGCCGCCCATGCGCGGGCGAATGGCGAGCCGGCGGCATGAAGCCCGCCTGGCAAATCTCCTGCATGGCGGGGCAAGTCCCTTTATAAGCTTACGAAAATGCAATGCGGCGTTATGTCCGCCTGCGCAAATTCGCCCCAATTGCGGGTGATGGAGGCCCAGGCGGCGGGGCAGGGTAGCGGCGGCATGGCTTCATGGAGCTTATATGCCTCTCATGTTACGTCTTTCAAAAATGATTCCCGCCGAGCTGGCAATTGCAGCAGGATAAGAGATGTCGGGTCACGACAATTTGAAAGAGATGGAAGACGCGGACGAATTTTCCTTTCGCGGTTTATTCAGACGTTACAGGACACCGCTGGTGGCAGCGGCGACACTCGTGGTCTTCTGTCTCGTCGGCTATGCGATCATGCAGCTCACCAACGAGGTGCGCTATGACGACGTCGTCGATGCGCTGGCGGCGACCAGGCCGAGCGCCATCCTGCTCGCGCTGTTCTTCACCGCACTCAGCTTCCTCTCGCTGGTCTTCTACGATCTCAACGCCATCGACTATATCGGCAAGAAACTGCCCTTTCCGCATGTGGCGCTGACGGCGTTCAGCGCCTATGCGGTCGGCAATACCGCCGGCTTCGGGGCGCTGTCGGGCGGCGCGATCCGCTATCGCGCCTATACGCGTCTCGGGCTTTCGCCTGAAGATATCGGCCGCATCATCGCCTTCGTCACGCTCTCCTTCGGTCTCGGCCTGGCGGGCGTCGGAGCGATCGCCCTCATCATCATTGCCGATGAGATCGGCCCGTTGATCGGCGTCAGCGCATTGCTGCTGCGGTTGATCGCCGGTTCGATCGTCGCCATTCTGGGCGCAGTGATGATCATCGGCCGTGACGGGCGTGTGCTCGATCTCGGCCCTGTCGCAATCCGCCTGCCGGATTCGCGCACCTGGTCGCGGCAGTTCCTCGTCACCGCCTTCGATATCGCCGCCTCGGCGTCCGTGCTTTACGTGCTCTTGCCGCAGACGGCGATCGGCTGGCCGGTCTTTCTCGCCGTCTATGCGATCGCCGTCGGTCTCGGCGTGCTCAGCCACGTTCCGGCCGGGCTCGGCGTGTTCGAGACCGTGATCATCGCCTCGCTCGGCAGCGCGGTGAACATCGATGCCGTGCTCGGATCGCTGGTGCTCTATCGGCTTATCTATCATGTGCTGCCGCTGCTGATCGCCGTGCTCGCGGTCTCGGCGACGGAGCTGCGCCGTTTCGTCGATCATCCGGCCGCCTCCAGCGTCCGGCGGATCGGCGGAAGGCTGATGCCGCAGCTGCTGTCGGCCTTAGCGCTGCTGCTCGGCGTCATGCTGATCTTTTCGAGCGTCACGCCGACACCGGACCAGAACCTCGAATTCCTCTCCAACTATCTGCCGCTGCCGATGGTGGAAGGGGCGCATTTCCTGTCCAGCCTATTGGGGCTCGCGCTCGTCGTTGCGGCGCGCGGCCTCGGCCAGCGGCTCGACGGCGCCTGGTGGGTGGCGGTATTCTCGGCCCTTGCCGCACTGACCTTGTCGCTTTTGAAAGCGATCGCGCTCGTCGAAGCCGCCTTTCTTGCCTTCCTCATCTTCGGGCTCTTCGTCAGCCGGCGGCTCTTTACCCGCCATGCCTCGCTGCTCAACCAGGCGCTGACGGCGTCCTGGCTGATGGCGATCGCCGTCATCGTCGTCGGCGCCGTCGTCATCCTGCTCTTCGTCTACCGCGATGTCGAATACAGCAACCAGCTCTGGTGGCAGTTCGAATTCACTGCCGAAGCGCCGCGGGGCTTACGCGCCGTGCTCGGCATCACCATCATCTCGTCGGCAATCGCCGTCTTCAGCCTGCTGCGGCCGGCGGCCTTCCGGCCGGAACCGGCGACGGAGGAAGCGCTGGTGCGGGCCGTCGAGATCGTCGGCAGGCAGGGCAATGCCGACGCCAATCTGGTGCGCATGGGCGACAAGAGCATCATGTTCTCGGAAAAGGGCGACGCTTTCATCATGTATGGCCGGCAGGGCCGGTCCTGGATCGCGCTGTTCGACCCGGTCGGCGAACACCGCGCCGTGCAGGAGCTGGTCTGGCGCTTCGTCGAAGCGGCGCGCGCCGCCGGCTGCCGGGCCGTGTTCTATCAGATCTCGCCGTCGCTGCTTTCCCATTGCGCCGATGCCGGCCTTCGCGCCTTCAAGCTCGGCGAACTGGCGGTGACCGATCTTCGAACCTTCGAGATGAAGGGCGGCAAATGGGCGAACCTTCGCCAGACCGCGAGCCGCGCCCAGCGCGACGGGCTGGAATTTGCCGTCGTCGAACCCGAGGCCGTGCCCTCTATTATCGATGACCTCTCCGCCGTTTCCACGGCCTGGCTCGAGCATCACAACGCCAAGGAAAAGGGCTTTTCGCTTGGCGCCTTCGATCCCGGCTACGTCTCTTCCCAGCCGGTCGGGATCTTGAAAAAGGACGGCAGGATCGTCGCCTTCGCCAATATCCTCGTCACCGAATCCAGGCAGGAGGGCACGATCGATCTCATGCGCTTTTCGCCGGACGCGCCGAAGGGCTCGATGGACTTTCTCTTCGTGCAGATCATGGAATATCTGCGCGGCCAGGGTTTCACCCACTTCAATCTCGGCATGGCGCCTCTCTCCGGCATGTCGAAACGCGAGGCGGCGCCCGTCTGGGACCGCATCGGCAGCACCGTCTTCGAACACGGCGAGCGCTTCTATAACTTCAAAGGCCTTCGGGCATTCAAATCAAAGTTTCATCCGCACTGGCAACCGCGCTATCTTGCGGTCTCCGGAGGGGGCAATCCGATGATCGCGTTGATGGACGCGACATTTCTGATCGGGGGCGGATTGAAAGGGGTAGTGAGAAAATGATCAGGACAATCCTTCTTGCCACGGCATGCGCCTGCATGCTCGCGGCCGCGTCGGCTGATGCCGCCGAGGAGACGACGCAGAGCTTCGAAACCGGCCTTATCCCATCGCCGCACATCTTCCTGCCGGAAGGAGAGGTGAAGGGCACGGTGATGCTGATCTCGGATGCCGCCGGCTGGGGCGACTATGAGAAGGGGGAGGCCGACAGGCTGGTCGCCGAAGGCGCCGTCGTCATCGGCGTCGACTTTCCCTCTTATGTGAAGGCGCTCAGCCAATACGACGTCAGCCTCAACGACGGCTGCGTCTACATGGTTTCGGACATCGAATCGCTGAGCCAGCAGGTGCAGCGTGCGACCGGCAACAACGCCTATCACCTGCCGATCGTCGCCGGCATCGGCGAGGGTGGAGCCCTGGCACTGGCGATCGCCGCGCAGACGCCGGATGCGACGATCGGCCAGACCCTTGCCGTCGATCCGAAGGCCGGCATTCCGCTGACCAAGGAACTTTGCACGCCGGCATCGAAGAAGGCGGTTGGCGACCGCATGATCTACGGGCTCAGCGACGGTGCTCTGCCGGACCCCGTCATATCGGTCTTCACTCCCAACGCCGATAAAGATGGCAGGGCGCATGCCGAAGCGCTGAAGAAGATCCATGACGCGATCGAGATCCGCGATTCCACCGACGATGCGCAGACGGTATTTGCCGATACGCTCGACGACCTCGTCACCGCCTCCGGCGCCTTCGGCAATCCGCTCGGCCTGCCGCTGGCGATCCTCGAGGCGACGCCCGCCCTCGATACGATGGCGGTGATCTATTCCGGCGACGGCGGCTGGCGCGACATCGACAAGGAGGTCGGCGGTACGCTGCAGAAGGAAGGCATTCCGGTCGTCGGTGTCGATTCGCTTCATTATTTCTGGTCGGAGCGCAAGCCGGAGGAGACCGCCGCCGATCTTTCGAAGATCATCGATTTCTACCGCAAGCAGTGGAAGGTGAAACATGTGCTGCTCGTCGGTTATTCCTTCGGCGCCGACGTCGTGCCCGCCACCTATCAGCTCCTCAAACCAGCCGAAAAGTCGGCGGTGGCGCAATTGTCGCTGCTGTCGCTCTCGCACCAAGTCGACTACGTCATCTCCGTTCTCGGCTGGCTCGGCCAGAAGACGGAAGGGGCTGGAGGCGATCCCGTCGCCGATCTGAAGGACATCGATCCGAAGCTCGTGCAATGCATCTACGGCAAGGACGACGATGACGATGTCGCCTGTCCGGCGGTGAAGGATAGCGGTGCCGAGGTCGTCGAACTGCCCGGCGACCATCACTTCGACGAGAATTACGATCTTCTCACCAGGACGATCATCGACGGGCTGAAAAAGCGACTGAATTAACGCATCAGGGTTTCTTCGCTCCAGCCGAGCCCGGCAAGTTCGCGCCCGCGAAACCGCGCATCGTCGGCGACGATGAATTCGTCGAGCTGCGGTGGAGCGACGCTGGTGCCGGCGAGCATCGCATGCACCTGGCCGCGATGATGGGTCTGGTGCTGGAAGAGGTGGGCGAGCACGTCGTCCATTCGCTCCTCCTGGATGCGGTCGCCGCGATGGAGGCGGACGGTCGATGCCAGCTTTTCCGGCGTCAGGGCCTCGCAAAGTGCGACCAGGCGCTGATCGACCTTCGCCTGCGCTTGCGCCAGCGATGTGATGTCGTCGAAGGGTTCTTCTATCTCGAAGGCCTGGTAGCCGAGCGTGCCGCCTTCCAGTCCGTCGACGTAGAACCAGTCGACCGTGATGATGTGGTTCAAGGTTTCCTTGATCGAGGGGAAGAAGCTCGTGCGCGGCGCTTCGAATTCGCCCGGCCTCAATGCCGCGCAGGCCTGAAGCAGACGGTGGTTGGCAAGAGCGTTGTTATAGGCGAGCTTGCGGAATGACCTGATGGGATCGAAGGTCGGCATCGGCGCATCTCCTGTTCACACAGCTGGAATGTTTGCGTCAGTCCTCGTCATCGAGATTGCCGTCGCGCCAGACGAGATGACGGGGCGCTGCGGGCAGGTTCTCGATTTCATCAGCGATGAAATAGGGCGGGATGTCGAGCGCGGTCAGGGCCTGGCGCGTCGCAAGCACCCATTTGAATTCGAGATGGTTGTCACCGTCTTCGACGCGATGGATGATTTCGTGCGGCTGAAAGGGGAATTCCGGCGGGATTTCCATCAGATAATAGAAGCCGAGCTCATGCCAGTCGCGCTCTTCGTAGCGGAAAAAGTTCTCGACGATCCAGAGCAGGCGGGAGACGGTGACTTCGACACCGAGTTCTTCCACCATTTCCCGTTTCAGCGTTTCCTCCGACGTCTCGCCGATTTCCGCCCTGCCGCCGGGAAAAGTCCAGAAGGGTTCATGCACGGCGCGATGGACGAGCACATGGCCATCGCGAAAGCCGAGGCCGGCGATGCGATAGTTGAAACGCTCAGCCCCCGCGGTCAGGCGGATGAGGGTACGCTTACTCATGTCATTCTATCCGAGATCGATCACGACGATTTCCGGCGGCACGCCGAAGCGCACCGGCGCGATGGAACAGCCGAGGCCGCCGGAGACGATGATATTGCGCCCCTCTTCGACGATATGGCCATAGGCATAGCGATTTCCGTAGCGCGAAGGGACGATCGGCGAACGGCCGAGCAAACGGATCTGTCCGCCATGCGTGTGGCCCGACAGCGTCAGCGAGACCCGCTCGGGCACGCGCGGAAAGATATCGGGCTCATGGGCGAGCAGGATCACGGGCGCATCGTCGGTTACCTCAGCCAGCGTGCCCTCGAGGTCGTCGAGGCCGAGCATGCGCGTGCGCCCCCATTTCCTGCCGGGCAGCAGCGCCAGCTGGTCTTCGAGGCCCGCGAGCCAGAAGCCGCGGCCATCCTTTTCGAGCCGGACGGCGCGGTTGCCGTAGACCGGAATGCCGACATCGGCAAGCGCCCGGTGCCCAAATGTTTCCATCCCGCCGTTCTTCTGGGCGGTTCTGTCTTCCCACCAATCGTGGTTGCCCATGATCGCATGGACGCCGAGAGGGGCCTGCAGGGTGGCGAGCGCCTTCGACCATTGGCTCGAATGCACATATTGAGTCACCATGTTCATGCCGGCGGCATAATCGCCGAGCAGGACGGTGATATCGCCTTCGAGTTCGTTGGCCCTGTGGCAGATCGCGGCAATGCGGCCTGCCGACATCCAGGGTTCGCAGGCATGGATATCGGCGAGCGCGACGATGCGGAGCTTGAGCCCTGGCGTCCATCCCGGCGGCGTCAGCCGGTAGCGGGCGATGCCGAGCCGTGCCAGCGGTTCATAGGCGAAAGCGTAACCACCCAGCGACATGACGCCTGCGATACCGCCGCCAAGAACCTTGAAAAATCCGCGGCGGGTGATCACTCAGTCGTCCTCCTGGAACAGCCGGAACTGCGCAGTCTCCATTTCCTTGGGCGGTTGCATTCCGAGATGTTTCCACGCGATTGCGGTCAGAACACGGCCGCGCGGCGTGCGCTGAATGAAACCCTGCTGGATCATGTAGGGCTCGATGATGTCTTCGATCGCGTCGCGCGGCTCGGAAAGGCCGGCTGCGATGGTTTCGATGCCGACCGGGCCGCCGCCGAAATTGACGGCGATCATGTTGAGGTAACGTTTGTCGAGCTGGTCGAAGCCGACATTGTCGACGAGCAAGCGGGTCAGCGCCTCGTCGGCGATCTCGCGGGTGACGGCCTCGGCCCTCGCCACCTCAGCGAAGTCGCGCACGCGCCGCAGCAGCCGGCCGGCGATGCGCGGGGTGCCGCGGGCGCGTCTGGCGATCTCGCGGGCGCCCTCTTCGGTCATCGGCAGGTTCATCAGCCGAGCGCCGCGGCGCACGATCAGCTCCAGCTCCTCGACGGTATAGAAGCTCAGGCGCACCGGGATGCCGAAGCGGTCGCGCAGCGGCGTCGTCAGCAGGCCGAGGCGGGTGGTGGCCGCCACCAGCGTGAATTTCGACAGATCGATTTTCACCGAGCGCGCGGCTGGGCCTTCGCCGATGATCAGGTCGAGCTGGAAGTCCTCCATGGCCGGATAAAGGATTTCCTCGACGGCCGGGTTGAGGCGATGGATTTCGTCGATGAAGAGCACGTCGCGCTCTTCGAGATTGGTGAGCAGGGCGGCGAGATCGCCGGCCTTGGCGATGACAGGACCGGATGTCGAGCGGAAGTTGACGCCAAGCTCCTTCGCCATGATCTGCGCCAGCGTCGTCTTGCCGAGACCGGGCGGGCCGACGAAGAGCACATGGTCCAGCGCCTCGCCGCGGTTCTTCGCCGCCTCGATGAAGACTTTCAGATTGGCGCGCGCTTCCGCCTGACCGGTGAATTCGTCCAGCGATTGCGGGCGCAGGGTGATGTCGAGATCTTCGCCCCGCTTTTCCGGCGATATCAGGCGGGCGGGTTCGCTCATGCTCTCATTCCGTTTTGAAACCTGTCACAGCAATACACCAAAAATCGGCTGCCTCGACATCCAATCATCGGTTTTCCCGGCTTCACCGCGCTAGTTCTTTCAAGCCCAACCTGATCAGTTTGGCGCTGTCTGCGCCATCGCCGGCCGTCTTCATCGCCGCGGCGACGGCATTCGCCGCCTGATCTCTGCTGTAGCCGAGATTGGTTAGCGCGGAAACCGCGTCGGCCACGGGTGCGGCGGCGACGCCTTCGCCGAGTTCCTGCTTGAGGCCGATATTGATCGCTTCCCCGGCAAAGGCCGGCGCCCGGTTCTTGAGTTCGGTGACGAGACGCATGGCCACTTTCGGGCCGACGCCCGGCGCGCGGGAGACGGCGGCGCGGTCCTGCAGGGCGATCGCATTGGCGAGTTCGCCCGGCGTGAGCGTCGAGAGCACGGCGAGCGCCACCTTGGCGCCGACGCCCTGGACGCTCTGGAGCAGATTGAACCATTCCCGCTCCAAGGCGGTCATGAAGCCGAACAGCTTCAACTGGTCCTCGCGCACATAGGTTTCGATGAACAGCACGCAAGCCTCACCGGCCGAGCCAAGCTTGGACAGGGTGCGGGCCGAGCAATGGGCAACGTAGCAAACGCCGTGCACATCGACGAGCACATAGTCTTCGCCGATCTCGTCTATGGTGCCTTTCAGCTTGCCGATCATGGGGCGCGGTCTCTCAAGGGTGGGTTTCGGGCGTGATAAGTTCAACTGAGGGAAAATAAGATCGGTATCCGCTGGGGTCGCGGGTCAAAATCTTGTAGCCCCTTATCGCCGCATGGGCGCCGATGAAGAAGTTAGGCAATATCTGTTCGCGTCCGCCGCCGGCGTGACGGTAAAGCCGGAAGACTTGAGCCGCGGCGAAGGCAGCCGGCCAAGGCAGGTTCTCGCGGCGAAATTCATCCTGCGGAAGCAGTTGGTCGACTTCATCCATATCGTCGTAGCGAACGGAAAACTCGGAATAGATGATCGGATTTATGAGGACTGGTCCATCTTTGAAGACGTCGAGCATTTTCCGACGCGACCAACCGTGCCAGTCCGAACCAGCCACAGCCAGGTCGACGAGTATGTTTGTATCGACAAGCGTCGCCATCAGCGATCACGGGTCATCGACATGAGGTCTTCGGCATCAATCGCCTGATCGCCGGTGCCTTCGAGCCGACGGATCGTCTGCAGGAAACGGTCCAGCCGGCCCCGATCCTCGATCTCCTGCTTGCCGTTCTTCGGCGAGAGAACGAGCTTGCCGTTCTCGATCGAGAAGATGACCTCGCTGTTGGCCTCGATGCCCGCAAGCTCTCTAAGATCGCGAGGAATGGTGACCTGGCCTTTGGACGTGACGCGCATCTTGCTGCTCCTTCGAAGTAAGAATTATCCTTACTGTTGGAACAAGTCAAGAACAGATTAGCCGGCCAGCGCTTCCCGCATCCGGTTGCTGCCGCGATTGTGGGCATGGCAAATGGCGATCGCCAGGGCGTCGGCAGCGTCATCGCCTTTGAATTCGACCTTCGGCATCAGGATCTTCAACATCATGTGGATCTGGTGCTTTTCGCCGTGGCCGACGCCGATGACAGCCTTCTTCACGGCGTTCGGAGCATATTCGGAGACCCGCAGACCGGCGCGCGCCGGCACTAGCATGGCGATGCCGCGGGCCTGGCCAAGCTTCAGGGTCGCCACCGCATCCTTGTTGACAAAGGTCTGTTCGACGGCGGCTTCATCCGGCTTGTAAGTGTGGACGACCTCCGCCAGGCCGTCATGCAGCTGGCAGAGGCGAGAGGCAAGGTCCATGTCACCGTCGGAGGTCACGGTTCCGGAGGCGACAAAGCGCAGGGAATTGCCAAGTGTGTCGATGATTCCCCAGCCGGTGCGGCGAAGGCCGGGATCGATGCCGACGATGCGAATCGTATTTTGCATGCTTCAACCTATAGCGACTGCGAAATAACTGCCACCGATATGTGAACGAAACAAAAACATTCTCGGTTTTAAGCCGGTCCATTTACCGCGAATTAAAACAGATGCTTGAATTCTAGTGTCCAATACGAAGGGGGTCTCGTGTCGCAAGGAGATAGGCCCCCGATGTCTGTTTAAAAGATCGGTCGATCAGGCATGCGCTGCGTGCCAACGCCGGCAGGCGTGTTCAGAGGGGTTCGTCGTACATGGCACAGAGATTTCAATCCCTGTCCTTTAAGGTCATCGTCACATTCATTCTGCTGACGGTGCTGTCGATTGCAGTGATCGACGTGCTTGCCTATTTCGCCAGCAGCCGGATCTCCGACGAGCAGGCGCTGAAAGCCAAGGAGAGCGTGCTAATCTTTCGCGGCGACATGCTTCAGGATCAGCTGACGCAGCTTGAAAACCAGGCAACCTCGATTGCGCGCATCGAAGCGCTGCAGATGTCGATCACCAGCCTGAAAAGCGGTTGGAAGACGATCGAGAAGACCTCCGGCGATGCCCGTGCCGAGTTGAAGAAGATTTTCATCTCCGGCAATCCCAACCCGGCGGATCAGCGCGAGAAACTGATGAAGCCGGAAGGGCCGAGCGGCTTTTATTATTCGAACCACGAGAAGACGCAGGGCGAAGTCGCCCGCGACCTCGCAGATACCGCCTTCAGCGATCTGCTGATCGCCGATCTTGACGGCACCGTCCTCTATTCCTACAAGAAGCAAGACGACTTCGCCGAGAATCTGAAGACGGACGCGTGGAAGCCAACCGGCGCCGGTATCGCTTTCGCCAAGGCAATCGAGAATACTGCCAAAGCGACCGATGACGCCGCACCGACAGGTTTTTCCGGCCTTCGCGTCGATGCCGCCAGCGGCAACTCGGCGATCTTCTATGCCGTGCCGATCGTCAAGCTCGGGGCGGCCAAGGGCATCATCCTGTTCAAGGTGCGCGACGACATCGTCACCGGCATCCTTGCCAAAGGCATCGTCCAGGGCAGCACGGCGCGGGCGGCGATCGTCTCCGCCGATGGTTCCGCGATCGGTCTCGACGCGAGCGGCAAGCTTGCGACGCTCGATGCCGCTCCCTTCGGCTTCATCAAGGACGCGCTTGCCAGTTCGGCGATGACGGTTGCCGATTTCAGCCGAGCGGATGGGGCGGCCCGCGCCTATGTCCGCGGAATTGACTATCGCGGCGACCGTTTCCTTGTCGTTGAGAGCGTGCTGCTCAGTGAGCTCAATGCCGGTTCGATCGAGATCGCCACTTTGCTGACCATGATCGGCATCGGCGTGCTCGTCGTCATGGCAGTCGCCACCGGCCTCGTCACCAATTTCCTGTTCTCGCCGCTGGCGCGGCTTGCCGGTGTGACCCGCGACGTCGCCGACGGCAAGCTTGACAGCGAGATCGGCAGCCTGAACCGCAAGGATGAGATCGGCACGATGGCGAACGCGCTCGCCCGCTTCCGGCAGTCGCTGATCGAAGGCCGCGAACTGGAAGCCGCCAGCGAAGAGACACGCCTTCAGGCCGAGCAGGACCGCCAGCAGAACCTTGCCGAGCGCGAGGCCGAGGCGAAGACGCTGCAGCAGGTGGTGGAGGCGATCGATGAGGGCCTGCATCATCTGGCGAGCGGGGATCTCGCCTATCAGATCGATCGGCGCTTCCCGAACGAGCTCGAAAGCCTGCGCATCAATTTCAACGAGGCACTCGCGACGCTGAGCGAAACCATGACGGCCATCGGCGGCAACTCGATGGCGGTGCGGGCCAGCTCCGAGGAGATGCGCACCGGCGCCGACGAGCTTGCCGGGCGCACCGAGCGCCAGGCCGGCTCGATCACCGAGACGGCGAATGCAATCAGCGCCATCACCCAGTCCGTCCGCCGCCAGATCGAGCGGGCCGAACAGGCCGAGCGCATCGCCCGCGACGCCAAGAAGGAGACCACCGGCTCCGGCCAGATCATGCGCGAGACGATCGCGGCGATGGAGGCGATCCAGACCTCCTCACGCCAGATCAACACGATCATCTCCGTCATCGACGACATCGCCTTCCAGACCAACCTTCTGGCGCTCAATGCCGGTGTCGAGGCGGCGCGCGCCGGTGAATCGGGCAAGGGTTTTGCTGTCGTCGCCATGGAAGTGCGCGAGCTCGCCCAGCGTTCGTCGAGTGCGGCCAAGGAGATCTCCAGCCTGCTGCAGAAATCGACGCATGAGGTCGAAAGCGGCGTGTCGCTTGTGGAAAGGGCAGGTGTAGCGCTGACCGGCATCGGCGCGCATGTCGAGGCGATCAACGGGCAGATCCACGAGATCATGGAATCGACCCGCGAGGAGGCCAATACGCTGCGGGAGATCAACAGCGCCGTCGCCGAACTCGACGCGATGACGCAGCAG
This sequence comes from Rhizobium sp. BT03, assembly GCF_030053155.1. Classification (NCBI taxonomy): domain Bacteria; kingdom Pseudomonadati; phylum Pseudomonadota; class Alphaproteobacteria; order Hyphomicrobiales; family Rhizobiaceae; genus Rhizobium; species Rhizobium sp. BT03. The sequence goes on from NZ_CP125640.1 coordinate 3,493,155, forward strand.
AACGCCTCGATGGTCGAGGAGACGACGGAAGCGATCCACCGGCTGGCGACGGAAGCCCTGGAAATGGACCGCCAGCTCGGCAATTTCACGCTGCCGCCTGGCCACCACACGCCGAGCGCCGAGGTCCATGTGCTGCGCCGTCACCGGTAGTCATCGTTTCCAGTGCTGCAAAAAAGGGTCGTGCTCCAGCGGCCCTTTTGATTGCGCGCATGGTTTGGAATGGCGCGGGCGCGAACCTACATAGGCTGCATCTTTCACTTGCCCGGCAGGTTTCCATGGTTCCCTTCTCCATACTCGACCTTTCCCCCGTTGCCGATGGCAGCACCGTGCGCCAGTCTCTTGAGAGTTCGGCGCGGATGGCTCGCAAGGCCGAGGAATTCGGCTACAAGCGCTTCTGGCTTGCCGAGCATCACGGCATGCCGGGCATTGCCAGTGCGGCCACATCAGTCGTCATCGGTCATGTCGGGGCGGCGACCAAGAGTATCCGCATCGGCTCCGGCGGTATCATGCTGCCCAATCATTCGCCGCTCGTCATCGCCGAGCAGTTCGGCACGCTGGAGGCGCTCTTCCCCGGCCGTGTCGATCTCGGTCTTGGGCGCGCGCCGGGAACGGATATGCGCACGGCACAGGCGCTGCGCCGCAATCTCGAGGCCGGCGCCAACAGCTTCCCGAACGACGTGGTCGAACTGCAGCAGCTCCTCGGCACGCCGGTCGAGAACCAAGCGATCCTCGCTGTTCCCGGCAATTCATCGCATATCCCGATCTGGCTGCTCGGCTCCAGCCTCTACAGCGCCCAGCTTGCCGCCATGCTCGGGCTTCCCTATGCCTTCGCCTCGCATTTCGCGCCCGACATGCTGCTCGATGCGATTGCGATCTACCGTGACCGCTTCCAACCCTCGGCGACGCTCGACAAGCCCTATGTGATGGTCGGCGTCATGGGCGCGGTGGCCGATACGGACGAGGAGGCACGCTACCATTTCACCTCCGCCGAGCAGCAATTCGTCAACCTGCGCCGCAATGTCCGCGGCCCGTTCCCTCGGCCGTTGGCCGATATGGAAAACTTCTGGTCGCCGATGGAGAAGATGAACGTCGAGCATACGCTGCGTTACGCCGTGGTCGGGTCGCCGAAGACGGCGGAGGCGAAACTGACGGAGTTTCTCAAGGAAACGCAGGCCGACGAGGTGATCATCTCGATGCCGATCCATGATATCGAGACGCGGCTGAGATCGGTGGAACTCTTTGCGGGCTTGGGAAGCTTCATGCGCGCCGCGGCATAGATCCGCAAAGGCGCAGCTCGGCACAAAAAACCCGGCGTCACGGCCGGGTTTTCTATGGGCGATCGATTGAGGAGAATCAGGCCGAGAGCTTGGCCAGTACTTCTTCCGAGACCTCGAAGTTGGAATAGACGTTCTGCACGTCGTCATCGTCTTCCAGGCTGTCGATGAGCTTCATCAGCGACTGGGCCTTTTCTTCGTCCACCGGCACGTTGTTCTGGGCGCGCCAGACGGCCTTGACGGTTTCGGCTTCGCCGAGGCTTGCTTCCAGCGCTTTCGCCACTTCGCCGAGGGCTTCGAAACCGCAGGTGATGTAGTGGCCTTCCTCGTCGGTCTCGACATCGTCGGCGCCGGCTTCGATCGCGGCTTCCATCATCTTGTCGGCGTCACCGACCGAAAGCTTGTAGGTGATTTCGCCGACATGGTCGAAGGAGAAGGAGACCGAACCGGTTTCGCCAAGCGCTCCGCCGGCCTTGGTGAAGATCGAGCGGACGTTGGAGGCGGTGCGGTTGCGGTTGTCGGTCAGGGCTTCGACGATGATCGCCGTACCGCCGGGACCGTAGCCCTCGTAGCGGACTTCGTCATAGTTTTCGCCGTCGGCGCCGGCTGCCTTCTTGATGGCGCGATCGATATTGTCCTTCGGCATGGACTGGGCCTTGGCGTTCTGGATCGCCAGGCGAAGACGGGCGTTCATCATCGGGTCGGGCAGGCCGGCCTTGGCGGCTACGGTGATTTCGCGCGCAAGCTTGGAGAACATTTTCGACCGCACGGCATCCTGACGGCCCTTGCGGTGCATGATGTTTTTAAACTGTGAATGGCCAGCCATGGCACCCCTGTTCACGTCTCATTGTTCGGAATGGGCCGCCTTATAGGAGCGAAACGACAGCCGTTCAAGGAAAAAGCAGTTTGGAACAAAGGCCAGGGGATGACGTTTCAACAACTCCATCCAACGGAAAGGAACGGTCATGGCAAGTCTCAGCGATGCGCAGGAACAGCCAGCACGTCAGCTCTGGGATCAGGTCAACGATGTCCATGCCGGCATGCTCGGAGTTTCCGGGCTGGATATGCACATGCAGCCGATGGCGCCGCATGCCGATCCCACCACCAACACGATCTGGTTCTACACCAAGACCGATGCCGACATCGTGCGCGCCATCAAGCCGGGCAGCCGCGCGCATTTCTGCGTCATCGGCAAGGATCACGACTATCATGCCTGCCTCGCCGGTGTGATCGACGTGCGTCCCGACCCTGCCAAGATCGAGGAATATTGGAGTTCGATCGTCGCGGCCTGGTATGACGGCGGCAAGAAGGATCCCAAGCTCACCATGCTTGCCTTGCATGTCGACGATGCCGAGATCTGGGTTTCGACGGGCAACACGCTGAAATTCGGCTGGGAGATCGCCAAGGCCAATCTCGATGACGACAAGATGCCTGATGTCGGCATCAAACGTCACCTGCAGTTCGCTTGAGGCGTCGCGGCTCGGAGCAGACTGCCGGCCCTTCTACTGCACACCCTTCAGCACATAGATCAGCGGCTTTTTCGGCAGCGTGCGCATGGAGACGGTGATACTGTCATCGGGCGCATTGGCGACGTCGAAATCCTTGCCGAACATCGAGACGAAGGCTTCGACCGGCGGGCCGCGCCGGTGCATCGGCAAAATCAACGATGAGCGCAGCCGCTTGATGACGCGGCTCATGCTGTCGGCGCCCATCGTCAGGCCGCCATCGACAGGAACCATGACGACGTCGAGGCGGCCGATCTCGATATAATGAGCATCCGTCAGTTCGTAGTGCAGGTGGCCGAGATGGCCGATGCAGAGGCCGGCAATCTCGAAAATGAAGATCGAATTGCCGTTCTCCTGCGAACCGCCGAGGCCGTAGCTGAAGCGGATATCTGTCGGGACATTGCGGATATAGGCATCGCCGACGACGAGATCGACATCGGCCTTTTCGCCCGGAACGTCGCTCCATCCATGCAGCACATGCTTGATCTCAGGATCGGGCGTCAGCGTATAGTGGGTCGGGTGCGCCTTGTTCATGGTCACGACATCGGGCATCGTCGCCGGCCTGTACCAGCCGTTATAGTCTGTCGCGATGACGATGCCGCCGGGGGTGTCGATCTCGAAAGTGGAATGGCCGAGGAAGGTGAACTTGACCTCTTCGCCCTCGGAGACGGCAGGCGCCAACGGCGCGGCGCCGGAAAAGCTGGCGAAGGTTACCTTCGGGATAGTCTCAGCGATCGCCTGGCACTGGCTGACGGGCGTTCGCTGTTCCTGCGCTCCGGCAGGACCAGCCGCGGCGAAGGCCGCAAGGCATGCGATAGCGAGGACGAGATATTGCGGCTTCATGCCAGCCCTCCGGCGCTCTACCACTTTGAATTGGCGGCGGGAGGATGCGGCATGAGGTCGCAGCGGTCCAGACTGGGGATGCTCACGATCGCGTGTTGGGCGCGCCTTGCGCCGGCTAGACTAGCGCCAGAACTCCGGCACCGTCTCGGCCAGCCGCGGTCCGAGCCGGAGCGGCGCGATCTTTTCGGCCAAGCCCGTGCTGTCTGAAATCTCCACACCGACGCCGCAGATCGTCGCCGGGCCGCTGGCTGCTTCCATGCGGCCCTTCGGCATCTTGGAGATGAAGCGGTTGAGCGGCTCTTCCTTATCCATGCCGAGGGAGGAGTCGTAGTCGCCGCACATGCCTGCATCCGACATATAGGCGGTGCCGCCGTTCAGGATCTGTGCGTCGGCCGTCGGCACATGCGTGTGGGTGCCGACGACGAAACTGGCGCGGCCGTCGACGAAATGGCCGAAGCACTGCTTCTCGCTGGTCGCTTCCGCATGGAAATCGAAGATGATCGCATCGGCCTGCTCCTTCAGCGGGCAGGCGTCGAGGATCACCTCCGCCGATTTGAAGGGATCGTCGAGTTCCGGGTGCATGAAGACCCGGCCCATGACGTTGGCCACGAGCACGCGCGCGCCATTCCTGGCATAAAACAGTCCGGAGCCGCGGCCAGGCGTGCCTTGTGGATAGTTGGCCGGCCGCAGGAATTGATCGTGCCGCCCGGCAAAAGCCACGGCTTCCTTCTGGTCCCAGACGTGATTGCCCGTCGTCACCACATCGGCGCCGGCATTGATCGTTTCCAGAAAGATGTCCTCGGTGATGCCGAAGCCGCCGGCGGCATTCTCGCCGTTGACGACGACGAAATCGAGCTTGAGGTCGGAGATCAGGCCGGGAAGGCGGTCCCAAACCGCCGTACGTCCCGTCTTGCCGACCATGTCACCCAGAAAAAGCAGCCGCATTCCCTATCCAATCCAAGAGGCAAAAAAGCGAAGGCCGCTTTCTGTCAGGATGGCATCCAGGCTAATGTCATGCGGCTCGTCCGGCACATGTGCCACTTCCTGGCAGTCGAATGCAATGCCGATCAGCTTCGGATGCAGGCCTTTTTGCCTCAGCCGGCTGATGGCGCGGTCGTAATGGCCGGCGCCGTAGCCGATGCGGTGGCCGCGGGCATCGAAGGCTGAAAGCGGTACCAGCATAATTTCCGGATCGAGAATGGCGGCATCGGCGCCAGGGCCGAGCGTGCCGAAACCGGTATCGACAAGCGGCGCCCCCTCCGCCAGCTCGCGAAAGACGATGGTCTGCCGGTCGAGGATTGCCGGCACGCAGAGCCGCGCACCGCGCACGGCAAAGCGTGCCATCAGCGGCCTGAGATCAGCTTCCGAACGGATCGGCAGGAAGCCGGAGACAATCGTGCCCAGCGCAAAACCAACCGCCTCGCCGGCATGATCGGCCATCGCAAGGCTTTTGGCGGCGCGCTTCTCCGGCGAAATGGCGTCGCGCGCCGACAGTCGTTCATTGCGCAGCTGCGTTTTCAGTTCTTTCACGCTCATTCGATCCGCCCGATAGGGAAAGGTTCGAGCGAGCATAGACGGCTGGGTGTCCGATGCAAATGCCCGATGCGACAGCGCTGCGCCCGTTTCACGGCTTGTCGGGGGATGCGGCCTAAGGTCAGACGATGATGCTGGTCGGTATTGCCGAGGTGCCGATGGAGAAATCTGCCATATCGGAAACGGTGTTCGTCCCGGCCTGCCGGTTCTGCTGGCGCAGGTCGTGCATCGCCTTTTCGAGCAATTGCTTGAGTTCGGGCACCACCGCCTTGAACTCTTCCATCGTGTCTCGATTATCGGCCGAGATGCCCGAGAATTTTGGCGCGTCCTCGGCAGTGCTCTGATAGGCCTCGCGGGCCTGGGCGGCGTCGACCGGTTCCTGCGATCCGGTCGCTTCGGCCGCAGTTATTCCGGAGGCATCCGTCAGTGCAGCTTCAGTCTCGCTCGCCGCGGCGGCCGCTGCATCCGTGGTTGCGTCCACCGAAGCGACGGCGGCCGGGCTGCCGGTCGCGACAGCCGATGCGAATTCGGAGGCGGCCGTGCCGACCTTGCGCGCCAGTTCGGCGGCCAGACGGGCGACCACCTCGGGCGGCATGTTGGAGCTGCGCAGCATCTCCAGCTGCTGCTTTGCCTCTTCCAGCCTGCGTTGCGCCTTCGTCTTGGCTTCGTCCTCGGAATTCGCCGAGGTCTGGCGCATCTGCTGCAGCGTCTTGGTGCTGCGCTGCAGCTTCAGCACACCCTGATCGGTCTCGTTTCCGGCAGCGGATATGGCTGCCGCCGAAGACGTGCCGCGCAGGAGGATGGAGGCAGACGTGGTTGCGACCTGCATGGACAATCCCCGATAATTCGGGTCCCCGATTGCAATTGGGCGCATCCTGCCATGTCAGACTTGCGTGGACCTGTGTTCCCGAGGTGTCGGGAGCGCCGCGGCGAGCCGCTGCATCGTCTCCTCGAACAGTGCGGCCCCGCCCGGCATCCAGCCGAGCGCGCGGATTTTCGCCGTGCTCATGGGATTGAGCGCCATCCTGTCGGTGGGGGGCGGCAGCACGTGCCGACAGCCGGTCTCGCGTCGGATGGCTGAAAGGATGTCGCGCGTGTCGACCGATATGTCCGAGACGTTGAAGACCTCGCCGGAGATGCGGGTGCTTTCCGTCTCCAGCATCAGCCGTACCGCACGCCCGAGGTCGTGGCCGTGAACTTCCGTCCCCACACGCGAAACCACCGGCCGGCCGGCGAGGTAATCGGCGATGAGGCCGTCCCACTTGTTCGGCGAGCGATCGCCGTAGATGCCGGTCGCCCTCAGGCTTACGCCGGCAAAACCTGGAGTGGAGAGGTGGGCAAGCGCGCGTTCTGCATCCAGCTTGACCTGGCCGTAGAGCGTTTCCGGCTTGGCCAGCATCGTTTCCGCGAGCTCGGTTCCGTCGGGATGTTCGCCATAGGCGGCGCGGCTGGAGAGGAAGATGCAGCGGCGCGTGCCGGCGCGTTTGGCGGCGTCGAAAAGGCGGACGGTGCCGTCGAGGTTCAACCTGTGGAAACTCTTTGGATCGTCGCCTTCGCCGCCGCGATATTTGCCCGGAACATGGTTGAAGGCGGCGTGGACGAAGAAATAGGCGTCGTCGAAAATGTCGATCTGATCCTTATTGGGATCGAGCGAAAGTGCCGCGAACTCAACCGGGCGGGAGAAGAGGCGAGGTGGCGGCGCACGGCGCCCGCCGACGATCACCTGATAACCGGCGCTCAAAAGTTCCTCGACGACATAGCGGCCGACGAGACCCGTTCCGCCGGATACCAGTACCTTCATGCTGCTCCTTCCGGATTGGCCAGCGCCGCAATCTCGGGCACATCGCTGTTGTCGTGGAAACGGTGCCACAAATCGATCAAAGGTTGTAGCCGCGCTGCCTTGGGATGATTCTTTTCCCACGGTTTTTCATACTGGTAGTGCAGGATGGAAATGCTCTTCCAGTCCCAAAGCGCCGGCATGGTGAACCATACATATTGCAGCATGTTGAAATAAACCGGCAGGCCGTGCCAATCCGGGAAGAAGGTCTCGAGAAAGGTCTGATCGGTGCGCCGCCAGAAGACGTCCGGCCTGTCGAGGCTTTCAAGCATGTTCCGGAATGTGTCATGCGACGGCGTGGCGACGAAGACGCCGGAATTCATGCGGCGGAAGTCGGCAAGGCTTTCGTAGACATTGGGCGCGGCTGAGAATTCCGGATAGAGGAAAAGCCTGTCGACGTTCTTCAGCACCAGGGCGTCTGCGTCGATAAAGACGCAGCGCTCGTATTCGACGAGCTGCCACAGCCTGAGCTTGCAGAAATTGTCGAGCGGCGAATGGAAATCCGGCTTGCGGCCTTTGGTGAAGGGGGCAGCCGAATGGAGCCGGCTGCGGGCGTGGCGCTCGTTGAAGGCGGCAGACAGCGGCAGGTGCTCGACTTCGATCAGCCGGCAGCCGAGGGCCTTGAGCGGGGCGAGGGCGGCGGCATCGACGCCGCCGGTATGGAGGACGACGATGTCTGCGGTGGTGCCGGTGCGCCTCAGGGAGTGGGCGAGGGCGGTGGCGCCCATGGCGTAGTCGGCGTTGGTGACGAGGGTGACGTAGGCGAATACGGACGAGCGGTTCATCGGGTTCGACTGCCTCGATATGTCTTGCTCCAGCGGAGGAGAGACGGCAAGGCGTTGCTGCATGTCTCTTCTCCCCAGCGGGGAGAAGGTGCCGGCAGGCGGATGAGGGGGCGAGCGCCGATAGGAGCGAGTGCGCTGAGCGCAAGCGAAGGGCAATGAAGGGCGTGCCGTGTGGCCCCCTCATCCGACCCTCCGGGCCACCTTCTCCCCGCTGGGGAGAAGAGGGGGCAAGCCGCGGCCTTTCTAGTCTTCGTCATCGCTCAGCACTCATGACACCGACTTCAGCCGCTTGCCTTCCGGATCGTGGTTGATCGTCGCGGCGATGTCCCTGGTCCAGGCGGAGACGGCCGGGACGCGCGAGCGGTCGACGCGATAGGCGAATTTTTTCGCGACGTCGACGATCTCGCCGAGCAGGCCTGTTTCCAGCGTGATCGGTTCGAGGCCGAGATTGCGGAATTTCTCGTTCTGAACGATCAGCTCGTTCTCTGCGGCTTCCTTGCGCGGGTTGGGCAGCCAGGCGATGTCGGCGCCGCTGATGCCCGCGATCATCTGGGCGAGGTCGCGCACCCGGTGGGTTTCCGTCATCTGGTTGAAGATTTCGACGCGGGCGCCGCAGGCCGGCGGATTCCTCAATGCCAGCTCGATGCAGCGTACAGAATCCTGGATATGGATGAAGGCGCGGGTCTGGCCGCCGGTGCCGTGCACCGTCAGCGGATAGCCGATCGCCGCCTGGATGAGGAAGCGGTTCAGGACCGTGCCGTAATCGCCATCGTAATCGAAACGGTTGATCAACTGCGCATGGCGGCGCGTCTGCTCGGTATGTGTGCCCCAGACGATGCCCTGGTGCAGGTCGGTGATCCTCAATCCGTCGTTCTTGGCGTAGAACTGGAAGAGGAGCTGATCCAGGCACTTGGTCATGTGGTAGATCGAGCCGGGATTGGAGGGATAGAGGATCTCCTGGCTGACCGTCTCGCCGCCCGCCGTTTCGATGCCGACCGGCAGGTAGCCTTCGGGGATCGCCGCGCCCACCGTCGAATAGCCGTAGACGCCCATGGTGCCGAGATGGATGAGATGGGCGTCGAGATTGAGCTCGGTCAGTGCGTTCAGCAGGTTGTGCGTGGCGCTGACATTGTTGTTAACAGTGTAATTCTTGTGGCGGTCGCTCTTCATCGAATAGGGCGCGGCCCGCTGTTCGGCGAAGTGGACGACGGCATCCGGGCGGTGTTCGGAAAGCCAGTTCTTCAGCAGCTCGTAATCCCTGGCGAGATCGATCAGATTGAAGTGGATGCGGCGCCCGGTTTCGGCATGCCAGATGCGGGTGCGCTCCTGGATCGAATCCATCGGTGTCAGCGACTGAACGCCAAGTTCCGTGTCGATCCAGCGGCGTGAGAGATTGTCGAGGATATGAATGTCATGCCCGGCATCGGAGAGATGCAGCGACGTCGGCCAGCCAATGAAACCGTCTCCGCCCATAACCGCAATTTTCATTACATCGTCTCCTGATCTGTCGCTCGATATCGGGGATAGTTAGGAATTATGACAATCATTCAATGCCTACCGGCCGGGCATTCAATGCTTGCCTGTGGGCAAGCGTTGCGCCAAAGAGGGCACCGCAGTTTGGAGAAAATTATGACCGAGCGCCCTTTTTCCATTTCGGGAGAGCTGACCGAGGCCGGGCACCGCCTCGTCCAGCGTGTCTATTATGAAGATACGGACTTCTCCGGCCTGGTCTACCATGCCCGCTACTTGCATTTCCTCGAGCGCGGCCGCACCGATTATCTGCGCTGCCTCGGCGTCGAGCAGCGCGAACTCGTCAGCGCCGACGAGGAGGGCCTCGTCTTCGTCGTCCACCGCATGGAGATCGACTTCAAGAGCCCGGCGCGCATGGACGACGTGCTGACGATCCTGACCCACACGGAAAAAGCCGGCGGCGCCAAGATGGTGCTCAATCAGCAGATCCGCTCGGGCGAGACGCTGCTGATATCAGCCAAGGTGATCATCGCCGTCATCAATGCCAGGGGGCGGCCGAGGCGGTTGCCGGAAACGCTGGCAGCGAAATTCCTGGAAGGCAGCACGCCGCTATAGCCGCGAATCGCCCGGAATTCAGGCTTGTCAAAACTTGAACTTTATGTGAAGGAATTCCCGCGCCGCAGGATGAGCGCTCTTTCGGCAGCCGGATCTTGCTCCGGTCAAGTAAACCATGGAACGAAATCTTCCAGACACAGGCTTACTGTCATAGTCCGGCACTAACGATCTATTAACCATAATAGTGTCTTACTAGGAAAGTCGGAGTTTGTGCGGTGCACGCCTTCCTTTGACCAAATTTGACGGCAAGAAGGCGGAAGATGAGCTTGGAAGCTTGACCAGGGCTTTGGGCGGCGGCCGCCGGACACTTCTTGCGAGATCACTTTGTGCCGCCCGGTCCAGCACCGGGCGTTTGGATTCGGGGATTTTGGATCAATGGAACAAGTAGGATTGGCAGCAGCAACGACGGACGTCAGCCTCTGGTCGCTTTTCATGCAGGCCGGCATCGTCGTCAAGCTCGTCATGCTCGGGCTCATCGCAGCCTCGGTGTGGACCTGGGCGATCGTCATCGACAAATATCTGGCCTATGGCCGCGCACGGCGCCAGTTCGACAAGTTCGAGCAGGTCTTCTGGTCGGGCCAGTCGTTGGAAGAACTCTACCGCTCGCTGTCGGACCGCAACAATACGGGGCTGGCGGCGATCTTTGTGGCGGCCATGCGCGAGTGGAAAAAATCCTTCGAGCGCGGCGCCCGTTCGCCGATCGGCCTGCAGATGCGTATCGACCGGGCGATGGATGTGACGCTGTCACGCGAATCGGAATTTCTCGGCGCCCGCCTCGGATCGCTGGCGACGATCGGTTCGGCCGGTCCGTTCATCGGCCTCTTCGGCACGGTCGTCGGCATCATGACTTCGTTTCAGGCGATCGCCGGTTCGAAGTCGACCAACCTTGCGGTCGTCGCGCCCGGTATCGCCGAAGCGCTGCTTGCCACCGCAATCGGCCTTGTCGCCGCTATTCCGGCGGTTATCGCCTACAACAAGTTCTCTGCCGATGCCGGCAAGCTCTCGGGCCGCATGGAAGGTTTCGCGGATGAATTCTCCGCCATACTTTCGCGCCAGATCGACGAGAAGCTGCAGCCGCGCGCTGCAGCTCAGTAACCAGCGGAGTATACTGACATGGGTATGGCTGTTGGAGGCAATGGCGGCGGGGGCGGCGGACGCCGCCGTCGCGGCGGTCGGAACAAGGCCGTGATTTCCGAAATCAACGTGACGCCGCTCGTCGACGTCATGCTCGTGCTTTTGATCATCTTCATGGTCGCCGCACCGATGATGACCGTCGGCGTGCCGATCGACCTGCCGGAAACGCAGGCCAAGGCGCTGAATTCCGAGACGCAGCCGATCACCATCTCCGTCAAGAACGACGGCGAGGTGTTCCTGCAGGAAACGCCGATCCCGGCCGCCGAGATCGCCGCCAAGCTCGAGGCGATCGCCACCACCGGCTACAACGAACGGATCTTCGTGCGCGGCGATGCGACAGCGCCCTACGGCGTCATCGCCGACGTCATGGCTCGTATTCAGGGCGCAGGCTTCAAGAATATCGGTCTCGTGACGCAGCAGAAGAAGGACCAATAGCGTTCAAGATGAAGACCAGCGTCGTCACATCTGCTGTTCTGCACTGCCTGGTGCTTACCTGGGCGATGGTGTCGCTTAGCGCGCCTGAATCCTTCAAGGTGGAGGATTTCGAGGCGATGCCGGTCGATCTCGTGCCGGTGGAATCGATCACCCAGATGCAGCAGGGTGACAAGAAGGCTCCGAAGAAGGAGACATCAGCGCCGGTGCCGACGACACGTCCGCCGATCGCGCAGCCGGCAGAGAACGCCGGCGACAACAATGTCGACCTGAAGACGCCGCCAGTCCCGAACGCCAAGCCGAGCAATAGCGAGGCTGCCGCGGCGAATTCGAGCGAAAAGCCGCAGCCGAAGACCGATCCCAAGCCGAATGACGTCAAGGACATCGTCAAGGAGGAAACGGAAGTCGAGCAGCCGAAGGAAGTCGCTTCCATTCCGCCGCCGAAGCCCGTCGAGGTGACGCCGCCGAAGCCCGAGGAAAAACCGCCGGAAGAGCAGGCCAAGCCCGATGAACCGCCGAAGCCCGATGCCGAGGCGCTGCCGGACAATGTGCCGACCCCGGTCGCCAAACCGCAGGTGAAACCGCCGGAACCGCAGAAGCCTGCCGAAAAGCCGCCGGAAAAGACCCCGGACCAGCCGAAGACCGCCGACACGCCGACCGACAAGAAGAAGGCCGACAAGAAGCAGGAAACGGCGAAATCCGCTTCATCGATGAAGAGCGACTTCAATGCCGACGAGATATCGGCGCTGCTGAACAAGACTGATCCTTCCGCCGGCGGCGCCAAGCGATCGACGCAGGAGGCATCTCTAGGGGCGAAGAAGAGCAACGGCGGCTCGAAGCTGTCTTTGAGCGAGATGGATGCGCTGAAGAGCGCCATCGCAGGGAACTGGTCGGTCGTTCCCGGCATGGAGGGTATGGGCGACGTTCGCATCAAGGTGCATATGAATCTTGATCAGGACGGCAATATCGTCGGCGAGCCGCAAGTCGAGGCGGTTGGCGGTGATAATGAGTCCACCCGCCGGGCCCTCGCCGGCGGCGCCTATCGCGCGATCATGAAATCGGCCCCCTTTTCGTCGCTTCCGAAAGACAAATACGATGCCTGGAGCGAAGTCGTCGTCAACTTCGATCCAAGCGATCTCGGAATTTAAATGCTGAAAGGCTTTTACTCCATGAACAAATGTTCCTTTATCCGCGCGATTGCGGTCGCTGCTGGTCTCATGACCATAGCCACGTTCGCAACGCCGGCAAATGCGCTCGTTGAAATCAACATCAATAAGGGTAACGTCCAACCGCTGCCGATCGCGGTGACCGACTTCCAGGGCGACATGGGCGCGCAGGTCTCGCAAGTCATCGCCGCCGACCTGCAGCGCTCTGGCCTCTTCGCGCCCATCAACAAAACCGCTTTCATCGAGAAGATTTCCAATCCTGACGCTTCGCCGCGCTTCGAGGACTGGAAGGTCATCAATGCCCAGGCACTGGTCACCGGTAGGGTTACCAAGGAAGCCGATGGCCGCCTTCGCGCCGAATTCCGCCTGTGGGATACTTTTGCCGGCCAGCAGATGACCGGTCAGCAGTTCTATACGCAGCCGGAGAACTGGCGCCGTGTGGCTCACATCATCGCCGATGCGATCTACAAGCAGATCACCGGTGAGGAAGGCTATTTCGACACCCGTGTCGTCTTCGTCTCCGAATCCGGCACCAAGCAGCAGCGCAAGCGCCAGCTCGCGATCATGGATCAGGACGGCTTCAACGTGCGCATGCTGACGGATGGTAGCGATCTCGTGCTGACGCCGCGCTTCTCGCCGAGCCGGCAGGAAGTCACCTACATGTCCTTTGCCAACCAGCAGCCGCGGGTCTACCTGCTGCAGCTCGAAACCGGGCAGCGCGAGGTGGTCGGCAATTTTCCTGGTATGACTTTCTCGCCGCGCTTTTCTCCTGATGGCCAGAAGGTGATCATGAGCCTGCAGCAGGAGGGCAACTCCAACATCTATACGATGGACCTGCGCTCGCGCACGACGACGCGGCTGACCTCGACGGCGGCGATCGACACCTCGCCCTCCTATTCGCCTGATGGTGCCCGCATCAGCTTCGAAAGCGACCGGGGCGGAAAGCCGCAGATCTACGTGATGAATGCCGATGGTTCCGGCCAAACCCGCATTTCCTTCGGCGACGGTTCCTATTCGACGCCGGTCTGGTCGCCGCGCGGCGATCTCATCGCCTTTACCAAGCAGGCCGGCGGCAAGTTCTCGATCGGCGTGATGAAACCCGACGGTTCCGGCGAGCGCATCCTGACGACCGGCTTCCACAATGAAGGCCCGACCTGGGCGCCGAACGGCCGCGTGCTGATGTTCTTCCGCCAGGCTGCAGGCTCAGGCGGGCCGCAGCTCTATTCGATCGATCTGACCGGCTATAATGAACAACTCGTCAAGACGCCGAGCTACGGTTCCGACCCGGCCTGGTCGCCGCTTATGGAGTAGCGGGTGCGGCAATGCCTTCATGTCGCCTCAGAATCATGAAAACCGGGCGACTACGGGACAAATCAGTAAATTGTTAACCATAAACTTTGAGGGGCGGTTAACCGAGTGCGGTTACTGTCCGGAAACCCTGATGAACTCGCAAGGAGACCGGCCATGAGCCGAATTCATACCCCGGCTATGAGCCGCATGCAGAATTTCGCCCGCAACCCCGTCATGATCGCGCTGGTCGCCGGTCTTGCACTTGCAAGCTGCGGTACCAAGAAGAACGGCGGCATGCCGAACAGCGCCGGCGATATGGGCCTCGGCGGCGGTGCGGCAACGCCGGGCTCGGCCCAGGACTTCACGGTCAATGTCGGCGACCGCATCTTCTTCGACACCGACTCCTCGTCGATCCGCGCCGATGCCTCGCAGACGCTCGACCGTCAGGCGCAGTGGCTCGCCCGCTACCCGAACTACCAGATCACTGTCGAAGGCCATGCCGACGAGCGCGGCACGCGCGAGTACAACCTGGCACTCGGCGCTCGCCGTGCGGCTGCCGCCAAGGATTACCTCGCCTCGCGCGGCGTCCCGGCGCAGCGCCTGAAGACGATCTCCTACGGCAAGGAACGTCCGGTCGCCGTCTGCGACGATATTTCCTGCTGGTCGCAGAACCGCCGTGCGGTCACGGTTCTCGGCGGCGCCGGCATGTAATCTGCCGATTTCGTTGGCTTTCGGAAAGGCGGTCCTCTCGGGGGCCGCCTTTCTTTTTGACCACACTTTGGCCAGACTCCGTTGCTTTTTGACAGCAATTGGAAAAATCTCCTGTTCGTGCCATCGAGGTGCGAAGAATCACTGGGACAGGACGATACATATGAAGAAACTTGTCGTGGCAGGCATGCTGTGCCTCGCGGCTGTAACCGGGAGCGAACGGGCGGCCTATTCCGCTTCGTTCTTTGGGCTGCATCTCGGCGGCCGATCCGCGGAAAACCAGTCGGCGCCGCCTGTTGTCAAAGTGCAGAGCGGCGACGCCGAGGTTCGCGTGCAGCAGCTCGAAGAGCAACTGCGGCAGCTGAACGGCCGGATCGAGGAGATGAGCTTCCAGCTGCTGCAGATGCAGGAGACGATCCGCAAGCAGCAGGAAGACAATGAATTCCGCTTCCAGCAGTTGGAAAAGACGGGCGCCAGCGGCGGCGGCGCCAAAGCTCCTGTCAAAAAGAGCGAGACCGATACCGCTCCGGCAGCTTCCGGCGGCGATGACGTTGCCAGGGTGATCCAAGCACCGCAGGGGGCCGAAACGGCTCCCTCCACCAACGTGCCTGGCAATAGCGGCCTCGGCCAGCCGCCGAAGGAGCTCGGCTCGATCGATTTCGATCAGAACGGCAATCCGGTCGGCGGAACCGTCGATGAAAATGCGGGAATGGGTTCCGGCCCTATCCCCGATGCCACTCCCGGCGCGCCGCAGCAGACTGCCTCGCTCGGCGGCGAGGCGGACCAGTACAAGGCGGCCTATGGTCACGTCTTATCCGGCGACTACAGCACGGCCGAACAGGAATTCACCCAGTACATCACCCGCTACCCGAGCAGCGCGCGGGCGGCGGACGCCAATTTCTGGCTCGGCGAAGCGCTCTATTCGCAGGGCAAGTACAACGAGGCGGCCAAGACCTTCCTCAATGCGCATCAGAAATACGGCACATCCGAAAAGGCGCCCGAGATGCTGTTGAAACTCGGCATGTCGCTTGCGGCGCTCGACAATACCGAGACGGCCTGTGCAACACTGCGCGAAGTCTCGAAGCGCTATCCGAAGGCTTCGCGTGCCGTCATAAGCAAGGTTGCGAGCGAACAGAAGCGCCTCGCCTGCTAAGGTCTTCCGGCATGTTTCCGGAAGCCCGATCGCCGCGAGAGGCGATCCTCCAGTTTCTCACCTCGCTTCAAAGCCCCGCACGCATTCTCGTCGCGATATCGGGCGGCAGCGATTCCACCGGCCTGCTTCTCCTTCTCGATGAAGCCGTGAAGGCCGCGCCCCATCTCAAAATCTCCCTATGCGCTGCGACCGTCGACCACGCGTTGCGCACCGGCTCCGCAGACGAGGCGCGAGAAGTCGCAGCCCTCTGTACGCCGCTCGGCATTGCCCACACCATCATGACCTGGCAGGGCGACAAGCCGAAAACCGGCATCATGGCCGCGGCCCGCGAGGCGCGTTACAGCCTGCTCGCCGAAGCGGCGGAAGCGTTTGGCGCCGATCTCATCGCCACCGGCCATACTCTCGACGATCAGCGCGAAACATTGCAGATGCGCGGCGTGCGAACGGAGCAGCTGTCATCAGGTATCGCCGATGCGGTGCTGTTCGACCGGCGGTTCTGGATTTTGCGGCCGCTTCTCTTTTCCAGCCGGGCAGATATCCGCGCTTTTCTCAAAGATCAGCGTGTTTCGTGGATCGACGACCCCAGCAATGAGGACGTAAAATACGAGCGGGTGCGGGTGCGCCGGCAGCTATCGACCGATCCTGCGATGGAGACGGATATTCGCGCGGCCTGGGAAGCACGGCTGGCTGTGTCGTCCGCAGCAGCCGAATGGCTTGACCGCCATTTCAGGCTTCATGGCGGTCTGCTTGGCCAGGTATCTGTCGATGGGTTGCGGCAGGATCGCGCAGTTCTGGACTATGCGCTCGGCCGCCTGACGGCGGTCTTCGGCGGGCAGGCATTCGCGCCGGGGAGGGCGCAGATGGAGCGCCTTCTCTCATTTGTCACCGGCGGGGAACCGGGGCGGATGACTGTCGGTCGAGTGGTGTTCGATCTGAGGCGTGACGGGCTCTATCTCTCGCGCGAGAGCCGGGGAATATTGCCGCTGGTGTTGCGACCGGGAGAGGCGGGGGTGTGGGATGGGCGGTTTGAAGCCGCAAACGGCTCCGGAGCGACCGTAAGGATAGAGGCGCAGGCCACCCGCTCCTCCCTCATTCCTGTGTCCTCAGGGCTTCGCCTGAGGGATGTCACAGGAATCCAGCCACCGCGCGTCGGCGCGGTGAATGACTCGACAAAACAGGACGAATCTCCCGCGCCCAAGGACTTGGGCGCGCTGGATTCCTGTGACGAGCACAGGAATGAGGGGGAGTGGAGCAGGGGCCTGCCCAAGTCCGCTTCGAAGCGTGCCGTCGCCTCAGCGCCGGCTTTTTCCGTCGATGGACACCCTCTATCTCTGGAATCCGCCGCAGCGATCCATCTCACACCCTATTTCGCACCCTTCGACCGCTTTTTGACACGATTTGATTTCATCTTTGCCAACAGGCTTTCGGCGGTTTTCGCGACGGCGCCCTATGCGAGGCCGCCTTTAAGAAGTATTGACGGAAAAACCATCTGACCTGGGGGATCGCCTTGGCAATCGCACGGCGCAACCCTATGTTAGAAACGAATAAGACGGTCGCCATGAGGCGGCTGTTCCAGTGCTGGGGAGTTCAATGAACCCTAACTTACGTAACTTCGCCTTGTGGGCGATCATAGCGCTTCTGCTGATCGCCCTTTTCAGTATGTTTCAGACGGCGCCGGCGCAGACGGGCTCCCGCGAAATCCCTTATTCGCAGTTCCTGCGTGAGGTCGATGCGGGCCGCGTGAAGGATGTCGTGGTCACCGGCAATCGGCTGAGCGGAACCTATCTGGAGAACAATAATAACTTCCAGACCTATTCGCCCGTCATCGACGACAGCTTGCTCGACCGTCTGCAGGCCAAAAACGTTGCTGTCACTGCGCGTCCGGAGACCGATGGGTCCTCCGGCTTTCTGAGCTACCTCGGAACGCTGCTGCCGATGCTGCTCATCCTCGGTGTCTGGCTGTTTTTCATGCGGCAGATGCAGGGTGGCTCGCGCGGCGCGATGGGCTTCGGCAAGTCGAAGGCCAAGCTGCTCACCGAAGCGCATGGCCGCGTGACCTTCGAAGACGTCGCCGGTGTCGACGAGGCCAAACAGGATCTCGAAGAAATCGTCGAATTCCTGCGGGATCCGCAGAAGTTCCAGCGTCTCGGCGGCAAGATCCCGCGCGGCGTGCTGCTCGTCGGCCCTCCGGGCACCGGCAAGACGCTGCTTGCCCGCTCGGTCGCCGGCGAAGCCAACGTTCCCTTCTTCACCATATCAGGTTCCGACTTCGTCGAAATGTTCGTCGGCGTCGGCGCTAGCCGCGTGCGCGATATGTTCGAGCAGGCGAAGAAGAATGCGCCCTGCATCATCTTCATCGACGAAATCGATGCCGTCGGCCGTCATCGCGGCGCCGGTCTCGGCGGCGGCAATGACGAACGCGAGCAGACGCTGAACCAGCTGCTGGTCGAGATGGATGGCTTCGAGGCGAATGAGGGCGTGATCCTGATTGCCGCCACCAACCGTCCCGACGTTCTCGACCCGGCGCTGCTGCGTCCCGGCCGTTTCGACCGTCAGGTCGTGGTGCCGAACCCCGATATCGTCGGCCGCGAGCGCATCCTCAAGGTGCATGCCCGCAACGTTCCGCTGGCGCCGAATGTCGATCTCAAGGTTCTTGCCCGCGGCACGCCCGGTTTCTCCGGCGCCGATCTGATGAACCTCGTCAACGAAGCCGCCCTGATGGCCGCCCGCCGCAACAAGCGCGTCGTCACCATGCAGGAATTCGAAGACGCCAAAGACAAGATCATGATGGGCGCCGAGCGCCGCTCCTCGGCCATGACCGAGGCGGAAAAGAAGCTCACCGCTTACCATGAAGCCGGTCACGCCATCACCGCGCTCAATGTCGCCGTCGCCGATCCGTTGCACAAGGCGACGATCATTCCGCGCGGCCGTGCGCTCGGCATGGTCATGCAGCTTCCCGAGGGCGATCGCTACTCGATGAGCTACAAGTGGATGGTGTCGCGCCTCTGCATCATGATGGGCGGCCGTGTCGCTGAAGAACTCACCTTCGGCAAGGAGAACATCACCTCCGGTGCCTCCTCCGACATCGAGCAGGCGACCAAGCTTGCCCGTGCCATGGTCACGCAATGGGGCTTCTCCGACCAGCTCGGTCAGGTCGCCTATGGCGAGAACCAGCAGGAAGTCTTCCTCGGCCACTCGGTTTCGCAGTCGAAGAATGTTTCGGAAGCAACCGCGCAGAAGATCGACAATGAAGTGCGCCGCCTGATCGACGAAGCCTATACCCAGGCCCGCACGATCCTGACCGACAAGCACGACGAATTCGTCGCGCTTGCCGAAGGCCTGCTCGAATACGAGACGCTGACCGGCGAAGAGATCAAGGCGCTGATCCGCGGCGAGAAGCCGTCGCGCGATCTCGGCGATGATTCGCCGCCAAGCCGCGGTTCGGCCGTTCCGAAGGCCGGCGCGCGGCCTGCCGCCAAGGGCGACGAACCCGAAGCCGGCCTCGAACCGCAGCCGCATTGAGCGGCTGAGACCATCTTGAACAAGGCCGGGTTTCCCCAGCAGGAGATCCGGCCTTTTCTATTGGTAACGGGATATAATCATTTTTCTTGCTAATTTACGTGCCGATCGCCGCATTTTGTGGCATTCCGCTGAATTGAGGCAAGCGTGAATCACGCTCCTGGATTGACGACATTCCACGGAAGCCGGATTCGCTTGGAACGGTGCGCTGCCTTGAATGGCGCGCGAAAAGCGCAGGAGAGCAGATGAAGAGACGCTATTTCGGTACGGACGGTATTCGCGGCCAATCCAACGTCTTCCCGATGACGCCGGATCTCGCCATGCGGGTCGGCATTGCCGCCGGCACGATCTTCCGCCGCGGCAACCACCGCCACCGCGTCGTCATCGGCAAGGATACGCGCCTTTCCGGTTATATGCTTGAGAACGCCATGGTCGCAGGCTTCACCGCGGCTGGTCTGGATGCCTTTATTCTCGGCCCGATTCCGACGCCTGCCGTCGCGATGCTGACGCGCTCGCTGCGCTGCGATATCGGCGTGATGATCTCGGCGTCGCACAATCCTTACGAGGATAACGGCATCAAGCTCTTCGGCCCTGATGGTTACAAGCTTTCCGACGACCTCGAAGCCGAGATCGAGGATCTGCTCGAAAAGGACCTGAACGCCCAGCTTGCCAAATCCGACGATATCGGCCGCGCCAAACGCGTCGATGGCGTGCATGACCGCTATATCGAACATGCCAAGCGCACGCTGCCGCGCGACGTGACGCTGCAGGGTCTGAGGATCGCGATCGACTGCGCCAATGGTGCCGCCTACAAAGTGGCGCCTGCCGTGCTCTGGGAGCTCGGTGCCGAAGTCGTCACCATCGGCAACGAGCCGAACGGCACCAACATTAATTTGAATTGCGGCTCCACGAGCCCGGTTGCGCTGCAGAAGAAGGTCGACGAAGTGCGCGCCGATATCGGCATCGCGCTCGATGGCGATGCCGACCGAGTCATCATCGTCGATGAAAACGGCTCGATCGTCGACGGTGACCAGTTGATGGCCGTCATCGCCGAGAGCTGGGCCGAGAACCAGCAGCTGCGCGGCAATGGCATCGTCGCCACCGTGATGTCCAATCTCGGCCTCGAGCGCTTCCTCGACGAGCGCGGCATGGCGCTTGCCCGCACGCGGGTCGGCGACCGTTACGTCGTCGAGCATATGCGCCAGCACAATTACAATGTCGGCGGCGAACAGTCGGGCCACATCGTGCTCTCGGACTACGGCACGACTGGCGACGGTCTGGTCGCAGCGCTGCAGATCCTGGCCGCGGTCAAGCGGACCGGCCGGACCGTCAGCGAGGTCTGCCGCCGCTTCGAGCCGGTGCCGCAGCTCCTGCGCAACGTGCGTATCAGCGGCGGCAAGCCGCTGGAGGATATCCAGGTGCAGAAGGCGATCGCCGATGCCGAAGCCGAGCTCGCCAAGAACGGCCGCCTCGTCATCCGCCCCTCGGGCACCGAGCCGCTGATCCGCGTCATGGCCGAGGGCGACGACCGCGCTCAAATCGAGCGTATCGTCAACGAGCTGATCGGCACGATCTCGAACGTGCGGACTGCCGCCTGATTCTTTGAGGCCACATCTGGCTCGACGGCAAGCCCGGCGACATGGTTTGGGGATGGGCGACGTCCTCTCTCCGCCCTCATCCTGAGGCGCCCCGCAGGGGCCTCGAAGGACGAGGTCGGCCACCGGGGCGCTATCCTACAATTCGGATGGCTGTGAGCGCAGCCAACCGCTTCGTCCTTCGAGGCCCCTGCGGGGCACCTCTGAAGGCTGATCGGTCTGCTTTGCTCGTGACGCTTTGCTCTACGGCAGAAAATCTAGCGCAAGTATCCAACCGCCCACCTCACCAAGTCAGTTTATGCGGGGACTGGCATTGTCTGGTTTCGCTAGCGGACGGCGTCCCTGACACGAGCGTCTGCGCTGTGAATGGGGTTCTTCCGCCCGCCCCACCCTCCGTCCTGCTCGGCCTTGAGCCGAGCATCCACACCGCGTCCCCAGTTGTTGCCGTATGGATCCCAGGCTCAAGGCCTGGGAAGACGGAGAGTGTGGTTAGCGTGCTCGCCAAACCCGCCGTCAGCGTGCAGAGACACACCACAGCGGTGCTTCGTTAGGCCGGCACTTACTACGCCCCCGCCAATTTATCACCACCGGTGATGATCATAGGCCCGTGTCACGGCCGGACGAAGATTACGGGAAAAGCTGGAGCGTTAACCAGCCAAATCGTCTCGTCAGGTCGTCCCTTCAAAGACTTACCGTGGAAATCCATGTTTCCTCTACCTGCAGCTTCAAGATCTACGGTAAATAATCGTGGTTAAGCAGCTTTTAACGTTTCCCATTCATTATCCATCCGAAGCGTATCAGTTTGGCAGCGACTTGAAGCCTGCCGACCCAACGGATTTTGGAGTGGGATCCATGAAAAGAAGCTTGTCCGGCATCTTTGCCGCATTGTTGATCGCGACAAACGCCTATTCCGCGGACCTCGCCCCTGCCGAGCCTATTCCGGAGCAGCCGCCCGAAGTGGCGGTCAGCGAAGCGACCGGCTGGTACCTGCGCGGCGATGTCGGTTATGCCTTCACCGATCTGCGCGGCGCCCGCTATTTCCAGGGCAGCAATGCCACCGAGGTCGATTTCGACGACGCTGACCTCGACGACGCATGGACGATCGGCGGCGGTGTCGGTTATCAGATCAACAGCTATCTGCGCACCGATCTGACCTTTGATTATCTGACGCAGGCGGATTTCAAGGGCTCGACGGTCGGACAGTGCGGCTTCCCGCTGGTGGATTGCACCTCGAGCGACCGCTCTTCGCTGACAGCCTATACGCTGCTCGCCAACGCTTACGTCGACCTCGGCACCTATGGCTACGTCACGCCTTATGTCGGCGCCGGTATCGGTGGTTCCTACGTCAAGTGGAAGAACCTGCGCAACGTCGCCTGCGCCGATGACGGCAGCTTCTGCGACGATCAGGTCACTCATGGCGGCAAAGGCAACTGGCGCTTTACTTACGCCCTCATGGCCGGCGCCTCGGTCGACGTGACCTGCAACTTCAAGGCCGATGTCGGCTACCGCTACCTGCATATCGATGGCGGCAACATGTTCGGCTATGCCGAAAATGGCGGTCCGGGCCGCGACAAGGGCCTCAGCGCCCATGAAGTCCGCGTCGGTGGCCGCTACCTCTTCGGCGGATGCGCCCAGGCGAGCTACGAACCGCCGCCGGAAATTCCGCTGCAGCCGGCGGTCTACAAGTAAGCTCAATTCGCGCCCATCAGAAACGCCGCCCGCCCGGGCGGCTTTTTGCTGCGTCAAGCGTGCCTGCGTCAAAATATCCTCTCTCTGCGACACTTCGATCTTGACTAAGGCGCCTGCTATCCATACACACGGCGGCGGGACACCCTTCCCCAACGAAGGGCTTTCTATCTGAGAGGATAGCATCATGGCAAAGACCGCAAAGCCGGACATCCGTCCGAATAATACTCATTTTTCTTCTGGCCCCTGCTCGAAGCGCCCCGGTTGGTCGCTCGAGGCTCTTTCTGACGCGGCCCTTGGCCGTTCGCACCGTGCGAAGGTCGGCAAGACCAAGCTGAAGCAGGCCATCGACCTTACCCGTGAAATTCTTGACGTGCCGGCGGATTACCGCATCGGCATCGTTCCGGCGTCCGATACCGGCGCCGTCGAAATGGCGCTCTGGTCGCTGCTCGGCGAACGCGGCGTCGACATGCTCGCCTGGGAAAGCTTCGGCGCCGGCTGGGTCACCGATGTCGTCAAGCAGCTGAAGCTCAAGGACGTCCGCAAGCTCGAAGCCGGTTACGGCGAGCTTCCCGATCTCTCCGCCGTCGATTTCGACCGCGATGTGGTCTTCACCTGGAACGGCACCACGTCAGGCGTGCGCGTGCCGAACGCCGATTTCATTCCGGCCGACCGCAAGGGCCTGACGATCTGCGATGCCACTTCGGCGGCTTTCGCCCAGGAACTCGATTTCGCCAAGCTCGATGTCGTCACTTTCTCCTGGCAGAAGGTTCTGGGCGGCGAGGGCGCCCACGGCGTCATCATTCTTTCGCCGCGCGCCGTTGAGCGCCTCACCACCTATACGCCGGCCTGGCCGCTGCCGAAGATCTTCCGCATGACCTCGGGCGGCAAGCTGACGGAAGGCATCTTCCAGGGCGAGACGATCAACACGCCGTCGATGCTCTGCGTCGAGGACTACATCGATGCGCTTGTCTGGGCCAAGGGCCTCGGCGGTCTCAAGGCGCTGATCGCGCGCGCCGATGCCAATGCCAAGGTCATCCACGATTTCGTCGCCGCCAACGACTGGATCGCCAATCTCGCCGTCAAGGCGGAAACGGCCTCCAACACCTCCGTCTGCCTGAAGATCGTCGACAAAGACATCACGGCGCTCGACGACGACGGCCAGGCGGCTTTCGCCAAGGGCCTGGTCGGCCTCCTGGAAAAGGAAGGCGTCGCCTATGACGTCGGACACTATCGCGACGCGCCGTCCGGCTTGCGTATCTGGGCCGGCGCCACGATCGAGGCATCCGACATGCAGAAGCTGATGCCCTGGCTTTCCTGGGCCTTCGAAACACAGAAGGCGCAACTCGCTCAGGCAGCCGCTTGACGTGATCGCATCCGGCTCCGCCACAGGGCGGAGCCCGCATCTCCATTCATTCATCGCTGAACACTTTTGAAGGAGGCCACAATGGCACCTCGCGTTCTCGTATCCGACGAATTGTCGGAAACCGCCGTCCAGATCTTCCGCGACCGCGGCGTCGAAGTCGATTTCGAACCGCAGCTCGGCAAGGACAAGGACCGTCTGCTCGACGTCATCGGCAAATATGATGGTCTGGCCATCCGCTCCGCCACCAAGGTGACGGAAAAGATCATCCAGGGGGCGACGAACCTCAAGGTCGTCGGCCGCGCCGGTATCGGCGTCGACAATGTCGATATTCCGGCCGCTTCGCGCCGCGGCATCATCGTCATGAACACGCCTTTCGGCAATTCGATCACCACGGCCGAACACGCGATCGCGCTGATGTTCGCCGTTGCCCGCCAGCTTCCGGCAGCCGATACCTCGACGCAGGCCGGCAAATGGGAGAAGTCGAAATTCATGGGTGTCGAGATCACCGGCAAGACGCTCGGCGTCATCGGCGCCGGCAATATCGGCTCGATCGTCTGCGCCCGCGCCATCGGCTTGAAGATGCATGTCGTCGCCTATGACCCGTTCCTGTCCAAGGAGCGCGCCGAGGAGATGGGCGTCACCAAGGTCGAGCTGGACGAGCTTTTCGCCCGTGCCGATTTCATCACGCTGCATGTGCCGATGACCGACAAGACGCGCGGCATCCTCAACAAGGAAGCGCTGGCAAAGACCAAGCCCGGCGTGCGCATCATCAATTGCGCCCGCGGCGGCCTGGTCGATGAAGCAGCGCTGGCCGAAGCCATCAAGTCCGGCCATGTCGCGGGTGCTGCCTTCGACGTGTTCGAGGTCGAGCCGGCCAAGGAAAGCCCGCTCTTCGGCCTGCCGAACGTCGTCTGCACGCCGCATCTCGGGGCTTCGACGACCGAGGCGCAGGAAAACGTTGCTCTCCAGGTCGCCGAGCAGATGGCGGACTACCTCGTCAAGGGTGCGGTCTCCAACGCCATCAACATGCCGTCGATCACCGCGGAAGAAGCACCGATCCTGAAGCCCTTCATCCGCCTCGCCGACGTTCTCGGCGCTTTCGTCGGCCAGGTCACCGAGGAGCCGATCAAGGAAATCGAGATCCTCTATGACGGCATTACCGCCAACATGAACACGCGGGCGCTGACGAGCGCGGTGCTCGCCGGCCTCATCCGCCCGCAGGTCGCCGACGTCAACATGGTTTCGGCGCCGATCATGGTCAAGGAAAAGGGCGTCGTGCTTTCCGAGGTCAAGCGCGACAAGACAGGTGTCTTCGACGGCTATATCAAGCTGACGGTGACGACCGAGAGCATGACGCGTTCGGTCGCTGGCACGGTGTTTTCGGATGGCAAGCCGCGCTTCATCCAGATCAAGGGCATCAACCTCGATGCCGATGTCGGCTCGCACATGATCTACATCACCAATACCGACGTCCCTGGAATGATCGGCTTCATCGGCACGACGCTTGGTACCGCTGGCGTCAACATCGCCAACTTTCAGCTTGGCCGCGACAAGCAGGGCGGCGACGCCATCGCTCTGCTCTATGTCGACGGCGACGTGGATGAAGCCGTGCTTGGGGAACTGACTGCTCACCAGGCGATCCGCCAAGCGAAGCTACTGACCTTCAATATCGACTAATGCAGGTCGCCGGGAAGTGTGCAGCACTTCCCGGATAACGACATGCATAAAACAAAGAGCCAAAGAGCGTCGCATGAATCAAGTTAACTGCGACGCGCTTTAAGTTTGTTCCTCCCAAGGAAAACACAGGAAACCCGGTGCTGGAAGCGGCGCCGGGTTTTTGCTGCATCAGGAATGGAAAAATCTCAGTGGTGCTTGCGTCGGCGGACGATCCGGCCGAGGCGGGCGGCGTCATCCTGCGCCTTGGTGCGATGAAGAAAAGCGAGCCGGCTGCCGTCTAGACCCTGGAAAAACTCGTCCCAGGAAATTTCCTCCATCGGTTTCGAGGAGAAATCGACGCCGACGGTTTCGCTATCCCGGGCGTCCTTGATGCGGGCGGGATGGCCGCCGCGCTCCTCGATCCAGTGTCTGATCCTGTTGTAATCCGCTGTCGTTCCGAACCTGGCCATGAAACCCTCCGCAGAAATTCGATTGCGACATTCATCACCCGCAACGCATGATGGAGTGAAATGTTCCATCGCGTGTAAATTATTTTATCGAATGATTTTCGGTTGAGCCGGTCCTGCTCAAGCATTCGTTATTTTGAGAACTGCAGCCGAACCGGCATAATTCCCATGGGCTGGAAAGGAGAATGTCTATGAAACGCTATTCATTCTCGATAATCGGACTGGCGCTCTTGACCGCCATCATCGCCAATCCGGGCATCGCATTCGCCTGCAACAAGCTGATCGGCACCTGAGCCGCACCCCCCGCTTCCAAGGCGTGGCTTCGGCTGCGCCTTGCTTTGCACGGGGAATCCCAAATCCGCTATCCGAGACCGCCTCTTGCGTCCCGATACAATCCTTTCTATATCGGTTTCTCATCGAGAAGGCGGCCGATCCCGCCTGATATCGGCAAATCCGCCGCAATTGCAGCGCAAGGGCGGATCGAGACCCAAGCAGAATTTGGCACCACCGTTGAACACACTGGATTTTGACAAGCAGCCGGAAGAGACCCGTGTCGTCGTCGCCATGTCGGGCGGCGTCGATTCATCCGTCGTCGCCGGCCTTCTCAAACAGCAGGGTTACGACGTGCTCGGCATCACGCTGCAGCTTTACGACCATGGCGCCGCCGTTCACCGCGCCGGTTCCTGCTGCGCCGGCCAGGATATCGACGATGCGCGCCGCGTCTGCGAAACGCTCGGCATCCCGCATTATGTGCTCGATTACGAAAAGCGCTTTCGCGAGACAGTGATCAATCCCTTCGCCGAAAGCTATGTCGCCGGCGAAACGCCGATTCCCTGCGTTTCCTGCAACCAGACCGTCAAATTCGCCGATCTGCTGGCGACCGCCAAGGAGCTCGGCGCCGATGCGCTGGCGACCGGCCATTATATCCGCTCGCGGCCGAACCCGTCGCCGGAGCATCCCGGCCGCCGCGCGCTTTACCGCCCGGCCGATGCCGACCGTGACCAGAGCTATTTCCTGTTCGCCACGACGCAGGAGCAGATCGACTACCTGCGCTTTCCGCTCGGCGGCCTGCCGAAGGCCGAGACCCGCAGGCTCGCCGAAGAGATGGGTCTGGTCGTCGCCAAGAAGGCCGACAGCCAGGACATCTGCTTCGTGCCGCAGGGCAAATATTCCGACATTATCACCAAGCTGAAGCCGAATGCGGCGCTTGCCGGTGAGATCGTCCATCTCGACGGCCGGGTGCTTGGAACCCATGAGGGCATCCTGCACTTCACCATCGGCCAGCGCCGCGGCATCGGCATCGCCACCGGCGAGCCGCTCTACGTCGTCTTTCTCGACGCTCGCTCGCGCCGCGTCATCGTCGGACCGAAGGAGGCGCTGGAAACCCACCGCGTCTATCTGCGCGACGTCAATTGGCTGGGCGACGAGACGCTTGCGCAAGCTGCCTCCGGCAACGGTTTTGCCTGCTACGCCAAAGTCCGCTCGACACGGGCGCCGGCGCCTGCCGTGCTGCATGTCGATGCAACGGGCACCTATGTCGACCTGACGGTCGGTGAGGCTGGCATCGCCCCCGGCCAGGCCTGCGCGCTTTATTCCGCACCCGGCGACGACGCCCGCGTCTTCGGCGGCGGCTTCATCGAGCGCTCCGAGCGCGAACCTTCGGCCGAGGCCTCGCTCAAGGCCCTTTTGGCCGGCCCCGTCGCTGCCTGAAACCGGTAGGACAGGGCGGCCGGCAAAGCCCACCGTTTTTCTCCATCATGCGCTTGACACAAAGCCGAAGCGCACCTTATAAGCCGCTCATCCCACGAGCCCGCAGCGCTTCGCGAGCAGGTATCGTTTGACCAGTGGCGGAGTAGCTCAGTAGGTCAGAGCAGAGGAATCATAATCCTTGTGTCGGGGGTTCAAATCCCTCCTCCGCTACCACTTTCAAATCATTGGATAATTCGCGAAATTTGAGGCTCGAAATGAGAGCCTCCTTTGATGCCCGTGGTAACACACTGGTAGCAGCGGCCGAACGGGTAGCGGCTGGCCGGCAAAGTCGGTCAGCTTCCGATCTGCGGGATTTCCGCTGGCGCCGAAGGCACGACTATTGCGTCAGAAGCACCATTGGCAGCTTCATCGCCCAAAGGTGGGATGCGGCGGCGATAATAATGGCCCATACGGCAAGCGAGAACGTCACCGCCGCTAACTTGATCCCGACTGGCTGCATCATTTCCTCCGTCCCAGCATCCGTGTCCTCCTCGGACATTCTCATGCTAGCAAACACGCAGGTCTGTCCGCTATCGCAAGAAATTGGTACTAGGCAGGCGGCTACAGTGTGAGGATGCCCGCTCGCGCGGGTGACGCTCGTGATTGTTCTTCACCATGGCGAACAGCTTCGGCCTCTCTGCCATCTGGAACATCACCTCGTTCACGATGCGGGAAGGCCGACTGCTTGTTCATCCGAGACGCCCCTCAAACGATGAAATGAAAGTTGTCGTATTGTGCGCCATAATAATCCGGGCCGCTCGTTTCGGTGATGACGGGCTCGGTGTCGAGCACGAGATAGTCGATCTGGCCATAGGCGCTGAGATCGATCACTTGCGGGTTATGAATGCTGTCGGCGGTCACGTTGACCGTGACCAGGAACACGGTATCGCCGTTCAGCCTGCCTTCGATCGTTAAAACGTTGTCATAGTCGGATGTGCCATTTGCCACGCTGAATTGCTCGATCTGGAAGGTGCCGCCATCGGCGGCTTGGATGGGTGTCCAGAATACGCCGCCTGCGAGATAATGGTTGCCGTCGGCTTCCTTATGTACCGTTGCATCGTCACCATCGTGCCAAGCGCCCCAATCGAAGCCTTTGTAACCCGTGGGGAAGTCGTACTTGCCGACATCCTCGAAATTGACGAAGACGTCGCCGCGTTCCGGCAAGTCGACCGCGATATTGAGCAAGCCGAAGTCGGTGGCGCCTTTGCCATCCGATATCTTGAAATTGAATTGGTCGACGAGTTGATCGCCCGGGCCGAGCGCTGCGACCACCGGGTTGGTGTGATCGAGTTCATAGGTATAGTTGCCGTTGGAATAGACGGTCAGCGTGCCGTATTTTCCCTCGATTGTCGTCGTCGTGGCGGGTCCGTCCGGATCGGCCGGCTGCGGAATTCGCTGGCCGTTCACGAAGTTGAGGCGCACCCGATCTCCGTCGGCATCCGTGGAACTGGTGCTGTCCAATATGTTGCCGTCGATCGGGTTGTCGATGTTGAAAATAGGCTGGTATACGTCACCTGCGACCGGCTTATGATTTGCCATTTCTACCTCCCATGTGATGTTGAATTCGACTATGCAACCCTGTCGGGTGCCTGGCAACCCAAATTGCTGGGAACGTCAGAGCAGTTCCTGTCAATCCAATGAATTTTCGGCCGGATTTAGCTTAAACGCCCAAGTAAAGAAGGTTCAGGAGCCAGGGTTTTACGTCTTGTCCTGCACTGTTGCGGCACGGTCGACCATCATGTTTCTCGCCTCTTCAGGCGATCCATCAATTCGGCCGGCATGAAGCTTTCGGTCAGGATAATAATGGCAGGTCATCGATGACGTCGTCATGACGATATACTGCATGAATGGCTCGGCGTGCCAAGGGCAATTTGGAAGGCGGAGCGGGATCACCGACGGCCCGACTTCTGCCGGCCATCAATCAATGCAGGCCGCCGACGCCCAGCAGACTCTCGACGGCTTCATGATCCCTTGTGAGGTTCTCCGGCGTTCCCGACCAGGCCAGCCTGCCTCGTTCGAGAATGACGACCTGATCGGCAAAATCGAGTGCGCTCTGGAGGCGCTGTTCCACAAGCAGAATGGTCATGTCGCCTGACTTGGCGAGTTCGGTAAAGGCCGCCATCAGCTCCTCGCAAATGACCGGTGCCAGCCCCTCCAGCGGTTCGTCGAGCAACAGGACGGACGGGCGGCCGAGAATGGTGCGGGCCGTCGAAAGCATCTGCTGCTCGCCGCCCGAGAGCTGGCTGCCGAGGTTGCGGCGGCGCTCTTTTAGGCGCGGGAACATGGCATAGGCTTCCTCCAGCGCCGTCTTCGGCCGCGCCTTCAGGCCGACGAACAGGTTCTCCTCGACCGTCAGCGTCGGGAAGACGCAGCGTGTCTGCGGCACATAGCCGAGACCCTTATGCGCGCGCGTCGCGCTCGGTGCGGCGGTGATGTCGGCATCGCCAAGGCGGATGTGGCCCTCATATCGCCTGGTCTGTCCGGCAAGCGTCGCCAGAAGCGTTGTCTTGCCCATGCCGTTGCGGCCGAGCAAGGCGAGCCGGGCGCCTGCCGGTATGGAGAAGGAAATGTCTTCGAGCACGCGTGTCGGACCATAGCCGGCCGACAGGTTTTTGACCTCAAGCGACAGGGCCGGCATTGGCATAACTCCCGAGATAGGCCTCGCGCACACGCGCATCCCTAGTGACGTCTTCAGGCAGGCCGTCGAAGATGATGGCGCCTGATGCAAGTACGATGACACGTTTGGCGAAACGGAAGACCAGATCCATGTCGTGTTCGATCATCAGCACGGCGAGATCGGAAGGCAGATCGGCCAGCGCCTGCTCGATGCGGCCGGTATCGCTCTGCGGCACGCCAGCCGCCGGCTCGTCGAGCAGCAGCACCTTCGGCTTCAGCGCCAGCGCCACGGCGATCTCCAGAAGCCGCTGCTGGCCATAGGCGATCTCGCTGACCTTGCGATGCATCAGCGACGACAGCCCGAGCTTTCCCAGGAGATCGTCGACCTCCGCCATGACATCGGACATCCGCAAGAAGTTTCCGAAGACGCGCCCGGTCTTTCCGTCCCGTTGCAGAATGGCAAGTCCCACATGTTCGGCCGGCGTCATGTCGTGGAAAAGCCGCGTGACCTGGAAGGATCGCACCAGACCGCGTCTGACCCGGCCGATCGCATCGACCTTCGTCACCCTCTCGCCGCCGAGGCGGACCTCGCCGGAATCGGGGGCGAGGTTGCCGGTGACGAGATTGACGAAGGTGGTCTTGCCGGCGCCGTTCGGGCCGATCAGCGCGATGCGGTCGCCTGGCGACATCGCCAGCGAGACATCGTTGGTGACGGCAAGACCGCCAAAGGCTTTCCTGAGATTGGCGACTTCGAAGACCGGGCTCATGCGCGCTGCCCCCTGCGGCGGTCCATGAAGGCCGCGGCTGTGCCATAGAGACCTTTCGGCGCGAACAGCACGACGGCAATCAGCAACGCGCCGACCATGGTCAGCCAGTGGAAGGGATTGGCGGCGGAGACATAGTCCTCGAAGAGCATGAAGATGAGAGTGCCGGAGAGCGCGCCGAAGAGAGAGCCGGTGCCGCCGAGCACCAGCATGACCAGCGCTTCTGCCGATTGCGTGAAAGACAGGCTGTCCAGCCCGACGACCTGGGTCGAGATCGCATTCAAGGCGCCGCCGACACCGGCAACCGCGCCTGAGATAACGTACATCCTGATGAGCGCCGCCTTCGGCGAAGCGCCGATGGCGCGGATGCGCAGCGGATCCTGTTTGATGCCGCGGCAGAGCATGCCGAAGGGCGAGCGGACCAGCAATCTGAGCAGCACGAAGACGACAAGCAGCAGCGCCATGCCGAAGAAGAAGGCGGTGTGACCGTAGAGATCGAATTCGAAGAGACCGAAGACCGGGTCCGGCGCGATGCCGGAAAGGCCATCGCTGCCGCCTGTCCAGGACGAAGCCTTATTGGCGAATTCATGGAAGAGATTGATAAGGGCAATCGACAGTACGAGCTGCGGCAGCCCATGCGCCCGCAGGATGATCGCGCCGCTGAGCAGCCCGGCAAGCGCGCCGCCGGCAATGCCGGCCAGCATCATCAGCAGCGGATCATTGATGCCGTAATGCGCCGACAGAATGCCGGCGGCATAGGCGCCGGACCCGAACAAGGCGGCATGGCCGAGCGTGGCGACGCCGCAATAACCGGTCACGAGATCGAGCGACAGAACGAGCAGCGCGATCGTGATCATCCGGGTCAGAAGCGCCAGATTATCGGGAAACGTGAAATAGCCGATTGCGGCGATGGCCGTCATAATCGCTATTGCGGCGAGATCGCGGCCGAGAAATCCGCGCCGGTGCTGGAGACGTTCGTTTTCGTCGTTGAGTGCAAGCGCCATGCTATTTCGCCCTTCCGGCAAGGCCGCGCGGGAAGACGCAGATGATCGCAATCACGGCGAGATAAAAGAAGAATTCCCCGAATTCGGGCATCAGATAGCGTCCTGTCGTATCGATCGCTCCGAGCAGCAGGCAGGCGATCAGCGCGCCCGCAATGGAACCTGCACCGCCGACGGAGACGACGACCAGGAAGGTGACCATGTAACGCAGCGCGTAATAGGGTTCGACCGGCAGCAGTTCGGCGCCGACCACACCGCCGAAAGCGGCAAGTCCGACGGCGACGGCAAAGCTCACGGCATAGATGATCTCGGTGCGCACGCCGAGTGCGGCGGCCATGGCCGCATCGTCGACGGAGGCGCGCAGCTTGACGCCGAAGCTGGTCCTTTCGATCGCAAACCAAAGCGCCAGCGCAACAGCCAGGCCGCAAAGGATGGCGAAAAGCCGGTGAACGGGAATGGTGCGGAAGCCGAGATCGGCCGATCCCTGCAGCGTCGCGGGAAGCGGTATGGTTTTCAGCGTCGGCCCCATCGCGTAATTCGCAATGCCGATGACGCAGAAGGTGATGCCGATCGTCATCAGCACCTGGGTCAGTTCGGGCGCACCGTAGATCCGGCGGTAGAGAAAACGCTCGAGCGGGATTGCGACGAGGATCGTGACGACGATGGCGGCGATGACCGCTGCGGCATAACCGAGGCCGAGATCGCGGGCGGCATAGGAGGCGATGTAGCCGCCGATCATGGCGAAGGCGCCGTGCGCCAGATTGACGACACGCATCAGCCCCATGGTTACGGAAAGGCCGATCGATATGACGAAGAGCACCATGCCATAGGCAAAGGCGTCGACCGCTATGCTGAAGACTGTCTGCATGGAAATACCTTGCTTCGTGCGACGGGCTCGGCCTCGCGCGCCCGTCGCTTGCCGGGATGCCGGATCTTACTTCACCGCCGCCAGGCCGGGATCGCCCTGCTTCTCGAAGGTCTGGATCTCCTTGTTGATGTAGGTCCCGTCATCGGCCTTGGCGACCTCGCGCAGATAGATGTTCTGTGTGATGTGGCGGCTTTCCGGGTCGATCGAAACCGGGCCGCGCGGGCTTACCCAGGCAAGGCCCTTGACCGCATCGACAGCCTTCTCGGCATCCTGCTTGCCGCCCGTCGCCTCGATCATCTTGTAGATGACATACATGCCGTCATAGGCGCTGACTGAGGGGAAGGAGATTTCGGCCTTGTTGCCGATCGCCTTGGAAGCCGCCTCGACGAAAGCCTTGTTCTCGGGAGAGTCGTGCGAGACGGCATAGTGGAAGGTCGTCTGGATGCCGAGTGCGGCGTCACCCAGCGCCGGCAGGTCGGATTCCTGCGTCAGATCTCCAGGCGCAAAGAACTTGATGCCGGCAGTCTTCAGGCCATTCTCGTTATAGGCCTTGACGAAGCCCAGCGTCGTCGGGCCCGACGGCAGGAAGGCGAAGACGCCCTCGGCGCCGGAATCCTTGATGCGCTGCATGATCGGGCTGAAGTCGTTGGTGGCGAGCGGCATGCGGATCGCCTCGACCACCTGGCCTCCGGCCTTTTCGAACCCGGTCTTGAAGGCGTTTTCGGCGTCGATGCCGGGGCCATAGTCGCTGACGACCGAAATCACCTTCTTGACGCCGGCGTCGAAGGCGACCTTGGCGATCGGCGTCGAGGTCTGCCAGGTGGTAAACGAGGTGCGCACGACCAGCGGGCTCTTGGTGACGATCGCCGAGGTAGCGGCATTCATAACGACCATCGGCACATTGCCCTGCTTGAGGATCGGCGTCACCGCCATGGCATCGGGGGTGAAATAGAAGCCGGCGAGATACTGGACTTTTTCCTTGACGATCAGTTCCTGCGCGAGCGCCTTGGATTGGGCCGGATCGGCCTGCGGCACGTCGCGATAGACGATCTCGACCGTGTCGTTGCCGATCTTGCTGCCGTTGACCGCCATATAGGCGTCGATGCCGGCCTTGAAGTTCTTGCCCTGGAGCGCGAACGGACCGGAGAATGGGCCGATGACTCCGACCTTGATGGTGTCGGCATAGGCGCTCGTGCCGATGGCGATTGCCGCAACGGCGGCCAGAAGCAGTTTCTTCATGTCTCTCTCCCTTGTTGGCGCACTCCAGCGCCGCATTTGCTAGCCGCAAAAATTGCGCGTTAGCTTGTCATGCGAAATGGTGATGTAAAATGAAATAAAAGCCGCAATCCATCACCATGCGATTATGATTATGTGCCGGAATATTGATGACCGGCTCTGCCGTCGCCTGGGTCGCACCAGCCTCGGATCTTCATGTCAGAATGGCAATCCCACATAGTTTTCCGCGAGCGCCGTGGAGGCAGCACGGGAATGGGTGAGATAATCGAGCTCAGCCTCCTGGATCTTCTGGTCGAAATCGCCGGTATCGGGAAAACGGTGCATCATCGTCGTCATCCACCAGGAAAACCGCACGGCCTTCCACACGCGGGCCAGCGCGGTCTGCGAATAGGCGTCGATGCCGTGATCCGAACCGTCGCGGTAATGCTGGACGAGCCCGGAGAAGAGGTAATGGACGTCGCTTGCCGCAAGGTTCAGCCCCTTGGCGCCGGTCGGCGGCACGATATGGGCGGCGTCGCCGACAAGGAAGAGCCGGCCGAAGCGCATCGGCTCGGCGACGAAGGAGCGTAAAGGAGCGATCGATTTCTCGAAAGATGGCGCGGTTTTCAGTGCTTCGGCGTGATGCACCGGCAGGCGCCGTCTCAACTCGTCCCAGAAGCGGTCGTCGCTCCAGTCCTCGACCTTCTCGTCGAGCCCGCATTGGATGTAATAGCGGCTGCGCGTGGCCGAGCGCATCGAGCAGAGCGCGAAGCCCCTCGGGTGGTTGGCGTAGATCAGTTCGTGGCTGACGGGCGCCACATCGGCAAGCAGGCCCAGCCAGCCGAAGGGATAGACCTTCTCGAAACGCCTGATCGCCCGTTCGGGAACGGCCTTGCGGCTTGCCCCGTGAAAGCCGTCGCAGCCGGCGACGAAATCGCAATCAATGCGCCTGGCAGCGCCGTCTTTCATATAGGTGACGAAGGGAGAGCGGCCGTCGAAATCATGCGGCGTTACATCGGCGGCATCGTAGATCGACAGGGCGCCGCTTGCTTCGCGCCGCTCCATCAGATCGCGCGTCACCTCGGTCTGCCCGTAGACGGTGACGCGCCGGCCGCCGGTCAATTCATGCAGGTCGATGCGATGGTCGCGTCCGTCGAAGGCGAGCGAGAAGCCGTCGTGCGGCAGGCCTTCGGCATGCAGCCTCGCTCCAGCCCTGGCCGCATCCAGCAGTCCGACCGTGCCCTCTTCGAGAACGCCGGCGCGAACCCGGTCGAGGATGTAATCCTTGCTGACGCGATCAAGAATGACATTGTCGATGCCGGCTTCGGTCAGAAGCTGGCCGAGAAGCAAGCCGGATGGTCCCGAACCGATGATGGCGACCTGGGTTCGCAAAGGCTTCCTCCCTGACATTTTTGCGTTTTGTCAGATTCTGCCGCGCCGGCCGGATCGCCACAATGGACATTCCAGCCTAAAAATTGCACTAATCGAACATTGGCGCGGGAGGGAGCCGATGAGCAGGCACATACCGACCTACGAGCTCTACGGCGAAAACATCGGGCGATCGCCGGAATTCTGGTTGCATTGCGAAACAATTCGCTCCCGCAGCAGCCTGCATCAATGGGAAATCCGCCTCCACCGTCACGAGAGCTTCTTTCAGATATTGTACATCGAAGCCGGTTCGGGCGATGCAATCTTCGGCGAGAAGAGCTATGCCATCCGGCCGCCGGCGGTCATTACGGTTCCGCCCGGGCTCAATCACGGCTTTCGTTTCTCACGCGATATCGACGGTCTCGTCATCACCATATTGCGGTCCCATCTCAGCCATCCGCCCGGCGAGCGGAGCCATCTCGGCGAATGGCTGGCGACGCCGCATCTGACGCCGCTCGATCCCGATCATGCCGAGGCTGCCCATGTGATGCAGACGCTGCGGCGGCTGGGCGACGAATTCGAAAACCGCCGCAGTGGCCGCAACGAGGTCTTGGCAGCCTACGTCGCCCTGGCGCTGCGGCTGACGGCGCGGATTTCCCATGCGGGGAATGCGCGGGAGCTTTCGTCAAACGAAAACGAGCGACGGATGGAGATGCTGGGCGAACTCATTCAGCAGCATTTTCGATCCCATAAGCCCGCATCCTTCTATGCCAGGGAGCTCGGGCTTTCGCCGACGCATCTCACCCGGATCGTCCGGTCGATGACCGGCAGCACGCCGCATGAACTGATCGCCGGCAAGCTTGTCGAGGAGGCGAAGCGTCAGCTGGTCTTTACGCTCGGCAGCGTTCAGGAAATCGGCTTTCGGCTCGGCTTTGCCGATCCCGCCTACTTCTCGCGCTTCTTCCTCAAATATACGGGAGAAACACCGCGGGTCTGGCGCATGAAGGAGAAGAGCCGGCTCAAGGGTGTGTAGCAAGTCTCCAATCCATCACGCCGCCGGCCACCTCCAGTCGCGCACCTCCGGCATGTCCTCGCCGTGTTCCCTGACATAGTCGTGATGCTCGGCAAGCTTGCCGCGGAGGGCGGCGAGGGCTTCACCTGCCTTTTCCTTCAGGCCCGGGACGCGCTCGATGGCTTCGATGGCGAGATGGAAGCGGTCGAGTTCGTTGAGGACGGTCATGTCGAAGGGCGTCGTCGTCGTTCCCTCCTCGATGAAGCCGCGGACATGGATGTTTTCGTGGTTGGTGCGCTTATAGGTCAGGCGGTGGATGAGATAGGGATAGCCGTGATAGGCGAAAATGACCGGCTTATCCGATGTGAAGATCGCGTCGAAGGCCTCGTCGGAAAGGCCGTGCGGATGCTGGTCGCTGGATTGCAGCGCCAGCAGGTCGACGACGTTGACGGTGCGGATCTTCAGCTCGGGGATGGCCTTGCGTAAGAAATCGACGGCGGCGAGCGTCTCCATGGTCGGCACGTCGCCGGCGCAGGCCATGACGAGATCGGGTGAGATCGTGTCTTCCTCGTTGCTCGCCCAGTGCCAGATGCCGATCCCGGCTTCGCAGTGTTTTACCGCCTCGTCCATCGACAGCCATTGCGGCTCCGGCTGCTTGCCGGCGACGATGACGTTGATGCGGTCATAGGTGCGCAGGCAATGATCGCCGACCCAGAGCAGGGTATTGGCATCCGGCGGCAGGTAGATGCGGACGATATCGGCCTTCTTGTTGGCGACGAGATCGACAAAACCGGGGTCCTGATGGCTGAAGCCGTTATGGTCCTGGCGCCAGACATGCGAGGTCAGCAGATAGTTCAGCGATGAGATCGGCTTTCGCCATTCGAGCTCGCGCGTCACCTTCAGCCATTTGGCGTGCTGGTTGAACATGGAATCGATGATGTGGATGAAGGCCTCATAGCAGGAGAAGAGACCGTGGCGGCCGGTCAGGAGGTAGCCTTCCAGCCAGCCCTGGCAGAGATGTTCGGAGAGCACTTCCATGACGCGTCCGTCGCGCGAGAGGTGGATATCATAGGGCTCGATATCCTCCATCCAGACACGGTCGGTGACCTCGAAGACGCTGCCGAGACGGTTCGATTCCGTCTCGTCGGGGCCGAAGATCCGGAAGTTGGCGGTCTCCGCGTTGCGCTTCATCGTGTCGCGCAGGTAGCGGCCGAGGATTTCCGTCGACTGGACCATGGCGCTGCCGCGCTTGCCGATATTAACGGCGTAGTCCCGGATATCGGGAACGACCAATTCCTTGCGCAGCAAGCCGCCATTGGCGTGCGGATTGGCGCCCATGCGGCGTTTGCCGGCGGGTGCCAGCGCCCGGAGCTCCGGTTTCAACCGGCCATCGGCGCCGAACAGATCTTCCGGATCATAGCTGCGCATCCAGTCTTCGAGGATCTTGCGATGGCCCTCATTCTCGCGGCAGTTGGAAACCGGCACCTGGTGGGCGCGCCAGAAGCCTTCCACCTTCTTGCCGTCGACCTCCTTCGGGCCGGTCCAGCCCTTGGGGCTGCGCAGCACGATCATCGGCCAGCGTGGGCAGCCGTCCAGAGCGTTGCCGTTACGAGCCTGCCTCTGAATCTCGCGAATGCGGTCGAAGACCTGCTCCAGCGTCGCGGCCATCTGCTGATGCATGTCGCCCGGTTCATGGCCCTCGACGAAGAAGGGCTGGTAGCCGTAGCCTTCGAAGAGACGGCGGAGATCATCGCCATCGGTCCGGCCGAGAATGGTCGGGTTGGCGATCTTGTAGCCGTTCAGATGCAGGATCGGCAGCACGGCGCCGTCACGAGCGGGATTGAGGAATTTGTTGGAATGCCAACTCGCGGCCAGCGGCCCGGTCTCGGCCTCGCCGTCGCCGACGACGCAGGCGACGATCAGATCGGGATTGTCGAAAGCGGCGCCATAGGCATGAACGAGGGCGTAGCCGAGTTCACCGCCCTCGTGGATGGAACCGGGTGTTTCGGGCGCTGCATGGCTCGGGATGCCGCCGGGGAAGGAGAATTGCCGGAAGAGCTTGCGCATGCCTTCGGCATCCTCGGAAATGTCGGGATAGATCTCGCTGTAGCTGCCTTCAAGATAGGTATTGGCGACCATGCCCGGGCCGCCGTGGCCGGGGCCGCATATATAGATGACGTCGAGGTTGCGGGCGCGGATCATGCGGTTCAGATGTGCATAGATGAAGTTGAGGCCTGGTGTCGTGCCCCAGTGGCCGAGCAGGCGGGGCTTGATGTGTTCCGGTTTCAGCGGCTCGCGCAGCAGCGGATTGGCGAGCAGGTAGATCTGCCCGACCGAGAGATAGTTGGCGGCCCGCCAGTAGCGGTCGGTCAGGGTGAGTTCGGCGTCGGTCAAAGCGGTGGTCGAGACATGCTTTTCCATGGATTTCTTCCGTTCGAAAACCTGTTCAACGTCAATTCTACCGGCCGGCGCCGGGCCTGCCGTTGATCTGGATCAGCCAGTGCCGAGTATGGACAGCGCCTCATCGGCGATGACCTGCTCCTCGTCGGTGGCGATGACATGGGCGGCGATACGGCTTTCCCCCGTGCTGATCGTGAACGCATTGGCGGTATTGGCCTTTTCGTCGATCGCAAGGCCGAGCCAGGAGAGCCGCTTCGCCACGCCGGCGCGAATCTCCGGCTGATGCTCGCCGATGCCGGCGGTGAAGACGATGGCGTCAAGGCCGCTGAGCGTCATAGCCATGCGGCCGGTTTCGCCGGCGATACGCAGCATGAAGAGGTCGATCGCCTGGCGCGCCTCCGGCCGGCCGTCCCTCAACAGATCGCGGGTATCGGCGCTGATGCCTGAGATGCCGAGCAGGCCGGAGCGGTGATAGAGCAGGTCTTCGATTTCTTCGAAGGATTGGTTTCGCTGACCGGCCAGATGCAGAATGACGCCGGGATCGAGTGCGCCCGGGCGCGTCGCCATCGGGATGCCGTCGAGGGTCGAAAAGCCCATGCTGCAATCGCGGCCGACGCCATGATCCAGCGCACAGAGGCTGGCGCCGCTGCCGAGATGGGCGACCACCGCCTTCGCCGCGCCCGGCGCCTTGCGGGTTAGTTCGCCGGCGATGAATTTATAGGACAGGCCATGGAAGCCGTAACGCTTGATGCCTTCGTCGTGCAGCGCACGGGGGATGGCGAAGCGGCGAACGAGATCGTCCTGCGTGGCATGGAAGGCGGTGTCGAAGGAGGCCGTCTGGGCAAGATGCGGTTTCAGATGCCGGAGCGCACGGATGAAGCGCAGCGCCTGCGGTTGATGCAGGGGTGCCAGCGGTGTCAGTGCATCGACGGCATCGATTGCGGCGTCGTCGAGGGCGATCGCCCTGGTGAAACGGTCGCCGCCATGGACGACGCGGTGGCCGGCGGCGCGGGTGGCGGCAACGTCGAAATGATCGGCAAGAAGCGCGAAGGTCTCATCGATGATGTCGTGCAGGTCTTTCGTTGCCTCGGCTCTCAACGGCACGTCGAATGTCAGCGATCCCTTGACAAGGCCGAGCGAGAGCGGTTCGGCGCGGAAATCGATCACGCCTTTGCCGATGCGCCGCGCCTTCTCGCCATCCATCGCGAAGATACCGATCTTGACGGTCGAGGAGCCGGCGTTGAAGGTCAGGAGCAGGTCGGTCGATGACATGTCTTCAGAGACTCCGCATAGTCGGTATTTTGGCCGAACTTAGTGCGGAGGCTGCGGACGGAAAGGCGTTTATCCGCCCTTCACATGCTTTGTCGATGCACAGCCCACGTCATCATCGATCTGCCGGGGCTGGAAGGCGCAATTGCGGCCTCGATTACATTCCTACTCTTCCTCATCAACGCCGGTTTTTTTAGCTGTATCGTCAGGCCGTTGAGGCCAGGCTGGCATTACGATCGCGGATGAAGATGCCCGCCTCGGCGGCGGGCATCGCCTTGCCGAAAAGATAGCCCTGGCCGATGTCGCAGCCGAGCTGCAGCAGGAAGGCGAGTTGGCCGTGCTCCTCGACGCCTTCGGCGGTCGTCTTTATGTTGAGGCTCCTGCCCAGTCCGAGCATGGCGCGGACGATCTTTTCCTGGCGTTCGTCGCCGCGATAGGTGGCGATGAAGCTTTTGTCGATCTTGATCTTGTCGAAACGATAACGGGCGAGCTGGGCCAGACTCGAATAGCCCGTGCCGAAATCGTCGAGCGCGATCTGGATGCCGGCCGCGTGGAGTTCATCAAGGATGACGGCGGCGATGGCGGGATCCTGGATCAGCGCGTTTTCGGTGATCTCCACCTCCAGGCGCTGCGGCGGCAGCCGGCTTGCCGAAAGGACCTTCAGAATGCGCGACGTCAGCAGCCTGTCTTCCATCTGCACCGGCGACACGTTGAAGGACAGCATCACATGATCAGGCCAGGTGAGTGCGTCACTGCAGGCCTGGGCGAGAAGATCCTCGAACAATGCGGTGATCATCCCGTTTTCCTCGGCGATATCGATGAAAACAGGCGGTGGAATATTGACGCCGTCTTCGCCGATCCAGCGCGCCAGGGCCTCGAAGCCGCAGAGCTGACCGGTCTTCAGGTCGATCAGCGGCTGATAGAAGGGTTTGATCGCCTTGTTGGCGATTGCGGCGCGCAGCCTGGTTTCCAGCGCGGCACGTTCCGTGACCTTGTCCTGCATGGCCGGTTCGAAAACCAGATAATGGTTGGGACCGCGTGATTTCGCCTCGTACATGGCGAGGTCGGCGCGATGCGCGGCATCTTCCAGCGGTTCGGCTCCCTCGGCCCAACGGTCGTAGCCGACGCTGGCGCCGACTTCGACGGCAAAGCCGTCGATGTGAATCGGCCGGGTGACGGCCTGGATCAGCAGCCTGGCAAAACGCTCCTCGCGCTGTGCCGTCAGG
The DNA here is from genome assembly GCF_030053155.1 of Rhizobium sp. BT03. Classification (NCBI taxonomy): domain Bacteria; kingdom Pseudomonadati; phylum Pseudomonadota; class Alphaproteobacteria; order Hyphomicrobiales; family Rhizobiaceae; genus Rhizobium; species Rhizobium sp. BT03. The sequence goes on from NZ_CP125640.1 coordinate 3,534,677, forward strand.
GCAAAGGCGACGATGATGAATTCGTCGCCGCCGAAGCGATAGACGCAATCGGCATTGCCGAGCGCGCAGATCCGTCTGGCAACCTCGATCAGCAGGATGTCGCCGCCCTTGTGGCCGACGAGGTCATTGACTTTCTTGAAGCCGTCGAGGTCGACCGAGAAGAGCGTGACGTTGCGGTCCCATTCCTCGATCTGGTCCTCATCGTCCTTGACCGGCCGTGAGAGGATCTTGCGCTCGAAGGCGTAGCGGTTCGGCAGCTTGGTCAGATGGTCGTGGGTGGCCGTCCAATCGGCCTTCGCCTGAGCGGCGGCGCGCAGTTCCGTTTCCTTGCGCAGGTCGGCGATGCGCAGCACCGAATAGATGAAGCTCATGGCGCCGGCGATGCCGAGCGCCAGAACGAGTTTGTCGGCGCCATATTCGCCGAAACCGGTCATGAAGAAGACAAGGCTGTCGTCGAGCTGCAGAAGCGCGCCGAGGAGCCAGAGAGTTATCCCAAGCCCGACGATCGACACGCATTGCCTTCCGGCTCTGCTCTGGAAAAACACCGGCATATGGCCTTCTCCATCTCCACCCTATGCCGGACTATCATGAAAGTCTGAAATGTTCGTTGAAACCAGAAGGCGAATTGTTAGAGACCGCAGCCTGTTGCTGCACCGTCGAGAGACGATCGCGCTTCTCGTGAAAGGGGGCGGAAAAGCACGAAGGCGAGCGTGCTGTCGCATGCTCGCCCTTTCTCGTGCTTCAGGCGGTGACGATCAGCAGCGGGACGCTGACGACGAGACCGACCAGAACCGTGATTGTGGCGACGCGCACGAAACGCAGGCGACGCGTGCGCTCCCCACTCCAATCATATGTCATGTCTTCCATCTCCTTGGGATAAGGAAGTAGTCCCGGTGAAGCCGGGTTCAACAGAGATGACGCGATTTGCTTGTGTAAGGCTGGATAAGATGAGGGATGGCTAATGCGCGTCGCATTAAACGGGTTTCATGCGACGCGCTTTAGCTCTTTGTTTTTATGCATGTCGTTATCCCGGAACCGCGGCACACTTCCGGGCGACATGCGTCAATGCTGAAAACGCAGCGACCAGCGCCGCCCGTTGCTGGTCATGCGAACAATGCCGAGCGGCTCGATATCGACGAGCCAGAAGGAGGGCGGCGGTGCTCGAAGCACATGGGCAACCGCTGCCCGAATGACAGCCGCATGGCTGATGGCGATCACATGGCCGCCGAGGGCGGATTCATTGTCCATCCAGCCGGCGACGCGTGTTCCAAGATCGAGAAGGCTCTCGCCTCCGTGCGGGACCGCTTCCGGATCGCTCATCCAGGCCATGAGGTTCTCCGGCTCCTCGGCCTCGATCGCCGCGATCGACTTGCCGGCCCAGCGGCCATGATCGCAGTCGCGAAGCTCCGGGTCTGTCCGGGCTTGAAGGCCGAGCGCCTCGGCAGTCTGGCGGGCGCGCAAAGCCGGGCTGGTGGCAATACGGTCGGCGCGAGGCAGGGCGGCCATCCCGGCCGCTTCTTCCGCGGCCTTGTCTTCCAGCGGTTCGTCGAGCGGGAACAGGCCCTTGCGGCTTGCCGCCGTCGCGCCGTGGCAGATCCAGGTAAGGCGCGTGTTCACGGTCGTTCCGATCTCCGGATAGCGATGGGAATAGCCCATCGCCGCTTCATGAAGTTTCGTTGACAGGCTCTTCGGCGTGCAGGTATAACCGGGCTGTTGCGGGTTTGGAAGCCGGTGGAAATCCGGCGCGGTCGCGCCACTGTGACCAGCGTGTCGAAGCTTCTTCGCGCTGGAAGTCAGACCTTACCGCACAAGCACTCTTTCGACTGAACGCGTCATTCCGGAGGAATACATGTCTGACACCACTTTCGCGCCCGTCGCGGCACCGGCGCCGATCCCGGTAGGAGAGATCCTGCCCTGGGCGATCTTCGGCGGCCTGCTGATGCTGATCGCTATTTATTTCGTCGGCACCGAGGAAGGCGCGATGGCGCTGTTCAACGGCATGTATGTGCACGAATTCGTGCATGACGGCCGTCATCTCCTCGGCTTTCCCTGCCACTAGGGAGATATTGACATGGTTGGAAACCTTCTCCTTCGCGGCATGCTCGCGGGGCTGATCGCTGGCATCCTGGTTTTTGCTTTCGCCCATATCTTCGGCGAGCCGCTGGTCGATGCGGCGATCGCCTTCGAGGAGGCGAGCGCCCAGGCGGCCGGCGAAGCTTCCGAACCTGAAATCGTCAGCCGGGCCACCCAGGCCGGCCTTGGCCTTTTCACCGGCGTCATGGCCTACAGCATTGCCGTCGGCGGGCTTTTCGCGCTCGCCTTTGCTTTCGTGCACGGCCGCGTCAGCAGCCTTTCGGCGCGCGGCACCTCGGCGGTCATTGCGCTTTTCGCCTTCGTGGCAATCGTGCTCGTTCCCGGCATCAAATATCCGGCCAACCCGCCGGCGGTCGGCAATCCCGACACGATCGGCGTCAGGACCGAGCTGTTCTTCCTGATGATCGTCGTCTCGATCGCCGCCCTGATTGCCGCGGTGGCGCTGTCGCGCCGCCTCTCCGAGCGTTTCGGCCTCTGGAACGGCGCGATCATCGCCGGCATCGCTTACCTCGTCTTCGTCGGCCTCGTGCTCTATCTGCTGCCGCCGATGAATGAAGTGCCGGAGAACTTCTCGGCGATGGTGCTCTGGCGTTTCCGCACGACCTCGCTCGGCATGCATGTGATCCTCTGGGCAGCGCTCGGGCTTGGGTTCGGAGCGCTGGCGGAAAAGCGGCTTGCCTTGAAGGGCGGGCAACGGAGCCGGGCGGCAACGGCCTTTCACTGAACACATCGAGGGCGCCGTCTTGCCGGCGCCCTTAGGTTTTCGGGCGACTATGAAAAGCAGCAGAACCATATTCCTCCTGTCGATGGCGTTTGCTGCCGCAGCTTTCTTTTGTGTGCCTGCTGAAAACGCCCTTGCTCATAGCCCCAGCGCCGGCGGCAGCCATGCCGGCCTCGATATTCCTGAAATTTCGCATGGTGAGATGGCGGTGATTTCGGACTATCGCAGCCGGATTATCGGCCTGGCGTCCCGCGCAGTCGATACGAACGAGCCGTTCCGGCGCATTCTGAACTATGCCGAAATCCAGTATTCCTACTGTCTCTGGGGGCGGATGCCAGGCAGCGTGAGCGACGAGCTGAGCCCGTTCAACGAATGCGCCCATGCCTATCTGGCGGCGACCAAGGCGGTCTTACTTTCGATGCGCGAGATGCCGCGGGAGGCCGTTGCGGCTGATGAAATCATTTCCGCGGTCGATGCCGACATGGTGCGGCGCAGCCTGGCGCTCATCACCTGCCGGTTCAGCGGCGAGGCCTTCAACACCGCCGATGTTGTCAAGCCACGCTGGAGCAAAGTGCCGTTTCATGCCGCCAGCATGGCGTCGCTGACGGGAGTTGCTGCCCTGTTCGGTCTTGCCGTCCTTGCGCTTAGACGCGTCTTGCAGCCGAAGGCTCAATCGTCGGAATAGCGCTGCTCGCGCCAGGGATCGCCATACATATGGTAGCCGTTCTTTTCCCAGAAGCCGGCTTCGTCACCCGGCATCAGCTCGATGCGGCGCAGCCATTTGGCGCTTTTCCAGAAATAAAGATGCGGGACGACGAGGCGCATCGGGCCGCCGTGGTCCGGCGTCAGCGGCAGGCCCTCCCATGATGTCGCAAGGATCGCGTCCTCGGCGGCGAAATCGGCAAGCGGCAGATTGGTGGTATAGCCGTCGTAACTCGTCAGCATGATATAACCGGCTTGCGGCTTCGGCATGGCGAGATCGAGCAGATCGCGCGTGGAAACGCCCTTCCATTTGTTGTCGTAGCGCGACCAGGTGGTGACGCAGTGGATATCGCTGACCTTGGTGCTCTGCTCGATCGCCTGGAAGTCGGCCCAGGTGAGGGTGAGCGGCGTTTCGACGAGGCCGCGCACTTCGAGACGCCAGGTATCGGTGGAGATGACGGGCTGCTGGCCGAGATCGAGCACCGGCCAGTTTTTGACGAGATGCTGGCCGGGCGGCAGGCGCTCGGATTCAGGGCGGCCGATACGGCCGGTCAGGAACTTGCCCTCGGCCGCCCAGCGGCGCTTGGAACTGGTGAGCTTGCTGTCGGCCGGCGTCTGGTCGTCGCTCATGAGCGGAGCCTCCTTACGATGCCGCAATAGGGCATTCGCGTCTCCGGGTGTCAAGTTTTGGCAGGCCCTTGGAAATCCTTGTCGGCGTCATTAAACTTGAACTGTCGGGTATGCCTCGCTGGGGAGTGGGGGCGGAAAGGGGAGGAGCCGGATCTGTCTTCGAGATATCGTGCTATAGTGGCGTTGCTGGTGGTGCCGCTGATCATTTTCGCCTTCTTCACCTATGGAAGCGCGATCGCGACGCGCGCCTATATGGGAGAGGCCTCGGCGCAGGCCGGAACGGCGCTGCGCCTTGCCGTCTCGGCGCTCAGCGGTCACCTCAACCGCTACGAGGCGCTGCCGGCGCTGATCGCAGATCACGACGACATCAAGGAACTGGTGAGCGCACCCGACGATGCAGCACTGCGCGACGCGGCCAATCTCTATCTCAGGGAGATCAACGGGCTGCTGAAATCCTCCGACATTTATGTGGTCAAGCCTGATGGAGAGACGATCGCGGCCAGCAATTACGATGGACCTGGAAGCTTCGTCGGGCAGAATTTCAGCTACCGGCCCTATTTCCAGGACGCGATCGAAGGCCGGCAGGCGCGGTTCTATGCGCTCGGCACCACCTCGCTGAAGCGCGGCTATTATTTTGCCGCGCCGATCCGCATCGGCGCGGATATTCGCGGCGTCATCGTCTTCAAGGTCGATATCGACATGATCGAATCTTCCTGGGGCGGCGGCGAATATAAGATCTTCGTCTCCGATCCTGAGGGCATCATCTTCATGTCCGGCAGCCCGGAATGGCTCTACGGCGCAATCCTGCCGCTGACGGCCGACCGCATCGCCCGCACGGAAGCGTCGCGGCGTTATGCCAATGCCAGGCTGACAGCGCTGCCGGTGACGCGCCAGCGCTTCGAGCCGCACGAGCTGATGACGCTCGCCGGCGAGCGCGGATCGAGCGAATATCTGGTTCTCTCGCACTACATGCCGGCCGAAGACTGGACGGTGAACGTGCTGATGGAAACGAGTTCCATCCGCACCCAGGCGCGCACGGCGCTTGCGGCCGTCTTTCTCATCCTCTGCATTGCCGGGCTCGCGGTCGCGGTTCTACGCCAGCGGCGGGCGCGGCTTGCCGAGCGCATGCAGCTGCAGACGGAGGCTCGCAACGAGCTGGAGCGGCGCGTCGAGGAGCGCACGGCCGATCTTGCCCGCGTCAACAGCCGCATCGAGGAGGAAATATCAGAGCGGCGGCTGACCGAGCAGCAGCTTCGCCAGACCCAAGCCGATCTTATCCAGGCCGGGAAGCTCGCCGGTCTCGGGCAGATGTCGGCTGCACTTTCGCACGAGTTCAACCAGCCGCTCGCTGCCGCCAAGACCTATACGGACAGTGCCTCCGTTCTCATCGATCGCGGCCGGACGGAGGAAGCGCGGGACAATATAAGGCGGATCGGCGGGCTGATCGACCGCATGGCTGCGATCAGCCGGCATCTGCGCAATTTCGCCCGCAAACCGAACGAGAAACTCGGCTCGGTGTCTCTCGACGAGGCGATGCATGACACGCTCGAGATCATCGCCTGGCGGCTGAAGGCGGCCGATGCCGAGCTCCGGCTTGATCTGGGGACCCGGCCGCCGGTGGTTCGTGCCGGTTCCGTGCGTCTGCAGCAGGTGCTGGTGAATGTGATTTCCAATGCGGCCGATGCCGTGGAAGGGCTTGATGACAGACGCATCGAGGTTTCGGCCTTCGAGGAGGCCGGCAAGGTGGTGTTGACGGTGCGGGACCATGGGCCGGGCGTGCCGGCGGCGATCGCCGAGCGTATTTTCGATCCCTTCTTCACGACCAAGGGTGTCGGCAAGGGGCTCGGTCTCGGGCTGTCGATCTCCTACAATATCATCAAGGATTTCGGCGGCAGCCTTTCCGCGGTCAATCATCCGGAGGGGGGCGCGGTGTTCCGTATCGAGCTGCAATCGGCAGCAGGGCTGATGCCGGAGGCCGCGGAATGAACGATGCGAAGATCCTGCTGGTCGACGACGAGGAGGAGTTGCGCCGCTCGACGGCGCAGGCGCTGGAACTTTCCGGCTTCAGCGTCGAGACCTTTTCGAACGGCGATCATGTGCTGGAATTGATCGGCTACAGTTTTCCCGGCGTCGTCGTCAGCGATATCCGCATGCCCGGCATGGACGGCATGACGCTGATGCAGAAAATCCGCGAGCTCGACCCTGAAGTGCCGGTCATTCTCGTCACCGGCCACGGCGACGTTCAGCTTGCGGTGAAGGCGATGCGTGAGGGCGCTTATGATTTCATCGAGAAGCCGTTCACGCCGGAGATGCTTGCCGGTGTCATCCGCCGGGCGGTGGAGCGGCGCGGCCTCGTGCTCGAAAACCGGCTGCTGAAAGCGGTCGCCGGCAAGCGCGACGATATCGAGGCGCGGCTGCCGGGACGCACGCAGGTCATGGTGGATCTGCGCTACCGCATCCGGGCGATCGGGGCGAGCGATGCCGATACGCTGATTGTCGGGGAAACGGGGGCCGGCAAGGAGGTGGTGGCGCGCGCGCTGCACGATATCAGCGCCCGGGCGAGCCGGCCGTTCATTGCGATCAATTGCGCGGCGCTGCCGGCCAACCTGATCGAAAGCGAGCTCTTCGGCCATGAGGTGGGCGCCTTTCCCGGCGCGGTGAGGCCGCGCTACGGAAAGTTCGAACATGGGCGCGGCGGCACCATCCTGCTCGACGAAATCGGCTCCATGCCCTTCGACCTGCAGGCGAAGTTCCTGCGGGTGCTGCAGGAGCGGATGATTTCCCGGTTGGGATCGAATGAGACGGTGGCGCTTGACGTGCGCTTTATCGCCACGAGCAAGGTGGACCTGGAGGCGGAGGTGGCGGCGGGGCGCTTCCGCGCCGACCTGTTCTACCGGCTGAACGTTGCGACGCTGCATGTGCCGTCGTTGTCGCAGCGCCGGGCGGATGTTCCGCTGCTCTTTCTGCAGCTGGTGCGGGAAGCGGCCGCCCGCTATGGCCGCGATGAGGCGGCCGTGCCGCCCGAGGTGATCTCCGATATCGCCCAGCGCGACTGGCCGGGCAATGTGCGTGAACTCAGGAATGCCGCCGACCGTCTGGTTCTCGGTCTCGACGACGGCGGGCCTCAGGCCGGGGAGGCGACCGGGCTTGCGGAGCGCGTCGCCGAATTCGAACGGGGCGTCATTGCCAGCGCGCTGGTCGCGCATGGCGGCAGCCTCAAGCCGGTCTATGAGACACTCGGCATTTCCAGGAAGACCCTCTACGAAAAGATGCAGAAATACGGCCTCGACAAGCGGATGCTGACCACCGAAGGCTAATTCTCGGCGGCCGCCGGTCTTCGCGGTGGGTGGAAATCCACCCATTGCACAAGCCGTTTGTTTCCAAATCGACCCATGTTGCATCGCACTATCGCAAAATCGTGTCTCGAAAGCGGCTGCAATGATTGCGGGCCGGTTTTTCCCGGCGGCAAATAGGTCATGCCCGGCGCGGAGGATGTGTCGGCGGGCTTGCTTGTTTCATCAGGGAGGAAACGATGAAAATTCTGAAGGCCATGCTCGGCCTGACCGCGGCTGCCGCAGTCTCTCTTCTCGCCGGCGTCGCTTCGGCGCAGACCTATCCCGAACGCACCATCACCATGGTCGTGCCCTTTGCGGCCGGCGGCCCGACAGACACCGTCGCGCGCCTCGTCGCCGAATCCATGTCGAAGGATCTCGGTCAGCAGATCGTCGTCGAAAATGTCGGCGGCGCCGGCGGCACGCTCGGCGCCGGCCGCGTGGCGAGCGCCGATCCCGACGGCTACACGATCCTGCTGCACCATATCGGCATGGCGACCAGCGCCACGCTCTACCGCAAGCTCGCCTATGACACGCTCGGCGCCTTCGATTATGTCGGCCTCGTCACCGAAGTGCCGATGACGATCGTCGCACGCAAGGACATGGAGCCGGCCGACCTCAAGGGGCTGATCGACTATATCAAGGCCAACAAGGACAAGGTGACGGTCGCCAATGCCGGCATCGGTGCGGCTTCGCATCTCTGCGGCATGATGTTCATGAGCGCCATCCAGACGCCGCTGACCACCGTTCCCTACAAGGGCACCGGCCCTGCCATGACCGACCTGCTCGGCGGCCAGGTCGACGTCATGTGCGACCAGACGACCAACACGACCAAGCAGATCCAGGGCGGCACGATCAAGGCCTATGCGGTGACCTCGCCGAAGCGCCTCGACGTGATGAAGGACATTCCGACGGCAGTCGAAGCCGGCCTGCCGGGCTTCGAAGTCGGGATCTGGCACGGCATCTACACGCCGAAGGGCACGCCGGCCGCGATCAACGAACGCCTGTCGAAGTCGCTGCAGGTCGCACTGAAGGACCCGAATGTCGGCGCCCGCTTCGCCGAACTCGGCACGGCGCCTTCCTCCGACGCCGATGCGACGCCGGCTGCGCTGAAGGCCAAGCTCGAAAGCGAGATCGCCCGCTGGAAGCCGGTGATCGAGGCTGCCGGCGAATATGCCGACTGAGACTTGTCCTCGTCCAGGACATGCCGGATGAGCCCCTCACCCTAACCCCGCGCGCGGGGAGAGGGACTTGCCCCGCGCAACAGCGGCATGGATGAGAGGCCAGCGGCATATCCCCTTCTCCCCGCTTGCGGGGAGAAGGTGCCGGCAGGAGGATGAGGGGCAATCGCCGCAGCAATGGCATCACGTGAACCATCTCCAACTCCAGGAGACACCATGAAATCCATCAGTTTCGATACCACCAATGCGATCTGCGGCGGGCTTTTCGTCGCGACCGGCGCTTTCTTCGCCATCCAGTCGCTCTCGCTCGACCTCGGCACGGCAGTGCGCATGGGGCCTGGTTATTTTCCGCTGGTGCTGGCCGGCGTGCTCGTGCTTCTCGGCGCGATCATCTTCATCCAGGCGCTGCGCGTCGAGGGGGAGCCGATCGGTCTCTTCGCCTGGCGCGGTATGTTCTTTATTCTGCCGGCGCCCGTCTTCTTCGGGCTGACGGTGCGCGGCCTCGGATTTGCGCCGGCGCTGTTCTTCACCGCATTCATCGCCTGCTTCGCGTCGCAAAAGATGAACGTGTTCTTCGCGATCATTCTTTCGCTGCTGCTGACGGTTTTTTCGGTGGCGGTCTTCAGCTATGGGCTCGGCCTGCCGTTCGAGCGCTTCGGCCCCTGGGTCCGGTTCTAGGAGGCGATGATGGATCTTTTCAGCAATCTCGCGCTTGGTTTTGCGACAGCCGGCACTCTTGACAATCTGCTCTTCTGCCTGATCGGCGTGCTGCTCGGCACGCTGATCGGGGTGCTGCCCGGCATCGGCGCCACGGCGACGATCGCCATGCTTCTGCCGATTACCTTCCAGCTCGAACCGGTCTCATCGCTCATCATGCTGGCCGGCATCTATTACGGCGCCCAGTATGGCGGCTCGACGACGGCGATCCTCATCAACATGCCGGGTGAGTCTTCCTCCGCCGTCACCGCAATCGACGGCTATCAGATGGCGCGCAAGGGCAGGGCGGGGGCAGCACTGGCGATCGCCGCGCTCGGTTCGTTCTTCGCCGGCACGGTTTCGACTTTCCTCGTTGCGATTTTCGCGCCGCCGCTCACCGCCATCGCGCTGCAATTCGGCTCGGCGGAATATTTCTCGCTGATGATCGTTGGCCTCGTCTCGTCGATCGCTTTGGCGCATGGTTCGGTGGTCAAAGCCTTGGCGATGGTGGCGCTCGGGCTGCTGCTCGGTCTGGTCGGGACCGACATCTACACCGGCACGCCGCGCTTCACGCTCGGCATCCGCGAATATGCCGATGGGCTGAATTTCGTGGCGCTTGCCGTCGGCGTCTTCGGGGTGGCGGAAATCCTGCGCAACCTCGAGGGTGAATCGACCCGCACGGTGCTGATGGCCAAGGTCTCCGGCCTCTTGCCGTCGCGCCAGGAATTCAAGGAGATGATCGCGCCTGTCTTCCGCGGCACGGCGATCGGCTCGGCGCTCGGCATTCTGCCCGGCGGCGGCGCGATCCTCGCCTCCTTCGCCTCCTATACGGTGGAGAAGCGCCTGTCGAAGACGCCGGAGGAATTCGGCAAGGGCGCCGTCGCCGGTGTGGCAGGCCCGGAATCGGCCAACAATGCCGGGGCGCAGACCTCGTTCATTCCGCTGCTGACGCTCGGCATTCCGGCCAATCCCGTCATGGCGCTGATGATCGGCGCGATGATCATTCAGGGGATCGTGCCGGGACCGAATGTCGCCACCGAGCAGCCGGCGCTGTTCTGGGGCATCATCGCCTCGATGTGGATCGGCAACCTGATGCTCGTCATCCTCAACCTGCCGCTGATCGGGCTCTGGGTGAAGCTGTTGACGGTGCCCTATTACGTGCTTTTCCCGGTCATCATGGCCTTCTGCTCGATCGGGGTCTACAGCGTCAACGCCAACGTCTACGATCTCTATGCCGTCGCCTTCTTCGGGTTCATCGGCTACGTGCTGGCAAAGCTTCGCTGCGAGCCGGCACCGCTGCTGCTCGGTTTCGTGCTCGGGCCGCTGCTCGAGGAGAACCTGCGGCGGGCGATGATCCTGTCGCGCGGCGATCCGATGACCTTCGTCACCCGCCCGATCAGCGCCACGCTTCTGGCGATCGCGCTCGCTGTGCTGATTGTCGTCTTCCTGCCGAGCGTCAAGAAGAAGCGCGAAGAGGTGTTTGTCGAGGAGGCTTGATGGTTGAACTTGCGAGCTGTTTGATGAACAAAGGATGATCTGACGCGGGCGCCGGTGGGCGCCCGTTTCGCTTGACAGGATATCCAGGCCCCAGGAGCATTGTCCGATGAGCATCCCTGCCCGGATCAAGGGCGATCTGCCGTTTCTCACATCCTTGCGCCGCGATCTGCATGCCCATCCCGAACTGGGTTTCGAGGAGGAGCGCACTGCCGGCATCGTCGCGAGACTTCTCGAGGAGGCCGGCATCACGGTGCACCGCGGCCTCGGCGGCACCGGCGTGGTCGGCACGCTGCAGGTCGGCAACGGCGTCCGCCGGATCGGCCTCAGGGCAGATATGGATGCGCTCGCCATGCCTGAGATGGCGGAGCGCCCCTATAAATCGACGGTGCCGGGAAAGATGCATGCCTGTGGCCATGACGGCCATACCACGATGCTGCTCGGTGCCGCGCGGCATCTGGCGGCGACGCGAGGATTCTCCGGCACGGTGCATTTCATCTTCCAGCCGGCTGAAGAGGGCCGCGGCGGCGCGAAGCGCATGGTGGAGGAGGGCCTCTTCCGGCGCTTCCCGTGTGATGCCGTTTATGGGCTGCACAACATGCCGGGGCTATCGGTCGACGAGATCGCCGTGGTCGAGGGGCCGCAGCTTGCTTCTTCCGACAGCTGGCGCATCACCTTTCGCGGCATCGGCACCCACGGCGCCAAACCGCATCTCGGCCGCGATCCGATCACGGCAGCCGGCACCTTCCTGTCGTCGCTGCAGACGATCGTCGGACGGGTGGTCGATCCGCAGCAGCCGGCCGTCGTCAGCGCCTGTTTCCTGCAGGCGGGCGATCCGAAGGCGTTGAACGTCATTCCCGATATCGTGGAGATCGGCGGGACGGCGCGGGCCTATTCGCCCGAGGTGCGCGATCAGCTGGAGCGCGAGATCGGACGGCTGGCGCGCGGCACTGCTGATATGTACGGCATATCAGTCGACTATCATTTCGAGCGGCGGATCCCGCCGGTGATCAATGACGCGGATGCGACTGCCCGGGCGCTTACTGCTGCCGGTACCGTCTTTGGTGAAAAAGTGCGGACAAGCTTTCCGCCGTCGACGGCGGGCGATGACTTCGCATTTTTCGCCCAGAAGGCGCCGGGCTGTTATGTATGGCTCGGCAACGGGCAGGCGGTGGACGGAGCGCTGCATCACAACACCGCCTATGATTTCAATGATGAGGCGCTTGCTTATGGCGCCGCTTATTGGGTGGCGTTGGTGGAGCGGGAGCTGGAGGTTTAGCTGGAACTGCGTTTGCGGCCCCCTCATCCGCCTGCCGGCACCAGCCTGGGCGAGCCACGGGTCTCGCCCAGGCTGGTGCCCGTAGGGCGGATGAGGGGGCCGCACGGCACGTCCGTCGTCAGAAGTCCCCCACGCATTGCCGACCCTACAAAACCTCCAGCACCGGGCTTTCCATCACCTTTCCCGTCACCACATCGGCAATCCCGCGGTCCGTCTGGTGCGGGCCGGCATTGCAGGCAAGCGTTGCGCCGAAGCAGGCCTTGAAGACGCGATAAGGCGGTTTCCAGTCGACGATTTTTTCCATGGCTTTGCGGATGCCGGCGAAGGCCGAAGCGGTGTCCTTCAGCGATGCGCCGGTCACCAGTCCGGAGAGCGGCAGCGGCAGGATCGCTTCGATCTTTCCGTCTTTGGCGACCGCCATGCCGCCGCCGGCCGATATGACGGCGTTGGCGGCGAGCGCCATGTCGCGCGCATTGCCGCCGAAGACGGTGAGGTTGTGACTGTCATGCGAGACGGTGGTGCAGAAGGCGCCGCGCCATTCGCCCCAGCCGGTGAGGAAGCCGATGCGCGGGATGCCGTCGGCCTTGCCGTGGCGATGGGCGACGGCGATCATGGCGCTGCCAGCCGGCGGCACGACGAACCCGTCCCTGACCTCCGTCTCCGCCTCGCCCCATTGCGTGAAGCGCGGGCGGTCGATCGTGGCGACGCGAACGCGCTCGCCTCTCGACGGGATGCGGAAATCATCCGCGGCGAATTGCGGGAGCTTCACCGAATTTTCAAGCGGCGCCGTATCGAGCTGCTTGATATCAATCTGCATGCCGCCGTCGCGAGCGACGACGCGGCCGCTCGAGATGACCAGCCGCGCCCTGAGTTGTTCGAGGTCCTCGAAGAGCACGATGTCGGCGCGCCGGCCAGCGGCGATAAGGCCGAGATCGGAGCGCTTCAGCCGCTCAGCGGCGTTGAAGGTCGCGGCCCTGAGCGCCCATTCCGGCTTCATGCCGTAGCGCACCAGGCGGCGGATGACATCGTCGAGACCGCCGCTTTGGCAGAGTTCGTCGGGAAAGACGTCGTCGGTGCAGAGCGTCACGGTCGGGGGCAGGTGGCCGAGACCGTTCAGCACCGCAACGAATTCCTGCAACAGATGGTCGTGGGAGCCGCGCAGCTCGATCGTCAGGCCGGCGGCAAGTTTGGCGGCGAGGTCGACGCCGGAGGTGAGTTCGTGGTCGGAGGTGACGCCCGCTGCCATGAAGGCGTTGAGATCGGCGCCCTCGAGGCCGCGGGCGTGGCCGCAGACGAGTTTGCCGGCGGCAAGGCCGGCATTGATTATGGTGCTCATGCGCGGATCGCCGTCGATGACACCGCGCATGTTCATGACCTCGGCGACGCCGCCGACGGCGGAGGAACGCAGCATTTCGGCAATGACGGCGGCATCGAAATCGGCGCCGGCAAATTCAAGCCCCGGCGCCGACGGCACGCAGGAGGGGGCGAGCAGGATCATGCGCAGCGGCAGTGAGCGCGCCGCCTCGACAGCCCAGCGCACGCCGTCGAGACCATGGACGTTGCCGAATTCATGCGGGTCCCAGACGATGGTGGTGACGCCGCGCGGCAGCACGGCGCTCGCATATTCGGCCGGTGTCACCATCGAACTTTCGACATGCATGTGCGTGTCGATCAAGCCGGGTGTTGCGATGCTGCCCGCCGCATCGATGATCTCGGCCGCATCGCTCCGGCTTGCCGGGGCATGGACGCTGGCGATCAGCGCGCCGACGAGGCCGATATCGGCGTCCCGGATCAGGCCGGTCACCGCATCGAGCAGCCGGCCGCCGGTAATCAGCATGTCGAAGGGGGCGTCGCCGCGCGCGGCGGCGACGGCGCGCGCACGCAGGGCGGGCTCGTTGAGATCGGCGGGTTCCTGGCGAGGGGGGGCGTTCATTTGCGAGCCTCGTTGACCAGGGCGCCAAGAATGATCGCGCGTGCCTTATCGGCATCGATATCGGCGGCGAATTGCGCATTGAAGGCCGCATGCGTGGCGCGAGTCTCGACGACGGTGCGGCCACGCGTCAAGGCTCCCTGCAGCTCGACGTCGATGCGCGCGGGGCGGAAGCTGACGATGTCAGGGGCGACGAAGGCGACGGCGGCGCAAGGGTCGTAGATCGCCATTCCAGGGCGGCCGCGGCTGGTGCCGATACTGACATAACCGGAGAACATATCGGCGATCAGCTCGGCATTGGCGCCGCCGGCATTGCGCACCGGCTCGGCATCCTCCGGCCGTGCCAGCACCTTGCGGCATAGATCGAGATCGACCATGCGCAGCGGCAAGCCATGGGCGATGACGATCGACAGAGCTTCGGGGTCAGCGAGGGCGTTGAACTCGGCAGACGCCGTATGGTTGCCCGATGTGACGCCGCCGCCCATCCAGACGAGGTCGCTGATACGGGCGGCGAGATCGGGCCGGGCGAGTGCCACGGCGGCGATATTTGTGAGCGGGCCGAGCGCCAGGATGCGGTGCTGCCTCTCGCCTTCCAGCCAGCGGCACAGTGCTGCGAAAGCATCGCTTTCGGCCAGGGCCGATGCCTCCGGCAGGCTCCTGCCGATGGTCGGAATGCCGGTTGCGCCGAGGATCGCCTGCGCGGTTTCGAGCTTGCCGAGAACCGGCATGGCGCGGCCGGTGTGGACGGGGAAGTTCCAGCCGAAGGCAGCGGCGACGCCGGCGGCATTCATCCTTACCTGCGATAGCGGCGCATTGCCGAAGATCAACGATACGCCGTCGATTTCGAATTCCGACTGTGCCACCACCAGAATGGCGGCAATGTCGTCGAAGCCCATGTCGGTGTCGATCCAGACGCCCATGATGTCACCCGAAGCGTTTGAGGTTGGCCGCGCCGGCAACCGGCAGATCGAAGGCCAGCGCGCTGCCGATCTCGTGCGGCGGCAGGCTTGCGTCGATCTCGGCCTTGATCGGCCCAAGCGGCGTATCGAGGAGATATTCGCGGCTGTTGCCGGCAAAGGAGGTGCCGCGCACGGTACCCTGGAACGGACCGGAGCCAAGGTTCACCATGCGCGGACGCCAGGCGAGGCCCGCCGCGGCTTCCGGGACTGGAGCGGAAAGCGCGACCGGGCCGCTCGGCGTCGCAAGCTTTCCATCCTTCAACGCGAAGACATTCTCGAAGCCGACGAAGTCGGCGACGAAGGCGGAGGCGGGCTTGTTGTAAATCTCCTCGGGCGTACCGATCTGCTCGATGCCGCCGTTCAGCATGACGACGATGCGATCGGCGAGCGCCAGGGCCTCCACCTGGTCATGGGTCACGAAGATCATGGTGACGCCGGTCTCCTTCTGCACGCGCTGCAATTCGGCGCGCATTTCCAGGCGAAGCCGGGCGTCGAGATTGGAGAGCGGCTCGTCGAGCAGCAGCACTTTCGGCTCCATCACCATCGAGCGGGCGAGGGCCACGCGCTGCTGCTGGCCGCCGGAGAGTTCGGCCGGCTTACGGCCGGCGAAGGCGGCAAGGCCGACCGATTTGAGGCCGGAGCCGACGCGGGTGTCGAGATCGGCGCCCGAGATGCCTTTGAGACGCAGGCCGAAGGCGACGTTCTCATAGACCGTCAGATGCGGGAAAAGGGCATAGGACTGGAAGACGAGGCCGACGGTGCGCTTGTTGGCGGAGACGCGGGTGATATCGGCGCCGTCGAGGCTGATGCGGCCGGAGGTGGGCGTCAGCAGGCCGGCGATAGCGCGCATCGTCGTCGTCTTGCCGCAGCCGGAAGGGCCGAGAAGGGCGACGAGTTCGCCTTTGCTGATCGTAAGGTCGAGCTCCTTCACCGCGACCGTATCGCCATAGCTGAGCGTCAGCTTGTCGAGTTGAAGATAGGCATCAGACATAACGCGAGAATCCCAGGAAACGTTCGGCGAGGAAGACGATGCCGATGGAAAGAAAGGCGAGAAGGGCGGAGAGCGCCGCAATGGACGGATCGTAGGTGGTTTCCATGTAGCCCAGCATGTCGATCGGCAGCGTCCGGATGCCGGGACCGGAAAGGAAGAGGGAGACAGGCACCTGGTTGAAGCTGGTGACGAAGCCGAGGATGAAGGCGGCCAGAATGCCGCCGCGGATATTCGGCATCACCACGCGGAAGAAGGCGCCGAGCCTGGAGGAGCCGAGCAGTACGGCGGCCTCCTCGATATCCGAGCGCAGATTGTCGAGGCTCGCCGAGACGACGCGCACGGCATAGGGCAGCACCAGGGCCGTATGGGCAAAGAAGAGCGCGAGCGTGATGTTGAAGCCGAAGGGCACGACGAGATAACGCAAGAGCGCCAGGCCGACGATGATGCCGGGCACGATGATCGGCAGCGAGACGATGGTGCGCACGGTTTCGGCCGCCGGTAGCCGGTAGCGCGACAGCGCGTAGGCGGCCGGGATGCCGAGAACAAGGGCTGCGAGCGTTCCGAAGACGGCGAGGAACATCGACATGGCGAAACTGTCGCGGAAACTCTCGACGGTAAACACCTTCATGACCCAGCGCAGCGACAGTCCCTGCGGCGGGAAGGCCAGCGTATCGCCTGCCGACAGCGAAGCGGCGATAATGATCAGGAAGGGGCCGATCAGAAAGACCAGCAGCAGGAAGAGCACGATGGGTGAAAACAGGCGCAGGGTCATCGGCGGCTCCTCGCCGTCGCAAGCCGTTTCAGCAGGATATTGGCGGCAAAGCTCATGATGATCAGAATGAAGGCGATGACGCTTGCCGAGACGAAATCATTGGCAACGGAGACCTGCTGATACAGCAGCGTTTCCAGCATCAGCACCTTGGAGCCGCCAAGCACGGCAGGAGTGATATAGGCGGTCAGCGATCCGGTGAAGACAAGCGTGCCGCCGACGACGAGGCCTTCCCTGGTCAGCGGCAGGATGACCTTCCAGAAGACCTGGAACCAGTTGGCGCCAAGCACGCGGGCAGCTGGAATCGCATCCTTCGGCATGTTTTCGAGCGCACTGATCAAGGAAAGTATCATCAGCGGCAGAAAGAGTTGCAGGAGACCGATGAAGACAGCGGTCTCGGTGAACAGCAGCCGCAGCGGCTCGGCGCTGAGGCCGAGGCCCGTTATCGCCTGGTTGACGATGCCGGTGCGGCCGAGAATGACGATCCAGGCATAGGTGCGCGCCACCGGAGAGATCATCAGCGGCAGGGTGACGAGGCCGATCATGCGACCCTTGCCCTTCGCCGGCAGGTTGACGATGGCGAAGGCCGCGGCATAACCGATGACCGCCGAAACGGCGGTGACTTCGAGACCGAGCCGGAAGCTGCGCAGGAAAACGGTGCGGTTCAGCGTCTCGGAAAAGAAACCGGCATAGGCCGACAATGTCCAGCCGCCGCCGGCAAGGAAGCCCTCCGACAACAGGACCGCGACGGGTAGCAGGAAGACCACGGTCGCAAAGACCGCTGCCGGCAAGGCCAGCGCCAGGGCTTCTGCGCGGTTCTGGAACATGAGGCGCCTTTCGAGCGAACAGAGGATGGTCCCGGCAGAGGGGCCGGGGCCGGTTCTCATGCAGGCCTTACCGGCTGACCTTTTCGTTCCAGCTCTTCAGCCAGCCGGCGCGATTGTCGAGGGCGACGGCCGAAGGGATCAGCTTGAGGCTCCTGGCGGTTTCATCGCCATAGGTGAGATTGTTGGCGGCGGCTTCGGACAGCTTGACCTCGCTGTTGGCGGGGCTGTCGACCAGCTTTTCGGCGAGCTTGGTCTGGATGTCGGTCGAAAGCCAGAAATCCATGAACTGCAAGGCGAGATCCTGGTTCTTCGAACCCTTGGTCAGCACCAGCACGTTCATGCCGCCGGTCTGCCCCTCTTTCGGCGTCGCCCAGGCGACGGGCACGTCGAGCTTGGTGAAGCCCGCCCAGGAGAAACGGCCGATCGGTGCTGCCCAGATCTCCTCCTGCTGCATCAGCTGCACGAGCTGCGAGGATTTTTCGTAGAAGGTGACGATGTCGTCCTTCTTCTCGCCCAGCGCCTCGATCGGTCCCTTCAGATCCGGCGTGTCCTTGCCGAGCGCCTGGCCGAGCATATAGAGCGCCGGCGGGCCCTGGTTTGTGGTGACGTTGGGGAAGGCGACATGGCCGACATATTCCGGCTTCAGGAGATCGGCCCAGGATTCGATCTTCATCTTGTCGGAACGATAGGCGATCGAGGTTGCGTAGAAGGTATAGCCGACGCTCATGCCGTCGCCGTTCGGATCCTTGGCGACGCCGTAAAGCTTGGCGAAATTGGCGAGTTTAGCGGTGTCGATCTTGTCGATCAGGCCGGCACGCGATGCGGCCAGCGCATCGGCCATGGAAACGGCAGCGAGATCGACGACGGGATTGGCCTTGTTGGCCTCCATCTTGGCCAGACGCTCGACGCTGTTGCCGGTCTCGACCACCAGCTTGCAGCCGCATTGGGCTTCGAAGGGATCGTAGACCAGCGCTTTGAAATCATCCTGCGCAAAGGCATAGACGGAAATGGTCAGTGTGCGGTCCGCTGCGGCTGCTCCGAGCGGAGACAGTGCGGCGAGTGCTGCCGAGGCAATGAGCGCTTTTTTCATCTTACATGTTCTCCATCTCTGAGGTTTTTGGTGCCGGGCTCACGGGCCCGGATGATTGGCGGACGATCAGTTGCATGGGGACACGGTCGATCTCGGCGGTCACGAGCATGCCCTGCCGGATGCTGCTTGCTCTTATGGTATCCACCAGCGCCGACACGGCAATTCCGGCAATAGCGTCCATGTCCATGCGAACCGTCGTCAGAGACGGCGTGACAACAGGCGACCAGATGAGATCGTCGAAGCCGGTGACGCTGACGTCGGCGGGAATGTTGACGCCGGCTTGCTGCAACTCCGTCAACGCGCGCAGCGCCTGCAGATCGGAGAGGGCTGCGAAAGCGGTGAATCCCTGCCTCACCCTTTCGGCGAGTCCAAGCGGACAGCCGCTGCCCCCATCCCGCTCCAGCTTGTCGATCCACAGGGTTTCAGCATGCATGCCGGGACGCAGGCCGGAGCGGATGCCGCCGGCGCGGTCGTTCTGGACGCTGGATTCCTGATTGTTGCCGATGATGAGAATGCGGCGATGGCCGAGGCCGGCAAGATGGCCGGCGATTTCGCAGCCGCCCTGCCAATGGTCGGCGGAAACGGTGTTGCCCGGCGTCGAAGGGGTGTCGATGACGGCGATTGGGCAGGCGGCGGAGGAAATGCGGGTGGCGCGGCGGGGAATGATGACCATGCCATCGACGCCGCGCTCGACCAGACGGTTGATCGCCTCGGTCTGGGCGGCGACATCGCCGCGGGAATCGGCGATCAGCACACCGTAACCGGCGGCGGAGCCGGCGAATTCGATCGCCTGGGCGATCTTGGGAAAGAGCGGATTGGCGATATCGGGCAGCACCAGACCGAGAACGCCGCTGCGGCCGGTCCGGAGCGCGCGGCCGGCCTGGCTCGGGACGTAACCGAGCTCGGCCGCATGCTCGCGAATCCTTTCGACCAGTTGGCCTGAGACGCGGCCCTTGCCTGATAGTGCATTGGAGACCGTGGCGACCGAGACGCCGAGCGACGTCGCTATCCTGCTGAGGTTCGGTCCCGAACGCGATGAAGCCATGATCGACGGCGCCTGATTAATCGTTTAATCAAAGCTTTACATCAGCTCTTTTCGCTTGTCGAATCCCAATTCATCTTATCGCGCTTTATCCGCGATACAAATTCGGCCGATATGAAAAAAGCCCCGCGAGACGATCGCGGGGCTGTGTATGTCCGGAGGGCGTAAGGCGGCCGATCAGGTCTTGGCCGGCTTCACCACGACAGTGGTGTTAGCTACGGTGCCCTTGCCGCCGGGGGCATAACCGCCCCCGACCGCGATGTTGAGGGAGACATAGTCCTTGGCCATTTGCTGAACTGCCTGGGCAAGGCTTGCCTGGGCGAGCGAAACCTGGCGCTGCGCGTCGAGAACGTCGAGCAGCGAAGAGGCGCCGTCCTTGTAAGATGCCGTCGACAGCTCGAGGGTTTCTTGCGTGGTCTTCACCTGGGCCTGGAGTGCCGAGACCGTGCGGGCGTCACGCCGGACGGCCGAAAGCGCGTTCTCGACCTGCTCGACGGAGGTCAGCACCGTCGATTTCCAGTTGAGGTAGGCGGTCGCGGCGTCGGACTGTGCAGACTTGACGTTGGCGCGCAGGCGGCCGCCGTCGAAGATCGGCAGGTTGAGGGTCGGACCGAAGGACCAGGGCGTCAGGCCGCCATGGATGCCGCGCTGGTTGATGTAGGACGGCGAGATCGAACCGCTGAGCGAGATGCTCGGATAAAGCTGCGCCTGGGCAACGCCGATATTGGCCGTTGCCGCGGCGAGATCGCGCTCGGCGACGCGAACGTCGGGACGGTTGCGGATCAGGTCTGCCGGGATGCCGGAGTTGATGCCGCCCCGGAACACGGGCTGTCCATGGCCCTTCAGCAATTCGTCGACGAGGGCCGAGGCCGGCAGGCCGAGCAACGTGGCAATGTGATGGGCCGATATGCGGATGTTGGTTTCGAGGCCGGGAATTTCGGCGAGCGTCGACTGTACCAGGCCTTCTGCCTGGACGACGTCAAGGCGTGAGGCGGCGCCGGCTTCAAGCTGGAATTTGGTCAGCTCGTAGGTTTCCTGACGCGACTTCAGGTTGGCCCTCGAAAGCGCCAGGCGCTGCTGATAGTAGCGAACGTCGATATAGCTCGAGACGAGATCCTGCACCAGGGTCAGCTTGGCGACATCAGCGGATGCGTAGGCGGAATCGAGCGAAGCGAGCGCGCTCTCGGTGCTGCGCTTGTAAAGGCCGAAGAGATCGAGCAGCCAGCTCAGCTGGACGTCGCCGGCACTGGTGTTGCGCGTGTCGAACTGCGTGCGCAGCTCGCCCCTCTGGCCGCTGACCGTGTGCGAGCCGCCGACCGTCAGGTTCGGCAGGCCGCCGGCACCGGCGGTGGTGACGTTGGCGGAGGCCGCGTTGATGCGTTCGATCGCCTGCTGGACAGTCAGGTTCTGATCGAGGCCGGCCTTGACATAGCCATTCAGTTTGGGGTCGTTGAAGGCGGTCCACCAGGCTGCGGTAGCAACATCGCCTACACTCTTCGTTCCGCCCTCTCCGAATTTGGCGGGCAGCGGCATCTCAGGAGGAGCATGATCCGGGCCAACAACGCAGCCCGACAATAATAACAGCAATGCCGGTGTGGCGGCAAAACGAAGAGATACCATTCATTTCATCCTGTACTCGAGCAAGTCAATTCTTGTCCGAAGCTTCATGCTTCACTATCGGCCGCCGCGCCTCGTTTACCAAAAACACCATTCCGAAGCAGTCGGGCGCAATGTAGCAATCGGAACAGCATTATCACAGTGCATTTATATCACACTCCTGCCGCATTTTTACCGCGTGTGGCAAAGATGCGTCGAATGACGACGAAGAACGACGGTACGAAGAAAATTCCGAGCATCGTTGCCGCCAGCATGCCGCCGAGAACGCCGATGCCGATGGCGTTCTGTGCCGCCGAACCCGCGCCTGTCGCGATCGCCAGCGGCACGACGCCGAGAATGAAAGCCAGCGAGGTCATGATGATCGGCCTTAGGCGCAATCTCGCTGCCTCGAGCGTCGCTTCGTAGAGGCCCATGCCGCTTTCCATGCGGTCCTTGGCGAACTCGACGATCAGGATCGCGTTCTTCGCCGCCAGCCCGATGGTCGTCAGCAGGCCGACCTTGAAATAGACGTCGTTCGCCTGCCCGAACAAGGTCGCCGCCGTCAGAGCCCCGAGAATGCCGACAGGCACGGCCATGATCACCGAGAAGGGAATCGACCAGCTTTCGTAAAGCGCCGCCAGGCAGAGGAAGACGACCAGAACGGAGATCGCATAGAGCATCGGCGCCTGCGAACCGGAAAGACGCTCCTGATAGGAGATCCCCTGCCAGGCGACCGTATAGCCGCCGCCGAGCTGTTCGGTCAGTGCTTCCATTTCGTTCATCGCATCGCCGGAGGAAACCCCGGGCGCGGAAGCACCATCGAGCGGAATGGCGCTGACGGCGTTGAAGCGGGCAAGCGATGGCGCGCCTTTCACCCACTCCGTCCTGGTAAAGGCGGAGAAAGGCACCATTTCGCCGGCGGTGTTGCGGGCGTACCAATGGTTGAGATCATCCGGCTGCATGCGGAAGGGCGCATCGCCCTGGACATAGACTGGCTTGATCTCGCCGTTCAGCGTGAAGTCGTTGACGTCGCGGCCGGTGAAGATGATCGACAGCATCGAATTGACCGAGGCGATGTCGACGCCCATGGCGCCGATCTTTTCCTGATCGAGCACGATGCGCATCTGCGGCTCGACTTCCTTGTTGCTGCTGCGCAGCGCTACGATCTTGCCTGAGGTATTGCCCATCTGGATCAGTCGCTTGGAGGCCGCCGTCAGGGCGTCGTTGCCGTGGCCGCCGGTATCGACGAGATACATGGAGAAGCCGCTCGATACGCCGAGACCCTGGATCGCCGGGGGCAGGAGCGCGAAGATCTGCGCCTCGCGGATGGCAAAGAAGTTACGCAGCGCGCGGTTGACGACCGACTGGGCGCTCAGATTCGGATCGGTGCGCTTGGAGAAATCCTTGAGCTTGGTGAAGACGATGGCGCTGTTCTGGCCGGAGCCGTTGAAGCCGAAACCAAGCGCGCCGAACACCGATTCGACAGCATCCTTTTCATTCTGGCGATAGTAATTTTCGACTTTCTCGACGACCGCCTGGGTCTGCTGCGTTGTCGAACCCGGCGGCGTGGTGACGATGGTCAGCAGCACGCCCTGGTCTTCCTGCGGCAGGAAGGAGCTCGGCAGGCGGGTGAAGAGATAGGCGCAGCCGGCGCCGACGAGCAGGAAGACCAGCATGACCCGGATCGGCCGTTTCAGGAGATAGCCGATTGTCCTGATATAACCGTTGGTCGAGCGCGTGAAGTTGCGGTTGAACCAGTCGCCGACGCGGTGCTTCCGGTGTTCGCCGACCGGCTTCAGCATCGTGGCGCAAAGGGCCGGCGTCAGCACGAGGGCGACGAGGGCCGACAGCAGCATGGCCGAGACGATGGTAATCGAGAACTGGCGATAGATGATGCCCGTCGAGCCGCCGAAGAAGGCCATCGGGATAAAGACGGCGGTGAGGACGAGCGCAATACCGACAATGGCGCCGGTGATCTCGCCCATCGATTTTTCCGTCGCCTCGAGCGGCGAAAGCTTCTCTTCGGACATGATGCGCTCGACGTTTTCGACGACGACGATGGCGTCGTCGACGAGAAGGCCGATCGCCAGCACCATGGCAAACATCGTCAAGGTGTTGATCGAGTAGCCGGTGACCGCCAGCACCCCGAAAGTGCCGAGCAGCACCACGGGAACGGCAATCGTCGGGATCAGCGTCGCCCGCAGGTTCTGCAGGAAGATGAGGAGGACGACGAAGACGAGCACAATTGCTTCGATCAGCGTGTGCACGACCTTTTCGATCGACAGCTCGACGAAGGGCGTAGTGTCGTAGGGATAGGTGATCTCCACACCCGCCGGCAGGCCGCGGCCGATGACCTCGAGAGCGGAGCGGACGCGGGCTGCGG
Organism: Rhizobium sp. BT03; assembly: GCF_030053155.1. Lineage (NCBI taxonomy): Bacteria > Pseudomonadati > Pseudomonadota > Alphaproteobacteria > Hyphomicrobiales > Rhizobiaceae > Rhizobium > Rhizobium sp. BT03. The sequence continues at coordinate 3,558,393 of NZ_CP125640.1, forward strand.
TATCGATGGCGTTGGCGCCGATCGCCAGGTTGACGGCAAAACCGGTCGACGGCTGGCCGTTATACCGCGAGCCGCCGCCGTAGCTTTCCTGGCCGATTTCGATGCGCGAGACGTCGCTCAGGCGTACCGTCGCGCCGTCCTTTTCGACCTTGAGGATGATGTGCTCGAAATCGGCGACGGTGGTCAGCTGGCTTTGGGCAGTGATGGTGACGTTGATCTGCTGGCCGGGGGTCGCCGGCTGGGCGCCGAGCGAACCGACCGAGACCTGGGTGTTCTGCGCCTGGATGGCCGACGTAACGTCGCTCGGCGTCAATTGGTATTTCAAGAGCTTGAACGGATCGAGCCAGACACGCATGGCGTAACCCGAACCGAAGACGTTGATGCTGCCCACACCTTCCAGGCGCTGGATCTGATCCTCGATCGAGGTCGACAGGATGTTGCCGAGGTCGACCGAGTTGCGCTTGCCGTCCGTCGAAACAAGCGAGCCGACGAGAAGAATGCTCGAAGTCGAGCGGGTGACGCTGATGCCGGCATCGATGACGTCGCTTGGGAGCTGCGACTGGACCAGCTGCAGCTTGTTCTGTACCTGCACCTGGGCGATATCAGGGTCGGCGCTCGTTCCGAAGGTGAGCTGGATGCTGGCCGAACCGGTCGACGACGTCGAGGTCATGTAAGTCAGATCGTCGAGGCCCGTCATGCCGTCCTCGATGATCGTCGTCACCGATTTCTCGACGGTCTCGGCACTCGCACCCCGATAGGTGGCGTTGATGCGGACCGTCGTCGGGGCGATGTCGGGATATTGCGAGATCGACAGGGTGAAGATCGCCAGCAGGCCAGCGAGCATGATGGTGATCGCAATGACCCAGGCGAAAATCGGACGTCGGATGAAAAACTTGGCCATCGGTAGTTCCTGTGCGGCTGAGACGGTGACGATGCGGGCTCGAAGCGACTATTTCGCTGCGGGCTTCTGTGCGTCACCGGCCGCGGGCTGCTCGGCAGCCACGACCACGCCGTTGTCGGTGATCTTCATCGGAACCGGCTTCACCGGCATGCCTGACGTGATCGATTGCAGGCCGCTGACGATCAGCTGATCGCCGTCCTTGATGCCTTCGGTCACGAGCCAGGAATTATTGGAGGGCGAGCTGTTTTCGAAAGCGCGGGTTTCGACCTTGCCGTCGGCGGAAACGAACTGTGCCGTCAGCCGGCCGTTGGCGTCACGGCTCGTCGCCAGCTGCGGCAGCGCATAACCCTCCTCTGAACCGAGCTCGACGGTTGCCCGGACATACATGCCGGGCAGCACGATACGGTCGGGATTGGGAAAGAGCACACGGATGATGAAGGTGCCTGTGGTCTCGCTGACCACCTGCTTGGACATGTCGAGCTTGCCCTGCTGATTGTATTCCTTGCCGTCTTCGAGGATCAGGTGGAAGACGACGTTGGCTGCCCCTTTGATGTCGCCGGCGGCCATCGCATCGCGCAGCTTCAAGAGGTTGGTGCTCGATTCGGTCAGCGAGATATAGATCGGATCGAGCTGGCGGATCGTCGTCAGCGCCGTCGTCTGGTTGGCCGAGACGACGTTGCCGACATTATAGGCCGTCTGGTCGATAATGCCGTCGAAGGGGGCGATGATCCTGGTATGGTCGAGGTCGATCTGCGCGGCGGACAGTGCGGCCTTCGCCGACTCGACTTCGGCCTTGGCCTGCAGCAGCGTCGTCTTGGCCGTTTCGAATTCGATCTGGGTGGCGCCGCTGCCGACCAGGCGCTGGTAGCGGTCGAGATTGCTTTCGGCGCTCGGCACACTCGCTTGCGCCTTGGAGATTGCCGCCTTGGCCTGCTCGACGGCGGCGATATAGGGCGCATCCTCGATCTGGTAGAGAAGGTCGCCTTTCTTGATCTCGCCGCCTTCCTTAAAGGCGATCTCGCGGATGAGACCGCTCACCTGCGGCCGGATATCGGCCGTCTGGAAGGTCTCGGCGCGGCCGGGAAGGATCGTGGTGATCGGGAAACTGCCCTTTTTCAGCGTGATCACGCCGACCGGCGAGGCCTGCTGGGCCGCGCCGGCACCCGCATTGCCGGCAGGCTTGCCGGTGTTGTCGCTGCAGGCTGCGAGCAAGGCGCCGAACATCAGCGCCGAGGAGATGAGGAGGGCACGCCGTATCATTCTGAATTCCCTGTACGGTGGCAATGGCCGTTCGATCCACGGGCTCGGCTCCGCCGAGCGCAGGCTTAGAGAAGCGTCAGGATTGGTTCGGCTTCAAATGCCATCATCCGAATTTAAGAAAAGCTTTACGAAGTGACGTAAGTCAGCAATCGTCACTTAGCAAGCGTTATTTTGCAGTGCGGCATCGACGAAATCCACGATGTCCTCGGCGCGGCGCACCAGCGTTTCCTTGTCGTCGCGGACGATCAGGATGGGGTGCAGCACGCAGGCCAGCACGTCTGCGACGGTGCGTGCCGCGCTTTTCGGATCGCGGCAATGGTAGCGGTTCTCCGCCATGCCCTCGCGGATGATCCCGCCGAGCTTCTCTTCGATACGGGCGCGATAGCGGTTGCCGGCCTCGAGTTTGGCTTCGACCGTCGAAAGCACCATTTCGAAGATGTAAGGGTTTTTCTGGATGTCCTGCAGATGGCCTTCCAGCAGGCGCAGGACGAATCGGAGCAATTGCTCTTTTGGCGGCAGGTCCTGGTCGAAGGCTGCGAAACGCTCGGTGGCATTGTCGAGATGGCGTCCCGCGATCGCATCGATCAGCGCGACCTTGGAACGGAAATGCTTGAAGACATTGGCCGGAGACATGTGGAGCGCGCCGGCGATGTCGGCGATCGACACCGCGACATAGCCGCGCTCGCGAAACAGCATCTCCGCCATGGAGAGGATATCCTCCCGCGTTTCCTCGGCCTTGCGTCTCGGCCTTCTTGCCATCCGTCCCCCGCCGGGCCGGGCCCGATCCTTTTTGGCCGATGTTAACGCGATTGCACGAAATGCCGCAAGCCGGTGATCGGCCGGCGGCGTGCACGCGCCGCCATATCAGGGGAAGTGCGGGGCGAGGTTCTGCCGGATGCGGGCAAGCGGCGTCTCGCCGCTGTCGTCGGGGACGAAGCGCTCGCCGGTGATCGCCTCATAGGCCCTGATATAGACGGCCGAGGTCTGTTCGATCAGTTCGGTGGGGATCTCGGGGATCTCCTCCTTATACGGGTCGCAACGTTCCGCCACCCAGGCGCGGACGAAATCCTTGTCGAAACTATCGGGGCGTTTTCCGGCGGCAAAACTTGCCGGATAGCTTTCGGCAAGCCAGTAGCGGCTGCTGTCGGGCGTGTGGATCTCGTCGGCGAGGATGATGTTGCCGTCGCTGTCGGTGCCGAATTCATATTTGGTGTCGACGAGGATCAGGCCGCGTTTGGCTGCCATCTCCTGGCCGCGGGCAAAGAGCGCGAGCGCGTATCGCGAAAGGGTTTCCCACTGCTGCCTGGTCAGCAGGCCGCGCGTGACGATTTCGGCAGGCGTCAGCGGTTCGTCATGGCCGCCGTCGAATTCCTTGCTGGTCGGGGTGATGACGGGTTCGGGCAGGATCTGGTTGTCGCGCATGCCGTCGGGCAGGCGCATGCCGTACATCTCGCGCTCACCCTTCTTATAGAGTGTCAGGATCGAGGTGCCGGTGGTGCCGGCGAGATAACCGCGCACGACGATTTCGACCGGCAGAATGTCGAGCCGCTTGCCGATGACGACATTAGCATCGGGATAATCGATGACGTGGTTCGGGCAGATATCCTTCGTCGCCTCGAACCAGTAGCGCGCCGTCTGCGTCAGCACCTGGCCCTTATAGGGAATGCAGGTGAGGATGCGGTCGAAAGCGCTCAGCCGGTCGGTGCTGATGATGATGCGGCGTCCGTCCGGAAGATCGTAATTCTCGCGCACCTTGCCGCGATAATAGTTCGGCAGTTCCGGGAAATGGGCTTCGGAGAGGATTCGCACGGCGCTCGACTGTCCTTGTGATTGGGTGAAGGCTTCCTGCTCTACTGCATAATTTCTTAAATCGGAATCGATTTAAGAAATTATGCAGCACTCAAAAGTGCTACAGCGTCCTTTGCGCGTCTGAAAGACGCGCGGCGCTGTAGTCATTGCCGGGAAGTCAAGGTGGCCCCACTATCGCATCACAGCCAGAACAGAGCCAGGAGAAACAAAGCGAGGCCGTAGCTTGTGACGGCAAGCGGCCAGCCGGTGCGCAGGAAGTCACTGAAGCGGTAGCCGCCGATGCCCATTGCCAGCGTATTGTTGTGATGGCCGAAGGGCGTCAGGAAATCCAGTGAGGCGCCGGCGGCGACGGCGATCAGATAGGCGTCCGGGGTATGGCTGCCGGCTTTCGCAAATTCCAGTGCGATCGGGGCCAGGACGATTGCGACCGTCGCATTGTTGACGAAGGGCGTCAGCGCCATGGCGAGGAAGAGGATGAGAGCGATGCCGAAGAGCGGACGGGTGATCGGCACGACGAGGCTCAGCCAGCCGGCAATGGTTTCGGCTGCCCCGGTGGTTGCCACTGCCTGACCGATCGGAATCATCGCCGCCAGCATGATAATGATCGGCCAGTTGAGGTCGGCCATCGCCTGGCGGATGTTCAGATGATTGAGCAAAGCGAGCACGAGCACGACGCCGGCAAAGGCGACGTCGGGACGCAGGCCGGCCGCGGATGCGGCGATGCCGCAGGCAAACAGCGCGAAAGGCCGCCAGGAGAGCGAGGCCGGTTCGCTCGAAGCAGCCGAAGCGAGCGGTAGGCACTCGCTTTCTTCAAGCGCTTCGGCGATCGCCATGCGCGGCCCTTCGAGCGTCAATATATCGCCGATCGACAGCTGCAGGTCGAGAAAACGGCCCTCGATGCGCGGCGCACGCATGGAAAGAGCGGTGACGGCGACGCCGCGGCTGTGAAAGATTTCGAGCGAGCGGATGCGCGAACCGACCAGCGTGCTTTCCGGCATGACGACGGCTTCGACACGGGAAAAATCCGGCTGCAGGCTATGCGGATTGATATCGGCGATCAGCGCCTGGGCGGTGGCAAGGCCGGCAAAGACGTTATCGCCGCCTTCGGCGAGCAGCATGTCGCCGGCTTCGATCACCGACTGATCGAGCGGACCGAAGACGAAATTCTCGCCGCGGATCAGCGCATGGGGCTTAATGCCGAAATGCGAGGGACAATCGGAAAGCCGGACGCCGATCAGCGGCGACCCGTCAGGGACGCGGCGCTCGACGACGATGCGGCGCTTGGCCGGTGAGATCGTCGCCGGCGCCTCGTCGGGCTCTGGAAACAGCCGCTGCACGCGAAAGGCGATGAGCAGAATGCCGGCGATTGCGACTGGCAGCCCGACATAAGCGAAATCGAAGAAGCGAAAGCCGGCTCCGGTCGCCTTGGCGAGCGCATCGCTGACGAGGAGGTTCGCCGGTGTGCCGATCAGCGAAACGAGGCCGCCGAGCAGGGCTGCAAACGCGACCGGCATGACGAGTTGGCGGCGGGGGATCGTCAGCGCCGCGCCGAGCCGCAGCGCCACCGGCAGGGTGATCGCAAAGGCGCCGATATTGTTCATGAAGATAGAGATGAAACCGGCAAGCGAAGAGGTGCCTGCTATGACCTGGAAGCCCGAGGGGCCTGCGGCCGCGAGACGGGCCGCGAGATTGTCGAAGAGCCTGGCGCGCGCCAGCACCTGGACGATCAGCAGGATCTCGACGACCGTGACGACGACGGGACTGGCAAAGCCCGTGAAGATCTGGTCGGCGGGATAAAGCCCGAGCGCATAGCCGGCGAGCAGACCGGCGATCGAGACCACCTCGATGCGGAAGCGATCGAGTGAGAAGAGAACGAGCATCGCCAGCAGAAGGATCAGCAGGGATGCTTGCTCGAACGTCATGCGCGGGTCCGGTGTTTCATCGACGAGGCGGACTGTAATCGTTCCTCATGCGCTGTACAGAGGTTCCTTCAGGCAAAGATTGAACAATTCTCAAATCTCGCGTCAAGCCGATGGAGTCCATCGGCTGGCCGCGTTCCGCTTCAGAACGGGGGTTGCGAAAACGCCGACGGTGCGCGCGATCCATTGCGGTCCGGCGGCTACCAGGCTTTCGCGCCAGCGATCCGATTGCAGCATCGCCGCACCGATGGCGACGGGTTCGATGCCGCAGCCCATCAGCAGGTGAAGGCCGGCTGTGATCGAGGCGCCGCTGGATATGACGTCATCGATCAGAGCGACGCGCCGTCCGGTCAGCAGCGGCAGCATGCGCGGATCGATATAGAGGCGTTTCTGTTGCGTCGGCGTGGTGATCGAGGACAGGGCGACGGACAGTTCGTCGCGGTACCAGAATTTGCGCGAGGTGCCGAGTGGAACATACCTGTTGTGACCGAGCTTCTGCGCCACCGCGGCGGCAAGCGTCAGGCCGAGTGTCGGCAGGCCGGCGACGACATCGATGGACATCGGCCTGATCTTTTCGGCGAGGCTTTCGGCGAGCGCATCGAGCACGGCGAAGCTCGCCTGGTTGACGATCAGCGAGGCGAGGGCATGTTCGCCATCATCAAGCACGCGGATCGGCAGGCGAAGCTGGCGGCCGTCGTCCAGCACGGCGACATAGAAGG
>NZ_CP125642.1:300000-559700 GCF_030053155.1 Rhizobium sp. BT03
CGGCGCGCTTGGGCTTGGTGCGCGTCAGCTCGTAGCCATTCAGCGCGTCGAGCACGGCCTGGCCGCTCGTGCCGGTCTGGGCGCTGCCGAGCGAAGCGGCGGCGCGGGCGGTTTCGAGCCAGAGATCGGCATCATCGGGGGTGATCGACAGCGCGCCATGGAAGGCGATCAGCGCGTCGACCAGATTGTTGGCGGTCATGTCGAGACGGGCATTGGCCGTCAGGCTGTCGACGCCCTGGCCCTGCTGGGCGTCGGTCAGCGCAAGATTATCCTTGAAGTCGTGGGCCTGCTGGATGAGGTCATTGCTCAGGAAGGTCAGGCGCGGCGCGGCGCCGAGATCCGGTTCCTTCTGGGCGGCGGTTTCGACGATCTTGCCGGCAATGGCGCCGGGGAAGGCGTTCATCGTCTTGAAATCGGATTTCAGGAAGCACCATTTCACCTTGGGATTGTAGGTAAAGGCCTTGCAGCTCTTATCGCCGATGCAGGAGGTCTTGCACTGATCGAGCGAGACGTTCTGCTCGGTGCGAAGATCGAAGCCGAAGAAATCGGCGTCCTTGATCGTCTGGATGTCGCGCTTGGTCTCCGCAGCCGCGGCTGGAAAACTGGCGGCGATCGTGGAAAAAAATGCAATAGTGGCGAAAGCAAAGAACGAGCGCACGGACATAGGTTCCCCCCAAGGATACAGGCGATGCTGGCTCTGACCGGCGGCACTCTCGTCACTCTACGCGAGATTGTCAACTCGACTCGCGCGCTGTTTCGTCTTCGTACAGAAGCTTTCGTCCGGCTGTCACATCGGCGTGAGTGACCGCCTTGTGATTTGCGGCTTTTGCAAGGATGAGCAAGGATTTGGGCCATCGCTGGAGGTAGTGCCATGTTCACGTCTTGCCGCCGCAGGAGCCTCGCCGCACTCCTGGCAGCCACAATTTTCTCAATCTGTGCGGGTGCCGCTGGCGCGGCCGAAGATGCCGTCGTCATCCCGCCGCCCGACGTTGACGAAGCCGGCGGGTCCGGCACCGAGACCGCCATTTTCGCCGGCGGCTGTTTCTGGGGTGTGCAGGGCGTCTTCCAGCACGTCAAAGGCGTCAAGAGCGCCGTCTCCGGTTATGCCGGCGGCGAGGCCAAAACGGCGCAGTACGAAACCGTCAGCACCGGTGCGACAGGACATGCCGAATCCGTCGAGGTGAAATTCGATCCCAAAGAGGTCAGCTACGGCAGGTTGCTGCAGATCTTCTTTTCGGTGGCGCATAACCCGACGCAGCTGAATTTCCAGGGCCCGGATCAGGGCACGCAGTATCGCTCGGCGCTGTTCGTCACCGATGCCGGGCAGCGTAAGATCGCCGAGCGCTATATCGGCCAGCTCGACAAGGCGCATGTCTTCGCCCAGCCGATCGTCACCAAAGTGTCCGACGCCACCGGTTTCTATCCGGCCGAGGCCTATCATCAGGATTTCCTGACGCTCAATCCGACCTATCCCTATATCGTCTACAACGACCTGCCGAAAATCGAGAACCTGAAGTCGCTGTTTCCCGCCGATTATCGCAGCCAGCCGGTCCTCGTCAGGAAAGGCTCCAAGGGCTGATTACCCGTCAGGGCAGGATGTCGATGGGCGTATGATCGGGGACGCGAGCCCAGATATCGCGCATCTCAGCATTGGTGACGGCAATGCAGCCATCGGTCCAATCCCACAGCCGATGGGCTTGCCGGAACAGGCCCCAGCCGTTCGGAAGCCCGTGGATCATGATATTGCCGCCGGGCGGAAAGCCGTTGGATTCGGCATTGCGCCGGTCTTCAGGGCCTGGATAGGAAATATGCAGGCTGAGATGCGCCATCGACTTGGGATTGCGCCAGTCGATTTCATAACGCCCTTCCGGCGTTTTTTCGTCGCCTTCCCGTTGCTTGGGACCGGCATCGGCAGCCTGCCCCAGGGAAATCCGATAGGTCGAAATCGGAACATCCCCTTTGAGAAGGACCATGCGCCGCTCGGATTTATAAACGCGGATGAGGTCGGCCTGTTGCGCGGGCGGCGCATCCGGAGGCGGCGAGCCCGAGCCGATCCTTGCCATCAATTTCGTATAGGCGAACAGGCTGACGATCACGATGGCCAGGACGATAAGTTTGGTTTTCAATGTGCGCCCCGATCTTCAAGCCAATGGAATAACCATATCGTGTCATTGCGCCTTCATCCAGAAGCTGCGCGCTTGAGATTGACCACAATTTAGCGCCGGTTTTGCTTTGCCGGCTTTCTTGTTAAAAATTTACCAACGTTAACAATGTCTTAATTGAGAAAAATCGCGTTCCACCGCGGAACATATCGTCAAGTTGCCCGTTACGACAAGGAGTTTCGCGCAGGGACAGCTGCCGGAGCGGATGCCTCTTTCGAAGTATGTGCGTAACAAGGGGACGTATCATGGCCACCAATGTCGTGCGGCGCTGGCAACGAGATGATCTCATGAGACAGAGAGTATTGATCGTCGAAGATGAATTCCTCATCGCCCTGGATCTCGGGGCGACGGTGGAAGGCATGGGCATGCAGGTGGCAGGCCTTGCGAGCGATCGCGAACAGGCGCTGCGGCTGGCGCCGCTTGCCGATATCGCCTTCGTCGACGTCAATCTCGCCGACGGCCCGACCGGGCCCGAGATCGGCCGGCGGCTGGCGCAGGAGCATGGCATTGCGGTGGTCTTCATGACCGGCAATCCGGAGGTCGTCGCCGATGGCGTCAAGGGCGCGGTCGGGGTGGTGCAGAAGCCGGTCATGCCCTCCGTCGTCCAGCAACTGGTGAATTACCTTGCCGCGCGCCGCGTCGGCATGTTCGCGGTCGTGCCCGCGCAGATGACGGTCTTTGCCTGATCAGCCCGTTGTGGCCGCAAGCTCCGGCGGACGGGCGGCATTATCTGCGGCCGGCCTGCCATAGGCCCTGAGAAATGTGCGGACGGCATTGCGCGCCGCCTTCTCCAGCTCTTCGTCGGTCGGCGTACCGCCGAACAGCGTCATCATCTGCATGTCGGCATTGGCGAGCGCCACGAACTGCCGGGCGGCGACGTCGAAATCGTCGATGATGAGCGCGCCCGTGTGAGCGAGCCGCGCGAGGAGCGCGGAAAGGGCGGTGGTCAGTTTGCCCGGGCCCTGCTGACGCCAGCTTTCGAACAGGTGCGGATAGCGCTCACCCTCGGTCTGCACCAGCTTGCGCAGGAATTTTCCGTCGTGATTGCAGATGCAGTTCTTGTTGAGGCGCACGGCAAAAGCCGTCAGCCCGTCCTCCAGATTGTCGGTATTCTCGGGGAAGCTCGACAGCACGGAGAAGAGCATGGCGTTGGCGCGGTTCATGACGTCCTCGACGACGGCGACGAACAGCGTTTCCTTCTCGCGGTAGTGATTGTAGATCGTCTGGCGGGAGACGCAGGCGACGGCGGCGATCTCGTCGATACTGGCACCGGCAAAACCCTGGCGGCAGAAGACGTCGGCGGCGGCATCGAGGATCGACATGCGCTTGGCGCATTGTCCGCGCTGCGTATGCCCTCCCATCCGGATTGCCGGTGTCATGCGATCTTTCATGGCGACGAAGATAAGACGTCTTGACGTTTTAGACAATGGTGTCTAATTTTACATCCGTGTCCAAATTTATTGACACGCCTGATTTCGCCGCTGGAGATATGAGCTCCCAACTTCGTCTCCGCGCGAACGATCATCTTGAGCCCTTAAGAGTACTGCGGCGGAGCGACGATTCGGCGCCTTCGCCCGCGCTTTTATGAAAGATCACTATTATGACGGCTTCCTTCTTTCGCATCGCCCTCATTCTCGGCCTTCTCTCGGCCATCGGACCTTTCGCCATCGACATGTATCTGCCTGCGCTGCCATCCATCGGCCAGGATCTGCATGCCGATAACAACGTCACCCAGCTAACCCTTCTCGCCTTCTTCATCTCCTTTGCGCTTGCCCAGCTCGTCTATGGTCCGCTGTCGGATATGTGGGGCCGCAAGCTGCCGCTTTATCTCGGCATCGGCCTCTTCGCCGTCGCCTCGATCGGCTGCGCGCTCGCGACCAGTATCGAAACGCTGATCGCCTTCCGCTTCGTCCAGGGCATCGGCGGTGCCGCCGGCATGGTCATCCCGCGTGCCATCGTCCGCGACATGCATACCGGCGTGCAGGCCGCGCGCCTGATGTCGCTGCTGATGCTGGTCTTCTCGATCTCGCCGATCCTGGCGCCGCTGACCGGCAGCGCCGTCATCGAGTTCTACGGCTGGCGCGGCGTGTTCTGGGCGGTGATGATCGCCGCCTTCATCGGCCTCGTCCTGCTCGCCACCCAGCTTGAGGAAACCCGGACCGCCAAGGAGCGCGGCGGCAGCGGCCTGAGAAGCGCCCTGAGCGCCTACCGGCTGCTGCTTGCCGACCGCAACTTCCTGACGCTGACCTTCATCGGCGGCCTCGGCATTTCGAGCTTCCTCGTCTATCTCGCCAATTCGCCCTTCGTGCTGATCCAGCATTACGGGCTGACGCCGACGCAATACAGCTTCGCCTTCTCGATCAATGCCGTCTCCTTCTTCGCGGTATCGCAGGCGACAGGCTGGCTCGGCGAGCGGTTCGGCCTAGTGCGCGTCATGCGCATTGCGGTCAGCGCCTTCGCGCTTGCCATGGTCGTCATGGCGGTGGTGATGGCCTCAGGCTTCAACCAGCTGCCCGTCATGGCGAGCTTCCTGTTCATCGGCTACGGCTTCCTCGGCCTGGTCATTCCGACGAGCGCCGTGCTGGCGCTCGAGGATCACGGCGCGATCGCCGGCACTGCCTCGTCGCTGATGGGCACGCTGCATTTCGTCATCGCCGCCGTCGCCATGGTGATATCGAGCCTGTTTTTCGACGGCACGGCCGTTCCGATGGCCGCCGGTATCGCGCTCTGCGCCTCCGCGGCCTTCGTGCTGACCCAGGCAACGATCGGCCGCCGCGCTGCCGTCGCCGCCGCCGAATAAGCAAGGAGAGGCCGCACCCGCTGCCGGGTGCGGTCACCAATCAGGGTTGCGTCGTCGGAGAAAATACCTCGCGCAATTGAATATTGGTGGGTAGCGCTATCTACGCCTGACGAAGCATTGTCATTCCGGAGAAGACGCATGGTCGACGAGAAGCGGCTCATCTCGAAAATCACCTGGAAGCTGATGCCGTTTCTCGGCATCCTCTATCTCATCGCCTATATCGACCGGCAGAATGTCAGCTTCGCCAAGCTGCAGATGGTCGATGCGCTCGGAATGAGCGAATATGCCTACGGTCTCGGCGCTTCGCTGTTCTTCATCGGCTATTTTCTCTTCGAGGTGCCGAGCAACCTCTTCCTCGACAGGCTCGGCGCCCGCGTCTGGTTCGCCCGCATCCTGGTCTCCTGGGGCCTCGTCACCGTGGCGCTCGCCTTCACGCAGAACGCCACGATGTTCTATATCCTGCGTTTCCTGCTCGGTGTCTGCGAAGCCGGCTTCTTTCCCGGCGTGCTCTATCTGCTGACGCTGTGGTTTCCCGCCGCCTATCGCGGCAGGATGGTCGGGCTGTTCATGATCTTCAGCGCCATCGCCAATGCCGTCGGCGCGCCGCTCGGCGGCGTGCTGCTCGATCTCGATGGCCTCTACGGCTTTGCCGGCTGGGAATGGGTGTTCCTGGCGACCGGCATTCCGGCGGTCCTCGCCGGTATCGTCACCTTCTTCTATCTTCCCGGCCGGCCTGAGAATGCGAGCTTCCTGAGCAGTGAGGAAAAGGCCTGGCTCGAACGCCGGCTCGCCTCGGAAAATGCCGGCATGGGCGAAAACGCCGGAGATGGTTTCAAGGCGCTCATCGACCCGCGCGTGCTGCTGATGGCGCTCTGCTATATCGCCTTCCCGCTGTCGGCCTATGGGCTGAGCTACTGGCTGCCGACCATCGTCAAGGCCTTCGGCGTCAGCAACACGGTGAACGGCTTCCTCAACGTCATTCCCTGGCTGCTGGTGGCGGTGGCGCTCTATGCCGTGCCTGTCATGGCCGACAAGGCGCAATCGAAGACACCCTATATCGTCATTCCGGCCTTCATCGGCGCCGCCTGCCTGCTGCTCTCGGCGCTGATCCCGAACCACACCCTGCAATTCGCCTTCCTCTGCATCGCCGCTGCGGGCATCTTCGCGCCGCAGCCGGTGTTCTGGAGCCTGCCCTCGCGCTTCCTGAAAGGTGCGGGCGCCGCCGCCGGCCTTGCCGCCATCAATTCGGTCGGAAATCTCGGCGGTTTCGTCGCCCAGAATGTCGTGCCCTGGATCAAGGATGAGAGCGGCAGCACGATTGCGCCGATGTTCTTCCTGGCCGCCTGCCTTGCCGCCGGCGCCCTCCTGGTCTTCTTCGTCACGCGTCAGCTGTCGAGCCGGGAGGCTTCGGCGGCGCCGAGCCGGGTCTGAGGACTTCAGCCGGTCAGCGTGAAAGCGTCGCTTTCGCCGGGAACGAGCTCCAGCGGCCAGATCCGGTTGCGGGCGCCCTGCGGATAGTGCTCGGCATAGGCCGGCATGCTGGCGAGCAGGGTTTCGCCGAGCTGGGCGCCGAGATCGCGCAGCGACATGCGGAACGAGGTCAGCGACGGCTGCAGGAAATGCGTGCGCGGCTCCTCGCGGAAGCCGACGACGGCGAGGTCGCGGCCGGGCACGATGCCGGCCTCTGCCAGCCGGCGGTAAAGCCCGATCGCCATCAGTTCATGGATCAGGATGATCGCGGTCGGCCGCTCTTCGATCATCAGCAGTTCGTGGCCGGCCTGATAGCCCCCCTGTTCGCTCGACTTGACGCGGATGACCAATGCCGGGTCGAAGGCAATATCGTGGCGTTGCAGCGCCTGACGGTAACTGTCGAGGAAGATATAGCCGAGATTGATATCGGAGGAGGGGGCGGCCACCGCGATGCGCCGATGGCCCTTGGCGACGAGCCGGTCGACGCCGCGCGCCGCCACGCCCTCGAAATCGAGGTCCATCCAGGTATAGCTGCCGCCCGACGCGCTGCGGCCGAGCGCCACGAAGGGGATGCGGGCCTTCTCCAGAAGCTCGATGCGCCGGTCGGTGCGCCGCGTCGCCGAGATGATCATTGCGTCGACCAGGCGGCGCGCCACCATGCGCTTCAGATATTCGTGCGGATCCTCGTCGTCAGGGCAGGGCAGCATGACCAGATCGAGCTTGTGGCGGGAAAAGACGCTCTGCAGCCCGTCGGTGACGCCGAGGAAGAAGTCGTCGCTGTTTTCCACCGTCTCGCGGCTGACCTCGAGCATCAGCCCGATGACGTTGGTCATGCCCTGGCGAAGGCTGCGACCGGATTGATTGGCGACGTAACCGAGCTCTTCGGCGGCCGCCAGCACGCGCCGGCGCGTTTCGTCATTGACATCGGGCTTGCCGTTCAGCGCACGCGACACGGTGCCGATCGAAATGTCGAGATGCTCGGCGAGCTGGCGAATACCCTTCATCTCTGGCGATCTTCCTCCCGTGCAGCGCCTGGAACAGGATGATTTTAGGCCCGCTTGGCCTAAAATCATCCTGTTCTACATTTAAAGAATTAGAGCATGATGTCGCCCGAAAACCGCTCACACTTTTCGGCATCATGCTCTGGTGTCATGGCCCTTCTTGCCACAGGACGACGCCTGCGAAAAGCCATGGGAGGGAAGGTTACGGCTGGGAGCTTCGGGGGACGTGCCCCGCGAGACGTTGGCGAGGGACGGAGAGGTCGCGGCGGCTTGGTCCCCTCGCCCCGTTTGATGAGGGGCGGCTCTCCTGGTCGACATGCCGTTGATATGCACTAAAAAAACCGAGGCTGCGCAACGCAGCCTCGGCTGAGGGGCGAGCGGCGCTGACGATTCAGCACCACTTCAAAACTTCAGATCTACTCGCAGACCCGCACGGTTTCGGCGTGGTAGCCGCCGTCATAGCGATTGCGCACGTCGCGGTCCTCATACCAGCATCTCGGTTCGACATAGCGGGGGCTCTCCACATAACGAGGGCCTTCATCGACGTAGCGAGGGCCGCCGCCATTCGCGATTGCGCCGCCGATCAGGCCGCCGACCACACCTGCGGCGACGCCGCCGGCGATGATGCGGCCGGTATTATCGTGATGGTGGTGGTCACGCGCGGCAGCGGGCTGAATAGCCGATCCAACAAGGGCCGTCGCGATCAACAGGCTGCTAATAATTCTCTTCATAACGCTCTCCTCAGTGGGCACTCGCCCCGGATAAAAGGAAAATGCGGCAGCAAGGCGTTTGTTCGTTCAAACTTTGCGACAGTCGGTAACGCACGTCAGGTTGCCGATTGCGTCGCCGTCGTCTCCTCCAAGACATCTTCGGGAATATCGTCGAAAGAGGCGTAATTGAGGTTGTAGAGCCTGGAGTATAGCTTGTTGTTTTTCATCAGCTGGCGATGGTCGCCGCTCTCGATGATTTCGCCGTTCTGCAGCACGATGATGCGGTCGGCCTCGCGGATCGTCGCCAGGCGATGGGCGATGACGAGGCCGGTGCGGTTTTCGAGCAGCTTCACCAGCGCCTTCTGGATCAGCATCTCGGTATAGCTGTCGATATTGGCCGTCGCCTCGTCGAGCACCAGGATCTTGGCATCCGCCACCAGCGCGCGGGCAAAACTCAAAAGCTGGCGCTGGCCGAGCGAAAGATTGCCGCCGCGTTCGCCGAGAACGCTGTCGTAACCATCGGGCAGGCGCATGATGAATTCATGGGCGCCGACCGCCTTGGCCGCCTCGATCACCTGTTCGCGCGTCGCCTCAAGCTTGTGGTAGCGGATGTTTTCGAAGACGGTGCCGGTGAACAGGAAGGGTTCCTGCAGCACCATGGCGATCTGCGCACCAAGCGAATCCTGGGTCAGATCACGCACATCGTGGCCGCCGACCAGCACCTGGCCCTGCTGCACGTCGTAGAAGCGGTGGATCAGCGACATGCAGCTCGATTTGCCGGAGCCCGTCGGCCCGACCAGCGCCACCGTCTCGCCGGGATTGACCTTGAAGCTCACATCTTTCAGCACCGGATGCTTCGGATTGTAGCCGAAGACGACGTCCTTGAATTCGACCGAACCGTCCATGTCGCGCGATAGCGCCTTGGCGTCGGGCGCGTCCTTGATGTCGACGGGCACGTCGAGCACTTCGGTCAGCCGCTGGCCGGATGCCATGGCGCGCTGCATCACCGAATATTGCAGGGTCAGCGAACGGATCGGGTCGAAGAAGCGCTGGATGTAGAACAGGAAGGCGACGAGCACGCCGACATCGAGCGCCTGGTTGAGAACGCGAGCGCCGCCGACGACGATGACGAGCGCCATCGCGACGCCGGTCAGGCTGTCGACGATCGGCACCATCACCTGCGCATACCGCGCCGCCGTCAGATGCGTCTTGAGGTTGGCATGCGCCTTGTCGTCGTAAAGCGTGAAGTTGACGCCCTGCCTGTCCATGCTCTGGACGGCGCGCACGCCGTGGATCGCTTCGGCGAGCGCGCCGTTCGCCACCGAATTGGTCTCGTGCGCGGCCATGAAGGATTTGCGGGCGAGCGGCAGCCAGAAGAGGCGGACGACGAAGAGCACCGGCAGCACCGCAAGCGTCAGCAGCCCCAGCTTGAAATCGAGATAGAGCATGACGAAGACGATGCCGAAGAGCAGCACGATGTCGCCGACCGAGAGAACCGAGGTTTCGAGGAATTCCTGCATCGAATTGACGTCGCCCTGCAGGCGCGACATCAGCCGCCCCACTTCGGTCTTGTCCATGAAGGAGAGCGAGACGCGCTGGAGATGCGAAAACATCGCCCTGCGGATATCGAAGAGCACGTCTTCCGCCACGCCGCCGACCAGCGTCTCCTGCGCATAGCTTGCCGCATAGTTGATAAGGATGGCGACGGCGAAGGCGGCGATCGCCCAGATCAGCGCCGAAGGGCTGCCGCCCGGCGCCATGCCGTGATCGATGGCATAGCGGATGATCAGCGGGATCAGCAATTGCATCATCGTGAAGGTGAGGACGGCGACGACCGACCAGGCGACCTGGCGGCGATAGGGATGAACGAAAGCCCAGATACGCTTGATGATGTTGCCGTCGAAGGCCTTGCCGAACATCTCCTCCTCGATGCGATGCGAACCGACCACCGCCCGCGGCGGGCGGCGCCCATCCTCGCGAACGTCGGGACGCTCGGTTTCCAGTTCCTCGGCCATCTCATTCCTCCTGCGGCCATGACGTCGGGTGGCCTGCATCTCATTGATTTTCCTCTCTTCTCCCCAGCGGGGAGAAGGTGCCCGGAGGGCGGATGAAGGGGCCGCACGGCACGCCCTTATTTGCCCTTCGCTTCCGCTCAGCGCACTCGTCGCTATCGCGCCTCGCCCCCTCATCGCCTCGCTTTGCTAGGCACTTCTCCCCAGTGGGGAGAAGAGGGAATTACGCGCTCAACACCTCGTCGCCCGGCCGCACCTGCAGCTCGTAGAGCGCCTTGTAGCGCCCACCGAGCGCCAGCAGCGCTTCATGCGTGCCGCGCTCGACGATCCTTCCGTCTTCGACGAACAGGATCTGGTCGGCATGCATCAGCGAGCTCAGGCGATGGGCGACGATGATCGTCACGCGGTCGGCGGCATAACGGCGCATGGCGCTGCGGATGCGCTGCTCGGTGGCCGCGTCGATCGCCGCGGTCGAATCGTCGAACACCATCACCGCCGGCTTCAGCATCAGGGCGCGGGCGATCGAAAGACGCTGCCGCTGGCCGCCGGACAGCGAAACGCCGCGTTCGCCGACGACGGTGCCGTAGCCGGTGGGCAGGCCGAGCACGTAATTGTGCAGCTGAGCGCTTTCACTGGCGCGTTCGATGCGGCCTTCCTTCGCCCAAGGGTCGCCATAAGCGATGTTGTTTTCGATCGTCGTGGTGAACAGGAAGGAATCCTGCTGCACGACGGCAACGGCCCGGCGCAGCGATTGCAGCGTCGCCTTGCGGATGTCCTGGCCGTCGATGGTGATCCTGCCGGCGCCGACATCGTAGAAGCGCGGAATCAGATGGGCGATCGTCGACTTGCCGCTGCCGGGAGGTCCGACGATGCCGATCGTTTGGCCGCGCCTGGCTTCGAAGGAGACGTCGTGAAGCACGGTGCGTTTTTCCGAACCCGGATAGGCGAAGCCGACATTTTCGAAGCGCAGCACGCCGTCGCTCACCGCCAATTCCCTGGCATCCGGCGCATCCTTGATCGATATGTCGAGATCGAGCAGGTTGAAGAGGCGCGAGCCGCAGGTGGAGGCGCGGGCAAAGGCATTGACCATCAGGCCGAGCTGGCGCACCGGCATCTGCAAAATGGTCATGAAGGTCAGGAACGAGGCGAGCGTGCCGACGGTGATCTCGCCCGACATGACCTTGCCGCCGCCGACGAAGAGCACCAGTCCCATCGCCGCGAAGAAGGAAAAGGTCATCGCGCTGGTATTCGTCACGCGGATGCCGACGCGCTGATGGGCGAGCGCCAGCGCGTTTTTCGACGCCGCCTCGAATTTCGACATTTCGTGGTCCTGTGCGGCAAAGGCGCGCACGACGCGGATGCCGCCGAGATTTTCCTCCATGATGCGGGTCAGCACCGACAGCCGCTCCTGCAGGTCGAGCCAGGTGGCGCGCAGCCTGAGCTGCGTCACCGAGGAGCGCCAGCCGACGAAGGGCACGAAGGAGAGCGCGAGAAGGCCGAGCACGATGTCGGTCGACAGCAGCATATAGGCGCCGATGCCGATCAGGATCGACAGCAGGATCATCCGGACGAGCGCCGTGGAAAAATACATGCGCACGCCTTCGAGATCGAGCAGGCCGATGGTGATCAGATCGCCGGAATGCACCGTGTCGTGAAAGCTGAAGGAGAGCCGCTGGATCTTTTCATAGCAGGCCAGCCGCAATTCGTAGCCGATGTGATGGCCGACGGCTTCGCTGTAATAGTTCTGGACCATGGTGAAGAGGCCGCGCAGCACGCTGGCGCCGAGCAGGAGCAGCGCCGTCGTCAGAAGCGCGTCCTGTGCCGCCTGGCCCGCCGCGCCGCCGCTCATCGCCATCTGCGTGTGGTCGACCGCCTGGCCGAGCAGGCGGGGGATCATCAGCTGGAAGGTGGAGGCGACAAGCGTGGCGCCGATCGCAAAGCCCGATTGCCAGGGGTGGCGGAAGGCCATCATGGTGATGCGCACCAATGTGAAGAGGCCTCGGCCCCAGCCTGCCGCAGTTGCAAGCGCCATCGAAGCCGAAGGCTTCGTCGCGCGTATTAACGCATCGCTGCTCACGGTGTTTTTTCCAATATGATGTGTGGTCGGACGCTGGCCCGAAAAGACGGCAAATCCATGAAAGGATTGATAGCATCGTCACTTTTGCCGATTCCATTTGGGGGTTCAAGTAAAGAATTCACCAACTGGTTATTTTTACGTGAGGTCGCCCCGCATCCTTACGGGAACAATCGGCGCGCGGGTGGGTTGCAGCAGGCAAACCCTGTCAGGCAGCCGTTACCGGGGAGAGATCCATGCCGCTGAAAGCCCTCGCTCTCAATGCAACACTGAAGACCAGCGACGCCAAGGAGCCGTCTTCGACCGACCGGATGATCGGTCTCATCGACAAGGCGTTGTCCGAATATGACGTCAAGACCGAGGTGCTTCGGCTTGCCGATTTCAACGTCAAGCCGGGCGTCACATCCGACGAAGGTGCCGGCGACGACTGGCCCGATATCCGCGCCAGGGTGCTCGCCGCCGACATCCTGATCATGGCGACGCCGATCTGGCTCGGCCAGCCGTCGAGTGTCTGCAAGCGGGCGCTGGAGCGCATGGACGCCTTCCTCGACGAGACCGACGGTCAGGGCCGCATGGTATCCTATGGCAGGGTCGCGGCCGTCGCCGTCGTCGGCAACGAGGACGGCGCCCATCATGTGTCGGCCGAGCTTTTCCAGGCGCTGAACGATGTCGGTTTCACCATTCCGGCGAGCGCGGTCGCCTATTGGGTCGGCGAGGCGATGGGTTCCAAGAATTTCGTCGATCTCGACAAGGTGCCGAAGGTCGTGACGACATCAGTCGACATGCTGGCGCGCAACGCGGCGCATCTGGCGGGCCTCTTGAAGGCCAAGCAATATCCGGGCGAGCACGGCTGAAGTCGGCCCGTCTAAATCGTTTATCTTTCAAAGACTTGCATCGCCCTGGCAATAAAGCTCTTGCCACGGGCGCCATTTGGCGCTTTCATACACGACTAGTTTGATAGACTATAGACGGGCGTGACTGCTCCGCTCATGGACTTCCGCGGCCTCCGGCCCGGACCTCGATCCTGCGGCAAATCGTGAATGGCCGCATGAACCTCATCAACGCATGATCCGCTGTCTATGCGTTGAAACCTCGATCGACACACGGTGCGGATGAAGCCGCCAAGGAGTTGCGATGACGGTTCAAGGACTTTTTTCCGCCAGAGCCAATGCGGCGGCGCAGATTTCGGCCGTGCCGCGGATTGCCATCGTCGGGCGCGGTTTTTCCGGGATGATGGCCGCTATCGCGCTGATGAAGACGGTGCGTGCGCCCTTCCATCTGCAGCTGTTCGATCCGAATTCCTCGGTCAGCGGCGGGCAGGCGCTGGCCTCGGTCCGCTCTTCGACGATCCTCAATACCCGTGTGCGCGATCTCTCGGTCGCGGTCGGCGACAGCGACGACTTCAACGACTGGCTCTGCAGCAATACAGCCTTCCGTGCCGCCGTGCCGGCCGCCATACCCGGTTTCCGGCAGATCTTCGTGCCGAAGGACATCTTCAGCGATTATGTCTACCAGCGCTTTTCCGAAGCGCTGGCCGCGCGCCGGGACATCACTGTCCAGGTCTGCAACGATCCGGTGGTGGCGATCCGCAGGAGCCACGGCAATCGCTTCCTGCTCGAAAGCGCCAATCCGGCCAATCCGCTGTTCGATACGGTGATGCTGGCCACCGGCTATGGCTTGAACGGTGAGGGCGCCGGCGGCGAGGAGGCTTCGCCGGTCAGGGCGCAGCGGCTCGTCGCGCGGCCGCATGCGGTGCTGCTCGGCAGCGGCATCCGCGTCGTCGACCAGTTGCTGCAGCTGCGCGATGCCGGTTATGCCGGCCAGGTGACGATCATTTCCCGGCGCGGCTTCCTGCCCCAGAGCCATACGCCGAATTCCGCCGATCCGGTGTTTCCGGCCGAAGCGCTGCCGGAAAGCCTGCCCGACATCGTCCGTTTCATCCGCCAGGCCTGCCGTGAGGCCGAGGAGGAGGGCCGAAGCTGGCAATCGGTGATGAACGGCCTGAGGAAACACGCCCGCTCGCTCTGGCGCTCGCTGCCGGCGCGCCACAAACACCAGTTCAACCGGCATTTGCGGGCAATCTACGACAGCCATCGCAACCGCCTGCCGGAGGCGATGCATCTGCGCCTGAAACGCGAGCTTGCCGAAGGCCGCACGGTGCTGCGCCGCGGGCGGGCCGGCCGCCGAGGCCTGAGCGGCCTGTTTTTCACGCCGGCCGGTTCCATGGTCGAGGAGGTCATCCATGCCGAGCGCGTCATCGATTGCCGTTGTCAGGCGCCGGATCTATCCGCGCCGCTGATCGGGAGCCTGTTTTCCGCCGGCCTCGCCATGCCCGACGAACTCTCGCTCGGGCTGGCGGTCAATGCGCGCGGCGAGCCCTTCCTGGAGGACGGTTCGACCGTTGCCGGGCTCTTTGCCGTCGGCTCGCTCGGCCTCGGCAGCCTGCCCGATATCGATCTGGTGCCGGAGATCGTCTCGCAGGCCTATGCCGCTGCCGAGCGGGTCGGTGAACGGTTCTATCCACAGGTCAAGGCGGTCTGAAAATTGAAGCCGCTTCGGAACCATCCGGCCGCCGCCGCGTTATACAGCGCTGGTGATCAAGAGGGCCTGATGGAAGCGCTGAATCGACAAGACCCGTCTCTTAACGACGAGGGACGCTTTCGCCTTTTGGTCGATGCCATCACCGACTACGCCATCTACATGCTCAGCCCCGAAGGCATCATCACCAGCTGGAATACCGGGGCTCAGCGTTTCAAAGGTTACAAGCCTTCCGAAATTCTCGGCGAGCATTTTTCCCGTTTCTATTCGGAAGAGGACCGCGCCGCGGGCATTCCGGAGCGCGCGCTCACCACCGCGAGGGAGCAAGGCCGGTTCGAAGGGGAGGGCTGGCGCCAGCGCAAGGACGGCAGCCGCTTCTGGGCGCATGTGATCATCGATCCGATCCGCCGTCCCTCCGGCGAACTTATCGGTTTTGCCAAGATCACGCGTGATTTGACGGAACGCCGGGCCGCTGAAAACGCAATCCGCCAGAGCGAGGAACAGTTCCGCCGGCTGGTCCAGGGCGTCTCCGACTATGCGATCTACATGCTCGATCCCGACGGCAATGTCAGCAGCTGGAATTTCGGCGCCGAGCGGATCAAGGGTTACCGGCCTGATGAAATCATCGGCCGGCATTTCTCGACCTTCTATACCCCAGAGGACCGAGCCGCCGGCGTGCCGCAGACCGCGCTGGGCATCGCCCGCGCCGAAGGGCGGTTCGAGCGGGAGGGCTGGCGCGTGCGCAAGGATGGCACTCGTTTCTGGGCGAGTATCGTCATCGACGCCATCCGCGACGATGACGGCCAGGTTATTGGTTTCGCAAAGATCACCCGCGATATCACCGAGAAGATGGAGACTCAACGGGCGCTGGAGCAGGCACGCGAAGAGCTGTTCCAGTCGCAGAAGATGGAGGCGATCGGCCAATTGACCGGCGGTATCGCCCATGATTTCAACAATCTGCTGATGGCCGTGCTCGGCAGTCTCGAAATCCTGAAGAAACGCATGCCGCAGGATCTGTCGCTGACATCGCTTGTCGACAATGCCATGCAGGGTGCCCAGCGCGGCGCGGCGTTGACACAGCGCATGCTGGCCTTTTCTCGCCGGCAGGAACTGCATATGGAGCCGATCGACGTCTCCGGCCTGGTGCGCGGCATGATGGATATGCTGAGCCGTTCGCTCGGCCCCCTCACCAGGATCGAGACCTCCTTCCCTATCCGGCTGCCGACGATCCTTACCGATCCGAACCAGCTGGAGATGGCAATCCTCAATCTCGTCGTCAACGCCCGCGACGCCATGCCGTCCGGCGGGCGGATATTGCTTCGCGCGGCCGAGGAATCAGTGCCGCCGGGCAAGGGGCCGCTGCCGTCCGGCCGCTATGTCCGCATCGCGGTGATCGATCATGGCGAGGGCATGGATGCAAAGACGATGGAGCAGGCAATTACGCCGTTCTTCACCACGAAGGGTGTTGGCAAGGGCACCGGTCTCGGCCTTTCCATGGTGCAGGGTCTTGCCTCCCAGTCCGGAGGCCGCCTGATGCTGAAGAGCCGCCTCGGCGAAGGCACCACAGCTGAATTGTGGTTCCCGGTCGTCACGCTCGAGCAAGCGGCCGAGGTCACCGCCGACCCGCCGCAACGTGCGGAAAATACGCCGCGCGGGCTGCGCATCGTCGCCGTCGATGACGATGGTCTGGTCTTGATGAATACGACGCTGATGCTGGAGGATCTCGGTCACACCGTGTTCGAGGCGATGGCAGGTCCCGAGGCGCTTGAAATCATGCGCAAGCAGCCGGTCGATCTGGTGATTTGCGACCACGCCATGCCGCGTATGACGGGTGCGGAGCTTGCCGAGGTGATCCGCGGGGAGTGGCCTGAGATGCCGATCATTCTCGCAACCGGTTACGCCGAGCTCCCCGAAGGCACCGGCATCGCCAATCTGCCCCGCCTCGGCAAGCCCTTCTCGCAGGCGCAACTCGCCGATGCGATCAGCCGGGTCGCTTCTTAGAACAATTCCAGGAAAAGTGTGAAGCGGTTTTCCGTCCGGAATTGCGTAAAAACGAAAAGCTCGAGCGGCGTGTGTTAGGCGCGACGCTTCTCGTCGCCGTCATCCTGGATGACGGCACCGTCGGCCACGGCCGGGGCCGAAGCTGCGCCGCTCAGAAGCCGCTTTTCTGTCTCTTGCAGGTCAAGGATCGCGCGTTCGATCTGCTCAGCCGGAGTTTCGACGCGCTTCCGATGACGCTGCCACAAGCCGACGAGCAGGCGTCGGCTCGGGACTTCGATCGTCTCATGCAGGAACCATGCTCCTCCCACCGCAACGAAAAGCGCGACCGCGATGAGCGCCGGTTCCGACATCAGAGTGGCAAAAGTCCGATGCACCAGGAACATGATCGGGACATGGAAGAGATAGAGTGAGAAGCTGATCGTCCCGAGAAACCTCACCGGTGCAGCTGCCAGGACATTTGCCGCGATGGGCGGTTGTCGCGCGACAAGCGCCACGATGACGGCTGCGGCGACCGCGCTTTGCAGGCTCCAGAATTCAGGGGAAAAACCAGGCGCGAGATTCCGGTAGGTGAAGAACACCGCCAGAAGGAAGAGCGTCAAAATTCCCGTGAGCGCGGATGGCGTCCATCTATCCCAGTAGGAATGCATCCGCCCGGCAAGTGCACCGAAAAGAAAGTAGGGGAGTTTGGAAACGAGCAATATTCCAGGCCCAGGCAATTCCAGCAGACCATCGACGACGACGATGACTGCGAAACCGACGATCACGCCGCTGTAGCGCTGCGGGCGGGCCAGGCAAAGCCATAGGATCGGGAAGAGCAGATAGAATTGAATTTCGGGTGGAATCGACCAGAAAACGCCGCTCGAGCCGAGAAGAAGGACATGGCGGACAAAGTCGGTGGCGCCGGTGATGGGCTGGACGAAGTCCAGATTTGCTATGCCGGACAGCATCGCCACGAGCAGAACGGCCGTGAGATAAACCGGATAGATGCGGGCAAAGCGGCTCACCAGAAAATCAAGCACACTTTCTCTGGTCACCGGCCGTAAACCGTAGAGATGGGCCATCAGAAAACCGCTGAGGGCAAAAAACAGGCCGACGGCTTCGCTGCCCATGGTCGTTACATGCGCGGATGTGCCAGGAAAGATAAGCCCGACATGGGCTTGAACGACCAGCAGCGCGGCGATACCGCGCAGGCCATCGAGACTGGGAATGTAATCCGGCCGGTTCATGTGCAGCTTTATCTATTCTGTTCCGGTCAGAAATATCGGACATCGCTTTACACGATATTAATCCGGTTGCGTTAACGCTACCCGGCGCAACCATTCGCCGGAGCACTCATATGAGGCCCGGCCTACTCCCGGCGGCCTCTTCCGATCTCGCCGCGCAAGATGAATGCCAGCAAAACAAGCGCCATCGCCGCCAGCCCATACCAGGTGACCGCATAGACGAGATGGTTGTTGGCGAAATGGATGATCGTCAGGCCGCCGACAGGCAGGCCGCCCGGATTGGCGGCGGCGTCGGCATCGATGAAATAGGGCGCGACCGCACCGACGCCGCGCTTTTCAGCGATCGCCGCGATATCGCGCGAATACCAGCGGTCGGCAGTGATGTCGTTGGATTGCAGCAGCGATCCCTTCGGCTCGGTCATCCTGATGAGGCCGGTAATCTCGACCGGGCCTGACAGTTCGCCGGCGCGGCGTGTGGCCGGATCGCGTCTGTCGATCGGCACGAAACCGCGATTGACGAGAATGGCCGTGCCGTCGGCAAGGATGAGCGGCGTCAGCACCCAATAACCCGGGCCGAGCGCCGTGGAGGCATAGACCAGCGTCTCCTTGTCGTTCGCCAGCGTCCCGGTGGCACTCACGCGGCGATATTCGTCATCGGCGGCATTGACCTTGCCCCAATCGGCCTGCGCCGGCGCGGGCAGGGGGGCCGCGTGCACACGCTGGTCGACGCGGGCGATGAGGTCGCGCTTCCAGGCGAGGCGCTGCACCTGCCAGGTGCCGAGCGCCGCGAGGGCCGCGGCAAGCAGCGCCAGGCAGACGCAGAAGATCATGCGTTTTGCCTGAAAAGGCCGCCTTTCCGATTTGTCCGGGAGAGACTCGCTCATAGGCTGACCCGATGCCGGCGGCGCTGCCGCCGGCGCTCGGTGACCGTCACGGCATATTCTTCATCATCTCGGGGCTCATCGGCATCATGTTGCTGTTGAGATGATGCATGACCCAGAGGGAACCGGAGAGCGCGATGGCGACGATGATGATGGTGAAGATCAGCGCCATCATCGTCCAGCCGCCTTCGCTGCGCGGGTTCATGTGCAGGAAGAAGACCATGTGGACGACGATCTGGACGGCGCCGATGGCCATCACCAGCACCGCCGTCACCGCCGGGCTGGCGAACACGCCTGACATGACCAGCCAGAAGGGAATGGCGGTCAGGACGACGGAGAGCGCGAAGCCCATCATATAGCTGCGGAAGGTGCCGTGGCCGGCCTGATGACCGTGGCTGTGGCCGTGATGGGCCTCGTGGGCATCCTCATGTGCGGGTGCTTGCGAACTCATCCGAGAACTCCCAGGAGATAGACGAAGGAAAAGACGCCGATCCAGACGACGTCGAGGAAGTGCCAGAACATCGACAGGCACATCAGACGGCGGCGGTTGGCTTCGACCAGCCCGTGCATCGACACCTGCACCATCAGCGTTATCAGCCAGATGATGCCGAAGGTGACGTGCAGCCCGTGCGTGCCGACCAGCGTGAAGAAGGAGGACAGGAAGGCGCTGCGCGTCGGGCCGGCGCCTTCGTGGATCAGGTGGATGAACTCATAGAGCTCGAGCCCGATGAAGGCCGCGCCGAACAGTCCGGTGACGGCAAGCCAGAACAGCGTTTCCGCTTTGGCGTTCCGCTCCATCTGCAGCATGGCGAAGCCATAGGTGATCGACGAGAACAGCAGCATCGAGGTGTTGAGTGCGACGATCGGCAGATCGAAGAGATCGGCCGGCGACGGGCCGGCGGCATAATTGCGGCCGAGCACGCCGTGGGTGGCAAACAGCACCGCGAAGATCAGGCAGTCGCTCATCAGGTAGAGCCAGAAGCCGAGATTGGTGCTGTTCTCCGGATGATGATCTTCCGTCAGGTAGAATTCAGGCTTTTCGGCCGTGTCGATGGTCTGATCGCTCATGGTTACACCTGCTCGGCAAGCAGCGCGGTGCGCTTGCCTTCCGTTTCGGTCACCTCTTCGGCGGGGATGTGGAAGTCGCGCCGGTAATTGAAGGTATGGCCGATCGCCACGACCAGCAGGGCGACGAAGGAGACGACGACCAGCCACCACATGTACCAGATCAGGCCGAAGGCCAGCGCGACGCTGATGGCGGAGAGGATGGCGCCGGTGCCGGTGTTCTTCGGCATGTGGATCGGCCGGAAGCCCTCGAGCGGACGCGCATAACCACGGTTCTTCATGTCGTACCAGCTGTCATGGTCGTGGACGACGGGCGTGAAGGCGAAGTTGTAATCCGGCGGCGGCGAGGCGGTCGACCATTCCAGCGTGCGGCCGTCCCATGGATCGCCGCTGTCGTCGCGCAGTTCCTCGCGCTTCATGAAGCTGACGACGATCTGGATCAGGAAGGCGGCAATGCCGAGCGCGATCAGGCCGACGCCGAAGGCGGCGATGATGAACCAGATCTGCAGCGACGGGTCCTCGAACTGGCTCATGCGGCGGGTGACGCCCATCAGGCCGAGCACATAGAGCGGCATGAAGGCGAACCAGAAACCGATCTGCCAGAACCAGAAGCTCAGCTTGCCCCAGAAGGGATCGAGCTTGAAGCCGAAAGCCTTCGGGAACCAGTAGTTCACGCCGGCGAACATGCCGAAGAGAACGCCGCCGATGATGACGTTGTGGAAGTGGGCGATGAGGAACAGCGAATTGTGCAGCACGAAGTCGGCCGGCGGCACGGCAAGCATGACGCCGGTCATGCCGCCGATGACGAAGGTGACCATGAAGCCGACCGTCCACAGCATCGGCACCTCGTAGCGGATGCGGCCGCGATACATGGTGAAGAGCCAGTTGAAGATCTTCGCCCCTGTCGGGATCGAGATGATCATCGTGGTGATGCCGAAGAAGGAGTTGACTGAGGCACCCGAGCCCATGGTGAAGAAGTGGTGCAGCCAGACGATGTAGGACAGGATCATGATCACGCAGGTCGCGTAGACCATGGAGGCGTAGCCGAACAGGCGTTTGCCCGAGAAGGTGGCGACGACTTCGGAGAAGATCCCGAAGGCCGGCAGCACCAGGATGTAGACCTCCGGATGGCCCCAGATCCAGATGAGGTTGATGTACATCATCGGATTGCCGCCGAGGTCGTTGGTGAAGAAGTTCGTCCCGGCATAGCGGTCGAGCGACAACAGCACGAGCGTTGCGGTCAGGATCGGGAAGGAAGCGACGATCAGCACGTTGGTGCAGAGCGCCGTCCAGGTGAAAACCGGCATCTTCATGAAGGTCATGCCCGGCGCGCGCATCTTGACGATGGTGGCGATCAGGTTGATGCCGGACAGCGTCGTTCCGACACCCGCCACCTGCAGGCCCCAGATATAATAGTCGACGCCGACGCCGGGACTATAGGCGGCGCCCGACAGCGGCGGGTAGGCGAGCCAGCCGGTCTGGGCGAATTCGCCGATGAACAGCGACAGCATGATGATGATCGCGCCGGCGGTGGTCATCCAAAAGGAGAAATTGTTCAAGAAGGGGAAGGAGACGTCGCGCGCGCCGATCTGCAGCGGCACCACGAAGTTCATCAGACCGGTGACGAAGGGCATCGCCACGAAGAAGATCATGATGACGCCGTGGGCGGTGAAGATCTGGTCGTAATGGTGCGGCGGCAGGTAGCCTTCCGACCCGTTGAAGGCAATCGCCTGCTGGATGCGCATCAGGATGGCGTCGGAGAAGCCGCGCAGCAGCATGATGACCGCCAGGATCACATACATGATGCCGATCTTCTTGTGATCGACGCTGCAGATCCAGTCGTGCCAGAGCGGGCCCCAGAACTTGAAATAGGTGATGGCGCCGAGCAGCGCGAGACCGCCGATGACGACGCCGATGAAGGTCACGACCAGAATCGGCTCGTGATAGGGGATGGCATCGAGGGTCAACCGGCCGAAGACGAACTTCAGGAGGTCAGGATTGGAAAACATGGAACAACCCGTTCATTATGTCTTGCGACGCAAAGCGCCAGGTTAATTGTTGTTGTTGAGCTGCGCCGGCGCAGGATCGGCGCCGTTGGTCATGCCGGGCATGGAATGGCCGTTATGCCGCATGTCCGTGCCGGGCGTGCCCTGCATGCCGGGCATGTCGTGCTGCATGCTGTTGCCATCGCTTGTGTTGGCCGGCTCGCTGCGCGCCGGAGCGCCCGTTGCCGGCACGGTGGCGGCGGGCGCCACGATGCCTTCGTCGGCATGGCGGTTGTCATATTGCAGCTTCTCGCGATTCTCGGCACTTTCCTTGCCGCTGCCGCCCATCATGTCGATGTGCATCATCTCGTTCATGCACATCTTGCCCGGCGTGGCGCACATGTTGAGGATGGCGGTGTAGAGATCGGCGTCGGCGCCGGCATAATAACGCACCGGCTCCTTCTCGCTCGGCTTCTCGAGCTTCAGATAGGCGTCGCGGTTGAGCATCGTGCCCTGCTGCTTGACCTTGGCCACCCAGGCGTCGAAGCCTTCGCGGTTAAGGCCATGGAACTTGAAGCGCATGTGCGAGAAGCCGGCGCCGCTGTAATTGGCGGAGAAGCCCTCATACTCGCCTTCCTGGTTGATGACGGCGTGCAGCTTCGTCTCCATACCAGGCATGGCGTAGATCTGGCCGGCGAGCGCAGGGATGTAGAAGGAGTTCATCACCGAAGAAGCAGTGATCTTGAAATTGATCGGTTGGTCCACCGGAGCGGCAAGCTCGTTGACGGTGGCAATCCCGAGTTCGGGATAGAAGAACAGCCACTTCCAGTCGAGCGCCACGACCTCGACGGTCAGCGGCTTGGTATCGGCCGGGATGGCGCGCGCCGCATCGAGGCGGTCGAGTGGCCGATAGGGATCGAGCTTATGGGTGGAAATCCAGGTCACGGCGCCGAGCGCAATGATGATCGCCAGGGGTGCAGCCCAGATGACGATTTCCAGGCGGGTCGAATGGTGCCATTCCGGCGCATAGGTTGCGGCCGTGTTGGAGTGGCGGTAGCGCCAGGCAAAGAGCAGCGTCAGGAAGATCACCGGGACGATGATCAGAAGCATCAGCACCGTCGAGATGACGATGAGATCGCGCTGTTGCACGGCGATGTCGCCGGACGGCGCCATGACCACCATGTTGCATCCTGCCAGGAAAAGCAGCGGCAAGACGGATAGAAGGCGGGAAAACTTCATGAGTTTTGGCACGTCTCTAAGCTCTTGTTGTTTCGTTTGTCTCGCGACTAAAGCACTGAACCTGATCGCGACATGAGGCCTTTGGTCGCAGTGCAGCAATCATGCCGCACTGCGGCGTAAATGCTGGTGTCCTATAGCGTTGAAATCCTGATGAAATCCAGAAGGATTTTTGCCGGCGCATGCTTCAGTCCAATATATCCCCAACAAGCGGTCAAGCCAGCATTTGCAGGGGAAAATCACCGTTCGGGCCATGCAATTTTTCCTATCTGCGCTTCATTTGCGCCGCGATGATCAACTATTTCAGTCTTACGGACTTGATAAGCCTGCGGGTTTGATCAAGATCACGCTTGGGGCGCCTTGCCGGAAGCGCCTTAACGAGGAGGCGTTTATGGCAACAACATCGCACTACGGGCCGTCATCATCGTCGCTGGAACGCGACGCGCGGCGTATTCACGACGACAAACCGGTTTCGCCAGGCAGCATCGCCGTCGGCGTGGTGATCGGCCGCATGTCGGAATTCTTCGATTTCTTCGTCTATGGCCTCGCCTCGGTCCTGGTCTTTCCACAGCTGGTCTTCCCCTTCGCGCCCGACAGGCTGACGGCGACACTCTATTCCTTCGCCATCTTCTCGCTCGCTTTCCTTGCCCGCCCCGTCGGCTCCGTCGTCTTCATGACCATCGACCGGATGTATGGGCGCGGCACCAAGCTGACGATCGCGCTCTTCCTGCTCGGCGGCTCCACGGCCTCGATCGCCTTCCTGCCGGGTTACGAGGAGATCGGCGTCTGGTCGATCGCGCTCTTGGCGCTCTTCCGCCTCGGCCAGGGTTTTGCGCTCGGCGGCGCCTGGGACGGGCTCGCCTCGCTGCTGGCGCTCAACGCGCCGGCCAATCGCCGCGGCTGGTATGCGATGATCCCGCAGCTCGGCGCGCCGATCGGCTTTGCGCTGGCCAGCACCCTGTTCGGTTATTTCGTCGCCAATCTTTCCAGCGAGGATTTCCTCTCCTGGGGCTGGCGTTATCCCTTCTTCGTCGCCTTCGCGATCAACGTCGTGGCGCTGTTTGCCCGTCTGCGCCTGGTCATGACCAAGGAATTCGGCACGCTGCTCGAACAGCACGAGCTGGAGGCAGCACCGATCCTGGACGTGCTGCGCGTTCACGGCCGCGATATTCTGATCGGCGCCTTCGTGCCGCTCGCAAGCTTTGCCATGTTCCACCTCGTCACCATCTTCCCGCTCGGCTGGATGAGCCTTTACGGCAACCAGCCGATCGGCGCCTTCATGGTGGTGCAGGTGGTCGGCGCCATGGTCGGCATCCTCACGATCATCGCCTCGGGCCTGATCGCCGACCGCATCGGCCGGCGCGCCCAGCTTGCCATCTGCGCCGTCCTGATCGCCGTCTTCAGCTTCGTCGGGCCGATCCTGATCGCCTCCGGCAACAGCGGCCACGACGCCTTCGTCATCATCGGTTTCGGCGTACTCGGCCTGTCCTTCGGCCAGGCGACCGGCTCGATCTCGTCGCGCTTCGGCCGCGGCTATCGCTATACGGGTGCTGCCTTCACCTCGGACCTCGCCTGGCTGATCGGCGCCGGCTTCGCGCCGCTGGTGGCGCTCAGCCTTTCCAGCCGCTTCGGCCTGACCTTCGTCGGCTACTACCTTCTCTCCGGCGCCATCTGCACGCTGGCGGCGCTGGCTTTCAGCAGAGCGCTGGAACAGCGGGAATAGGCGGGTCGTCGAGGCCCGCCCCTCATCCGCCTGCGGGCACCTTCTCCCCGCTTGCGGGGCGAAGGGACCGAGCCGCGACCTCTCCGTTTCTCGCCAAGCTCTCACTGGGCACGTCCCCTCTCCCCGTTTTTTACGGGGAGAGGGTTAGGGTGAGGGGCAGCCATCGGCACCGACCGGGCAGAAGAATAAAGCGAACTTTCATTTCGGGCAATGCATTCCAATTATTGAACGCATTGCAATCTATAATTAATTGCATAGGATATCCGCGATCAGCGAGGATATGCCATGACCGCGGAAACCATCGATCATTCGACCCTTTCCCGCCTTGTCGATGCAGGCGCGGTCGATGCCGCGCATGTCGTCGGCAAGACCGGCGGCTGGTCCGTCGTCATCCGCTACGGCAAATCAGAGCGTCCGCTCGCCGCCCAGCGCAGCCGGCAGGTGCGCCTGTTCAAGCGCATGGATACGCTGGTGTCCTATCTCAAGGATATCGGCATCTCGCAGTTCGATGTCGATGCGGCCGATTACGTTCCCGAGACGGCATCGCGGCCGGATCGGGCCGCCGCTTTGCGTCGGACCCATGAGGCGGCGGAATACGACAAATGGTTCCGCGAACAGGTCGAGGAAGCGATTCGGGAAGCCGATGATCCGAACGCGGTCTGGATCCCGCACGAAGTCGTTAAGGAAGAGATGGCGCGCGAACGGGCGGAACTGTTGGCGCGGCTTAAGGGCGAGAGCAAGTGAAGCTCGTCTGGCGTGCGAAAGCTGCATCCGATCGCAAAAGAGCCATTCAGTTTATCGCCGACCAGAATGTCGGCGCCGCGATAAGCCAACTTGATGAGATCGAGCGTCAGACCGATTTGCTCATTGATCAGCCGGAGATCGGCCGGCCCGGACGAATCGATGGAACGCGCGAACTGGTCATTTCACGCACATCTTTCATCGTGATCTATCGTGTCCGCCAAAAAGCCAAACAGGTGGAAATTTTGCGCCTCGTCCATGGTGCGCAAAAATGGCCGCCGAAATCTTGATCTGATACCTGCCCGAAAGCATGAACCATCATGCGCCTTTCTAATAGCTGATTGCTGGGAAGCTCCATAGTGATAGTCCGTTCAGAGTGGATGCCCTCCACCCGTGAAATCGATGAAGAGACAGCCATTTGCGCGATCGGCGACGTTCGTGGACGCGCTGATCTTCTGAGAGAGATGCATCTCGGTATTGCGCACGAATTTCACCTCATTTCTCCGGGTGCTGCTCATTGCATCCATCTGGGCGATCTGATCGACCCGGGGGGCCGGAAAGCGTGCGGTCGCTGAGATTAGCCATGCAGGGCATTCCCGGTGCGACCAACTGCACCCTCTTGGAAATCATGAACATCGATTGATTCAGTTGCTTCGCGCACCTGACGCCAAGATGATGGATCGTTGGCTGGCGAATGGCGGTACCGAATTCTTTGAGGAACTCGGCGTTGACCCTCGCGGCCGGTGGGAAGAGAGGGTGTCGGAGCTTCTAGGCGGCGATATGATTGAGTGGCTGCATTCGTTGTCTCTGAAGGTGCAGATCGGAAAACTACTTTTCGTCCATGCGGGCATCGATGCAGAGGTTCCGATCAATCGTCAGACCGCAGAAACTCTTGCGTGGATTCGCGAGCCTTGGCTTTCTTCGAAGGGGCCATATGAAGATGGGCTGGCCATCATACATGGTCACACGCCCATCGCCGATGTCGTTCTCAGCAACCAGCACAGGATCAACCTGGATAGCGGGGCTTGCGAAACAGGTGTTTTGAGCGCGCTTCTGATCCATGACGGTCGAATGAAGCTCTTTCAGACCGGTTGAAACGCCCGCGAAATCCTCCGGACATCCATGATGTTTACCGCCCGTTCGGTCTTCGTATGAGCTGCCGAGCAATTCTGGTTCAGCGACTCTACTGCGCCATCTGCGGCTGCTTTGCCGCCCGCGCCGCGGTCAGTTCCGCGGTGGTGTGGTTCAGGCGGTCGGCGAGCACGCGCATGATTTCGACGGCCATTTCGGGGAAGTCGCTGAGCAGCTTCAGGAAGTGCTCCTTGCTGATGCGCAGCACCTCGAGCGGCGAGGTGGCGCGCACCGTTGCCGTGCGCGAGACATCGCAGAGGATGGCGATTTCGCCGACGATGGAGTTGAGCTCGACATCGGCGACCTTGATCTCGCCGGCCGGCGAGGAGACGATGATGTCGGCGCTGCCGGAGAGGATGACATAGGCGGCGTCGCCGACATCGCCCTGGTGAAAGAGATCCTGGCCGGCCTTGTAGGTCATGCGATCGGAGGTGAAGGCCAAAAGCTTGAGCTTGGCCGGCGCAATCCTCGCAAAGATCGGCACCCGGCGCAGCATTTCGACTTCGTCTCTCAACAGCATGAGCGTTTCAATCCCCTGACGCAGGGTTCTTGGAACCAGGCGCCTTCAATTCCGGACGTCCCCCCGGGAACGCCTACCATCGCCGCCCCAATAGAATATTACGATAACAGTTCCTTGAACATCCCGTTTTTCTCGGAAAGTTCCGGATAGTTTCCGGCTTCCGCCAGCCCGCCGCGGTCGAAGAGCAGGATGCGGTCGAACATCTCGGCGAGCCGCGCATTGGAGAGCACCCAGATGATCGCCGGCCGCTTGCCCTCTTCGTGCAGGTCTTCGACGATGTTGCGGGTGATCTGATCCTGAACGCGCTGGTCGAGCGCCGACAGCGGCCGGTTGAAGATGAAATAGTCCGAGCGTTTCAGCAGCGCACGGGCGAGATTCAGCTTCTGCCGCTGCACCATGGTCAGCCGCTTGCCGCCGGAGCCGACGTCGAATTCCAGCCCGATCGACAGGACATCGTCGTAAAGATCGAGCGCGTCGAAGAGTTCGCCCATGATGGCGCGGATGCGGTCGGACGCGTCGGCCTGCTGATAGGCAATGCGGCCGAACAGCACATTGTCCATCAGGCTGGCCGACGGGGTGAAACGCTCGGCATCGTAGCGCTCGATCAGCTCGGCGAGATCGGCCGGGATATGCTCATGGAACTGCTTGCGGGCGCTGACGATCTTGTCCATCAGCTCGTCGGTCAGCAGGCCGAAGCGGTGGCGCGGCTCGATATAGGCGAAGCTCAGCCGGATGATGGCCGAACGTTCCTCGGGTGTGGCGTCCTCGAAGCGGCGGCTTTGCAGCTTCTGCAGCAGCGCCTGGTAGGTCGGAATGTCGTCCGCCGTCATGAAGGTCAGCTGCTGGAAGAACGGATGGTCCGGCGGCAGATCGTGGAAGAGTTCGACGGCGTTCTCGGCAATCTCCAGGCCCATGGCGTAGAGATCGGTGCTCAGGCCCGTCTCGCGGAACAGCTGCTGGAAATAGGGATGGGCGGCCAGCCGGCGGTTGGTCATCAGCGGCCGCTTCATCGTGCCGAACAGCAGGTTCTCACCGACCGTCGCCTGGGCGTTATAGGCGTCGAAATCGAAGGGCACGACGATGCCGTCGAGCCCTTCGTCGCGCAGCCGATCCCGCAGCGAGGCGCGCAGGGTTACGACGTGGTCGCTGACGGCCACATGCACGTCGGTATTGACGTTCGAGCGCAGCGCCAGATCGAGGATGTCCTGCGAGATCAGCACGGCGTCGAGCACCGGGCGGATGGCTTTCAGCAGATCTTCAGGCCCGCTGGCGCCGGCGGCCTGATAATCCACCCAGTCGCTGTTGAGGTCGAGCGTCGGATTGCCGGCCTTCACCGCCTCGACGGAATGCCATTTATACTCGAGCGCTTCCTTCTCGTCGTAGACGGGATCGGTCATCGGCGCGTGTTTGAGGCCGTAGAGCAGATTGCTGGCGAGCGAGCCGTGGAAGAAGAAGGTGTCGGCCGAGGCATAGGAGATGCGCCGGCCGGTGATCGATTCCGGCAAGTCCAGGAGGTCGCGCCCGTCAATGGTGATGCGGCCGGAATCGGGCCAGACCATGCGGCCGAGCGCTTCGGCGAAGGCTTCGGCGCCGCTGCCGTTCGGGCCGACGATCGCCACCGTCTCGTTCGGCTTGATCTCGACGGAGACGTGATCGACGAGGCGGGCGCCGCTGTCGTCGGAAAGCGAGAGGTTGGTGACGACGAGCGCGCTGGTCAGCGCGCCGACGGGGGCGGTGGCGAGCTCCTGAATGCGGCTGTCGATCAGCGGCTCGACGTTGAACTGCTCGTAGACCTGCTGGTACTTCACCTGCACGTCCTGGCGCATCTGGTCCCAGTCGATCAGTTCTTTCAGCGGCCCGGGCAGGTCCTTATAGGCCGATATGACGGCAACGAGCTGGCCGATGTCGAGCCGGCCCTGCAGCGCCAGGTAACCGCCGATCGCGTAGAACAGGAAGGGCGTGACCTGGGCGAGGAAGTTGTTGATGAACTTCACCAGGAACTTCCACTGGTAAAGGTCGTAGCGAATCGAGAAGATCCGGCCGAGCCGCGAGGCGATGTCGGCGCGTTCGAGGTTGGAGGTGTCGTTGCCGTGGATCGTGCCGATGCCGTCGACGATTTCGCCGACGCGGCCGGACAGTTCGCGTGCCGTCAGCTGTCTCTGGCGGCCGAGATCCAGCAGGCGCTTGCGCATGCGGGGAATGACGACGGCCTGAACACCGACGATGCCGGCGGCGATCATGCCGAGCCAGAAATTCTGGACGATGATGAAGGCGAGCGCCGTGATTGCCTGACCGCCGAGAAGGGCGGGCGAAACGAAGGCATCGCCGGTGAAGCCGCCCATCGGCTCCACCTCGTCCTTGATCATCGTGGCGATCTCGGCCGATTTCACCCGCTTGAAGTGGATGGGCGGAAACCGCAGCACCCGGTCGATCAGTTCGAAGCGGATGCGCCGCAGCATGCGCTCGCCGAGCCGGCCCTTATAGGTGTTGATATAGAACTTGAAGAGACCGTTCAGCACCACCAGCGCCAGAAACACCAGGCTGAGGGCCATCAGCATCTGGAAGCGGTTGAGCTGCAGGCCTTGAAAGAATTCGACATGGCCGATCAGCGGAATGTCGTAGGCGATGTGCATGAAGGTCTGCCTTGCGCCCGGACCTTCGAAACCGTCGCCCTGGATCGGTCCGTTGACGATCTGCTTCGGCAGGTCGAAAGACAGGAAATAGGGCACCATCGAGGCGGCGACGACAGCCAGAATCCACAGCTGCTGCAGCCGCGTGTTCTTCCAGATGTAGCGGGCGAGGCTTTTTTCCATGGCTAACCGTCAGCGTGCTGGGAAATTCCGGGGGCCGGGATGGGGAGGATTCTTGAGAACAGGACCATGCAGCCGGACCGCCGATATCGCAATGAAAACAAGGCGAAGCGACCGGCTGCAGACGTGCCGATTCTCGCCCGAACTTTGCTTATATCACAGGAATTTTGGATTGCAGCGCCGCACGTCCGAAAAGACGTGCAAAGGACGCTGCAGCACTTGGAATTGCTGGATAATTTTATCGCTGAATCGATACCGATTTAAGTTGAGATCGGTGCTGCGAGCAAAGAAACCCCCGGAAAAATCCGGGGGTTGGCCATTGACGTTCTTTTAGGCGGCCGGGTTCATGCCGCGACGTCGCGAAGCATGGCGTTCGGATCGGCATGGCTCATCGCTTCCGCGATCATATCGGCATCCTCATCGCCGATGCCGAACAAACCGAAGCGGAGCTGATAGCCCCAATTGGGGCCGACCCGGGTGAAGGCCAGCCGGCCGAGCAGCGGCCGGATCGGGGTTTCCTCCGCAGGCCGCCAGTCGACATCCCGCCGCCAGGGCCTGAAACCGCTTTCCATCTCCACCAGGTAGGGCGCGCCGTCGCGGGCCACACCGATCGCGGTGAAAGCCTGCAGGCGGTCCTTGCCGCCGAAGACGACGGTCGGCGAATAATAGATCACGCGATCCCCAGGCGTGATCCGCCGGAGGGGTGACGCCTTGCCGTGACAGACCTGCATGAAACCGGCTTGACGGCCGATGCGGACATGCTCTGCGGAGGCGACGGCGATCCAGGCTTTGGCCATGGCTCAAACCTCCTCGGCCACGGTATAGACACGCAGGCGATGCCCATCGGGATCGGCGGCGACGAAGCTTCGGCCGAAATCGAGATCGGTCGGCGCCATGACGATATCGGCGCCCTTGGCCTGCCAATCGGCGTGGGTCGCATCGACCATCTCTGATGCGGCGACCTTGAACCCTATATCGCAGCCGCCGCCGGCTGCTGCCGGCGCGGGCTCGACGCCGGCCTTGCCCCAGAGACCGAGCCCCAAGCCGGAAGGCAGGATGAACATGGCGAAGGTTTCGCTCGCTTCCACGGGCTCCTTCCCGAGCAGCTTGGCGTAGAAGCGGGCGCTCGCCGGCGCGTCGGTCACGTAGAGAAGAATGCTGTTGCTGGCGGTCATAAGGGTCTCCTGTTGTTCGTTGGACAGCAGAACCTTATGACCTGATACTGCCAAATTCTGGCAGTATCATCCGTCTCGATGCGATATTGGCCCCCCAACACTAAAGGGGTACAGATATACGGTATGGTGATACGGGCGGCGTTTGCCATTGCCGTACAACCTTCCCGAAAATGCACACTGGCTGCGAAGATCAACAGGCCGGCAACGGACGCGTCGGTCGCCGGCCGACTGCGGTTCATCCCCCCGTAACGCTTTTCATGACGGCTCGCTGCATCGAGCGCGGTGTCAGGCGATTAGAAAATATGATGATCTTGTTCATGAACCCGGCAACTACGGAGGGCTTGCCTTGTGACAGCGCGCGGAGACCGCTTTCGGCGACAGGGCGGGGCTTCATCGTCAGAAGGCGCAGCATGCGCGAAACAGGGGCGCTAGCGGCCGAATCGAATCCGGTTTCGGTGTGTCCTGGGCAAAGGCAGGTGACAGTCACGCCTCGGGGGCTGAGTTCGTCGTGCAAAGCTTCTCCAAAGGAAAGGACGTAAGACTTCGTTGCTGCATAGGCTGAAAACCCAGGGACAGGCTGAAATGCCAGAATGCTCGCGATGAGGAGAATCTGTCCGGATCCGCGAGTTGCCATATCCTGTCCGAAGATAAAGCTCAGTTCCGTTACCGCCGTGATGTTGAGCTGCATCATATCGGTCGTGCGCTCCAGCGGGGTGTCCAGAAAGTCCCCATGCAGCCCGTAGCCAGCATTGTTCACGAGAATATCGATCTGCAGCGACTTGTCGTCCAGGCTGCTTTTCAAACGAGCGGCAGCACCAGGGACTGCAAGATCGATCGGTTCGACGACGATCTCGACACCGTATTTTTGTCGAAGCTCTATGGCGAGCTTCTCCATCGGCTCCCTGCGCCGGGCGGCGAGCACGAGATTTACCTTTTGCGCTGCCAAGAGTTCGGCATATTCGAGACCCATGCCGCTGGACGCACCGGTGATCAGGGCCCGCTTCGGCGCGGCACTATTCGGTTTTCCTACGAGGGACGTTTGCGTTTCCGCGTTAACAACATTTTGCATTGGTTTTCCTTTCAATTGCATGGATATTTCGGAGGAGCTGACACGGGTCGTGCTTGTTCGCCCCTGCAAAGTTGAATCTTCACCGGAGCATGACGTTCGGGATGCGCCCGGTCAGCTTTCCGTCTGGGGGATGGAACAGTTTGACGGCGTTCCACCGTCCCTGCTCATAGATGCCTTTGGCATGGCTCAGACGCCTGAAACCCACTACGTCGTGATCGGCACCTATTCCGCTGGCGCCGACGCTGCTGAAAGGCACGTCCTGCGCGGCATGCATGATGGTGCCGTTGATTTTTGCTATGGCGTGCATGGTGCATTCCGATGTAGACAGAAGAAACATACGCCTTTAGATAGGCGACAAAGTTACCAGTGTCAACAATGTATCCATGAGAAACTTTGAGGTCCCATGCAGGCTGCACCCCACCGCCCCTATCATCACGGTGATCTCCGCCGCGCAATTATTGAAACTGCTCTGGACATGCTTCGGACAGAGAAGGACTGGCAGTTCACGCTGCGGGAAGTCGCCCGTCGGGCAGGCGTCAGCCACGCGGCGCCCTACAAGCACTTTCCGGATAGGACTGCCCTTCTGGTAGAACTCGCCATGATTGGGTTCGATCGACTACGCGAGGCGCTGGTGGAGGCGAAACCCGAAGCCCCCAGATCGCTGCTCGAGGAGATCACTCCGATATCTCTGGCATATGTCGCGTTCGGAACCGACAACCCGGCCTTATATCGCCTGATGTTCAGCGCGGAGGAGGGGCGGGCCGTGGGAATGCATCTCGATCAAAGGGCGCTCGCGGTATTTGACGTCGTGCTGGACATGC
Organism: Rhizobium sp. BT03; assembly: GCF_030053155.1. NCBI lineage: Bacteria > Pseudomonadati > Pseudomonadota > Alphaproteobacteria > Hyphomicrobiales > Rhizobiaceae > Rhizobium > Rhizobium sp. BT03. The sequence goes on from NZ_CP125642.1 coordinate 333,149, forward strand.
TCGGACGCGGTCAGGCTGCTGGCACCATTCGCAAGCGGCCAGTCAGGGGACAGGCGACCGCCGCATGGGCGCTCATTCACGGCATCACCCTGCTTGCGATCGATGGACTTCTGGTGCCAGAAAAGGTCGGATCGGCGCCGCTGGAGGCAGCCATTGCCACTCTGGTGGATGGGCTGGCAATCCCGCAGCCGAGCACTTAGCGGAAGAGCGGTCCTGCCCAGGCGCTCCGGCAGATGGGCCGGATCGCGAGCGGACACTGTGCCCTTTTAATGTTTAGGGGTCGATATTCCCTGGATCTCCCGCCACTGCTTCAGCAGCGCCTGCCGGCGCTTGGGATAACGTGTGTCGAGCGCTTGCGCTTGAACGATTCGATCCGTGCGAAACGAGCGGAAATCCTGGCGGAGTTCGCACCAGCCGAGGAGGACGCGCACCTGATCGAAAAAGGCAAGCGCGAAGGGCCACACCACACGCTCCGACGCCACGCCGGCGCCGTCGCTATAGGAGAGCGAAAGCTTGCGTTCGGTGCGGATCGCCTTGCGCAGCAGGGCCGGATCGACCGAGTCGACGGGGATTTTGACGCCTGGCCCCACCAGAAGGGCGGAGGCCTCCAATGCGTCGCGCAATTCGGGCGGCAGCACGGCTGCGATCCGCGCCAGCGCATTTCGCGCCGCATCGCGTAAGTGATCGTCCCCTCTGTCCGCTACCCATCGGGAGCCGAGCACGAGCGCTTCGATTTCCTCAGGCGGAAACATCAGCGGCGGCAGCAGAAATCCCGGTTTCAGGACATAACCGACGCCCGGTTCGCCCTCGATTGCCGCGCCCTGGGCCTGAAGGCTGGCGATATCCCGGTAGAGGGTGCGGATACTGACGCCGATCTCGTCGGCCAGCACCCCGCCGCTGACCGGCCGGCGGTGGCGGCGCAGTACCTGGAGAAGGTCGAGGAGGCGTTCGGAGCGGGACATGCGGTAAGCTTATACAGGCTTGCTGCTGCCAGATAGTGGCAGCATGAGATTGGGACAGCTTTGCCGAAGCCGTGCGCCCATGTCTTTAGCCGCCCGCGCTCATCGATATCCTCAAAACGTCGAATTGCCGGCCAGCATGGAGCGAATGATGCCGGCGGTTTTCTCGGCGCCGTCGAGATCGAGCGAGACCGCCCCGCGGCGCGGCGCGGCGAGCGCTTTTTCGACCGCTTCCTTGACATGGCCTGGCGTCAGTCCCGTTTCCGGCAGGATGTCGGCGAGATCCAGCGCCTGCAGCCGTTCGGCGCGCACCGTCTGCTCGGTCTCGCCGCCGGCGACGAAGGGGATGAGGATCGCCCGGCATTGACTGCGCAGGAGGTCGCCGACCGTGTTGTAGCCTGCCTGCGAGATCGACACTTTCGCGCCGCGCAGCAGCGAGGGAAAATCCTTGCGGAAGCGCACCAGCGTCACGTTTGGGGCGGCATCCTGCGACAGCGCGGCGAAATCGGCTTCCGGTAGGTTCGGGCCTGCGATCAGCAGCCAGCGCAGATCGGCCGGCAGCAGGGCCGCCGCCTCTTTCGCCGCGCCGATCAGCGCGGCGCCGACCGCGCCGCCGCCTGCCGATGCGATGATGTCGAAGGTTTCGCCCGGTTCCGGCGCCGGCGGCGCTGCGACGAGGCCGGTATAGCGCAGCCTGTCGGCAATCTCCGCCGTCAGCGGGAAAGTGTCCTCCAGCCTGGTGAAGCCGGGATCGCCGTGGACGAGCACGGCATCGAAATGCGCCCTGACCAGGGCTGCGGTCTCCGCGTCGCGGCCGGCCTTGCGGTTTTCCTGCAGGATGTCGCGCACCGAGCTCAAGAGTTTCGGCCGCGGTTCGGTCTTGTCGATCGCCGCAAGCAAGGGCAGCAGTTCGAAGCGCATCTGCCGCCGGCCGAAGGGGAAAGCTTCGATGATGACGACATCCGGCCTTGCGGCATGGAAGGCATCGAGCAGCAGATCGCGGCGGGCATTGAGGAAATCCTCGCCGGCTGGGCGGCCATCGGCGTCGGCCAGGCCGGAGAAGCCGGCATTGCTGGCGACGACCGGCGGCAGGGCCACAGTCTTGACGCCCTCGCCGGGAAAACCCGGCACCGGCAGGCCGCCGGTGACCACGGTGACGTCGAAACCGTCCTTGACCAGCGCATTGGCGATGCGGCTGGCGCGGGCGATGTGGCCGATGCCGAGCAGGTGCTGGACGTAGAAGAAGATACGCGGTGCCGTCATGACGCCTTCTGCCATTCGGCCTCGAACAGGCCGGTGAGCTGCCGGATGCTGGAGTGATAGTCGAAATCGTCACGCACCCGCCTTTCGGCGGCGTCGCCGAGGCGCTTGCGAAGCGCCGGGTCGCGGATCGCCGTCTCCAGCGCTTTGGCCAGTAGCGCCGGATCCTCCGGCGGCACCACCAGGCCGTTTTCGCCGTCCTCCAAAAGTTCCGGCACGCCGGATACCGCGGTCGAGAGGCAGACGAGCCGCTGGCTAGAGGCTTCCACCAGCACGTTCGGCAGGCCGTCGCGGTCGCCGTTGGCGGCAATCCGGCAGGCGAGCGCGAAGAGGTCGGCGCGGCGGTAATGATCGAGCACGTCTTCCTGCGCCAGGGCGCCCTTCCAGACGATGCGGTGGGAGAGGCCGAGCTCGGCGGCCAATGCCTTCAGCTTCGCCAGTTCCTCGCCGCCGCCTATATGGTCCATGCGCCAGTGGAGATCGCTAGGCAACAGGGCGAGTGCGCGCAGCAGCACGTCATAGCCCTTCTTCTCGACGGCGCGGCCGACGCTCAAGATGAAGGCGGGATCTGCCGGGTCGCTGCCGGTCCTCTCCGAACGCTCGCCGGCAAAGGCGCCGAACCGGGCGAGATCGAGACCGTGGTAGCTGAGGTGCACGGCATCCTTGCGGGATGTCAGGGCGCGCATGTGCTCATAACCTGTCCTGGTGCAGGTGACGGCCCAGCGGGCGCTGCCGAGTTTTTCCTGCAGCTCCCAGTCGGGCGACGTCCAGATGTCCTTGGCATGCGCCGAACAGGTCCAGGGTGTGCCGGTGAGGATGCTCGCATATTCCGTCACCGAAGCCGGCGTGTGGATGAAATGGGCATGCAGCCATTCGCCTCCATCCGGCCATTCGCGTGCCAGCACCAGCGCCTGGCCGAGACGGCGGAAGCGGTTGCGGGAGATGTCGCGTGGGAGATCCGCGAGGAAACGTTTGATCAGCGCCTTGAAGCCGGGCTTCGAGAAGCCGGCGATCAGGCCTTTCAGCACGCGGATCGGCTCCTCGTGCAGATATTCCGGCAGGTAGACGACGCGCGCCTTGATCTCGTCATGCACGGGATGGCGCTTCTTGTCGGTCGGCCGGCGCATCGAAATCAGCGTCAGGTCGAAGCCGGCCTTTTCCAAGCCGAGCAGCTCCTGGGCGATGAAGGTTTCTGATAGGCGGGGATAGCCTTTCAGCACGACGAGGATCTTGCGGCGTGGCGGCAAGGCTGTGCCCTATTCCGCGACGAGGGAAAGGTGGCTGGCGCGGCCATCGATCCATCGGCCGACCGTCTGCGAGATGTGGTCGAGCCCTTCGAGATGCATGTTGCTGCCGCTCTTCGACGGCGGCAGGCGGGAAGGCAGACGCTTCAGCGCCTCGGACATGATGGTGGGATCGGCCGATTGGTCCGGCAGCAGCATATCGACGAGGCCGAGCGCGCTTGCCCGCTGGGCGCGCAGCAGCTGTTCCTCGCGCGGCTTGACCCGCGGCACGATGAGGGCAGGCTTGTCGAAGGAGAGGATCTCGCAATAGGTATTATAGCCGCCCATGGCGACGACGCCGGTGGCGCCGTCGATCAGCTCTTCCATGTGGTTGTCGAACTCGATCACCTCGATATAGGGAATGGCCTCGCCCTTCTGCACCAGCTTGGCGCGTTCGGCGGCCGGCATATAGGGACCGAGCACGACGAGCGCTTTCTGCGTCAGCGTCGGATCGGCCTCATAGGCGTTCATCACGTCGTGGACGAGATCGGAGCCGTCGCCGCCGCCGCCTGTGGTGACGAGCAGGTAGTTATCCTTGCGGGCGTTGATCGAGGTCTTGCCCTTGGAGACGCTGCGCTGCAGGAAACCGACGAAATCCATCTTCCGGCGCAGGCTCGCCGGCACGTCGAGACCGACAAGCGGATCGTAGAAATCCGGCGGGCCATAGACCCAGACGCTGTCGTAATATTGGTCGATCTTCTGCATGATGCCGTTCCGCTTCCACTCGGCCTCGAGCAGATGCGGCGCGTCCATGATCTCGCGCAGGCCGAGCACCAGCACGGTGCCGCGGGCCTTGAGATAGGCAAGCGTATCCTCGACCTCGCCCTTCAGTCCCATCGGCTCCTTGTCGACGATGAAAATATCGGGCTGGAAGGTTTCGGCCGTGTGGCGGATGCTCGATTCGCGCATCTTCAGCGTCTCGTGCAGGTCGATATGGCTGGCAAGCGAGGTATATTCGCCGTTGCGCAGCTTGATGACGCTCGGGATCTTCACGAAATCGACGCGGGCGCGGTAGTCGAAGGCGCCGGCGATCGTCGCGCCCGAAATGATCAGGATGTTGAGGCCGCGATAATCCTCGACCAGCGCATGGGCAATGGCGCGACAGCGCCTGAGATGGCCGAGGCCGAAGGTGTCGTGACTGTACATGAGGATGCGCGCATCTTCGAGACGTCTGGCCATGGGTGTTCCCTCCGGGGTGAACAACATAGTTAGCACCCCCACCGTCCGGAGGCCACGTGGCGGGGGCGGTGCCATGAGGCGCCGCCGGGTTTTCTGCTATTTGTAGGGATCTGCCGCATCACGCAAGCCGTCTCCCAGAAAGTTGAACGCCAAAATGACAAGAACAACAGGAATGATCGGATAGAGCAGCCAAGGATAAAAGGCGATGACGCTGACGCTTTTTGCCTCGGTCAGCAGAATACCCCAGCTGGTGATCGGCGGGCGAAGGCCGAGGCCGAGGAAGGAGAGCGCGGTCTCGCCGAGGATCATGCCGGGGATCGAAATCGTCGCCGAGGCAATCAGATGCGACATGAAGCCCGGCACCAGATGCCGGCCGATGATGCGCGGCGTGCTGGCGCCCATCAGCTGGGCCGCCTGGACGTAATCCTCCTCGCGCAGCGCCAGGAGCTTGGAGCGCACGGCACGTGCTAGCCCGGTCCAGTCGATGATGCCGAGGATGACGGTGATGCCGAAATAGATGACGATCGGGCTCCAGGTCACCGGCATGATGGCGGCCAGCGCCATCCATAGCGGCAGGCTCGGCAGCGACTGCAGCACTTCAATCAGGCGCTGGACGACGAGATCGAACACGCCGCCCCAATAGCCGGCGAGACCGCCGATGACGATGCCGAGCACGAAGCTGATCGAAATGCCGATCAGGCCGATCGTCAGTGATATTCGCGCGCCGTAAAGGATGCGCGAGAGCACGTCGCGGCCGAGCCGGTCGGTACCGAGCAGGAACATCTGGCCGCCGATCGACGGGCAGACCAGATGATAGTTCGAAGCGACGAGGCCCCAGAATTTATAGGAATCGCCGCGGCAGAAGAAGCGGATCGGCTGCACGTCGTTCGGCCGGTCGGTATAGACGCGGTGCAGCGTGTCGAGATCGAGCGTCATGCTGCGGCCGTAGACGAAGGGACCGACGAACTCTCCCTTGTCGAAGAAGTGAACGCGCTGCGGCGGCGCATGGATGAAATCGACGTTGCGGGTGTGCAGGCCGTAGGGCGCAAGGAATTCGACGATCAGGATCATCAGGTAGACGGCGGCGAGAAAGATGCCTGAAGTCAAGGCCAGCCTGTGCTGCTTGAACTTCCACCACATCAGCTGCTTCTGCGATGCAAGATGGATGCGCGATTGCGCCGCCGTCATGGTCTCGGTCGCCAAGGGATCGAAAGGCGCGGTCGAGACGTAATGGGGAAGCGGCGCGCCGGGTGCGGGAAGGGGCGACATTATTTGGTGCTCCTGCCTTGCAGACGGATGCGGGGATCGAGGAAGCCGAGGGCGATGTCGGAGATCAAAACGCCGATGACGTTGAGGAAGGCCAAAAACATCAGGAAGGAGCCGGCGAGATACATGTCCTGGCTCTGCAGTGCCTTGATCAGCATCGGCCCCGTCGTCTCCAGCGACAGGACGATGGCGACGATTTCGGCGCCGGAGATGATCGACGGCAGGATCGAGCCGATATCGGCGACGAAGAAGTTGAGCGCCATGCGCAGCGGATATTTGAGCAGCGCCCGCATCGGATGCAGGCCCTTGGCGCGCGCCGTCGTCACATATTGCTTCTGCATCTCGTCGAGCAGGTTGGCGCGCAGCCGCCGGATCATGCCGGCCGTACCCGCCGTGCCGACGATGATCACGGGGATCCACAGGTGGGAGAGGATCGAGCGTGCCTTCTCCCAGCTCATCGGCGCCGAGATATATTGCTGGTCCATCAGATGGCCGATCGAAATGCCGAACCAGATATTGGCGAAATACATCAGGATCAGCGCCAGCATGAAGTTCGGGATGGCGATGCCGAGCAGGCCGAGGAAGGTCAGCCCGTAATCGCTCCAGCTATACTGGTGCGTGGCCGAATAGATGCCGATCGGAAAGGCGATCAGCCACGTGAGCAGGATGGTCGTGAAAGAGACCAGGATCGTCAGCCACAGGCGCTCGCCGACCACGTCGGAAACCGGCATCTGGTATTCGAAGGAATAGCCGAAATCGCCGTGCAGCATGCCGCCGACCCAGTAGAAATAGCGCACGATCTCCGGCTTGTCGAAGCCGTATTGCTGGCGCATCTCCTCGATTTCCTGGAGATTGGCGGTCTCGCCCGAGGCGCGCAGCTCGGCGATCTGGCTCTCGAAGAAATCGCCCGGCGGCAGCTCGATGATGGTGAAAACCAGCGCCGAAATGACGAAGAGCGTCGGCACCATGGCGGCGATGCGCCAGAGAATGTATCTGAGCACGCCTCAGGCCTCCTTGTACCAGAATGCATCCGGCATGTAGATGCCGAGATAGGAGGTGGGATCGAAGCCGTAGAGGGCCTTCTCCGGCAGGTTCTGCAGCTTGGCGGCGCGAAGGATCGGCTGCAGCGTGCTGTTGATCAGGCCGATCGAGAACACCTGCTGCGTATAGAGCGACAGCATCTTGTGCCAGATCACCTGGCGCTCTTCGAATTTCGCCGTCGAGCCCCATTGTTTGAGCAGGTCGACCAGTTCGGCCGCTTCAGGCAGGTCGGGGGCTGCACCCTCCTGGCCGGCGGAGAGGTAATGCATGCCCCAGAGCGGCCATTGCAGCTGATCGTCGAGGGTCGGCGCCAGTCCCGAGGGCGACATGTCGGCTGTGGGAACGCCATTGTCGAGGCCGTACCAGATCGACATCATGATTGAGCCGCTCATCGCGCGGTTGCGGAAGACGTCGCGCTGCGAGGTGCGGGTATAGAGCGCAAGGCCGATATTGGCCCAGTGATCGTGCACCAGCTCCAGCACGTCGGTATCGAGATTGCTCTCGCCGGCGGTTTCGACGGTGATCTCGGCGCGCCGCCCGTCCGGCAGCAGCCTGATGCCGTCATCGCCGCGCTTGGTCAGGCCGATCTCGTCGAGCAGGCGGTTGGCCTCGTCGGCATCGAACTTCACGTAGGCATCGGCATATTCCTGCTTGAACAGCGGGCTGTCGGGCAGGACGGTATCGGCGCTCGGCGTGCCGAGCCCGTAAAAGGCGACCATGTTGATCTCATGCCGGTCGATCGCCAGCGACAAGGCGCGGCGCAGGCGCACGTCGCGGAAAAGGCCGCGCCATACCTCGTCGGCGCAGTTGAGGTTCGGCAACAGCGTGATGCGCGAGCCGCGCGCCACCTTCCAGAGATTGACCTTCACCGGGAAGCGCTTCTCAGCTTCTTTCAGGAACGTATAGTCGTTGAAATCGATGCCGGTCGCCTGCAGGTCGGCTTCGCCGGCGCCCGCCTTGGCGGCGATGATCGACGAGGAGGAGACGTTGAGGATGAAGCGGTCGAGATAGGGAAGCTGCCGGCCGGTCTCGTCGACGCGGTGGAAGAACGGGTTGCGCTCGAAGACGAATTGCTCGGCCGGCAGCGCCGTCGTGTTGCGCCAGGGATCGAGCGTGGGCAGGTTGGGATTCTCAGGCCGGTAGGAGCGGGCCATCTTGATGTGCAGGTCCTGCCATTTCTTGACGCGGTTGGCCTGCATCATCTGTTCCATCTTCGCCTGGTCGGGCTGGAACTTCTTATGGAACTGCTTGAGATAATGCGCCGGCCCGACGATGACGAGCGGTATGGGGCCGGCGAGCGTCGGCAGGAACATCGGGTTGGGTTTGTCCCAGCTATAGCGCACCGTCAGCGGATCGAGCATCTCGAAGCGCGGCAGGCTGCCATGCGGGCGAAGCTCCAGCGCGCCGCCGCCCGGCGTCAGCTTGTCGTTGAGGATGACGTCTTCCCACCAGTAGCGGAAATCGTCGGCCGTGAATGGTTCTCCATCGGACCATTTATGGCCTTCGCGCAGCCTGAAGGTGAAGACCGTGTCGTCTTCCGAGCTGAAATCGGCGAGAATGTCAGGCTGGAACTGCAGGTGCTTGTCGTAGCCGATCAGGCGGGCATAGCCGTAGATCGTCATGAAGCGGATATCGCGCTGGCTGCCGATGATGGTGCGCACCGTGCCGCCGTAGCTGCCGGGTTCGAGCCCCATCTCCTTCAAGTTGACGATGCGCGGGCGGGCGGGAATGCGCTCGGCCATACCAGGCAGGCTGCCCGATGCCAGCCGCTCCTTGAGAAACTCAGGCTCGACGGCCTGCTCGGCCCGAAGCACGGTGGGCGCGATCGCCGCGCCGACGAGGCCGCCGAGAAAAGTGCGACGCGTCACCATCAGCGCAACTCCTTGGCATCGGCGCCTTTGCGGGCGCGCACCAGATGGCCGTCGCCGAGATCGGCATAGGCAAGCTCGGAGGCGTCGTCATGCTCGGCGGTAAAGGTCACGCCCCAGTTTTGCTTGTCGGCGGCGCCGTTTTCCCGGAGCGCCTTGAAATCGAGCGGCCGGTCGAGATCGGGGAAGGGGACGGCGGCGAGCAGCGATTTCGTATAGGGATGCACCGGATCGCGCAGGATGATCTCGCGCGGCGCGATCTCGACGATACGGCCCTTGCACATGACGGCGATGCGGTCGGCCATGTAATCGACGACGGCGAGATTGTGCGAAATGAACAGATAGGTAAGCCCCAGCTCCTTCTGCAGGTCCTTCAACAGGTTGAGGATCTGTGCCTGGACGGAGACGTCGAGCGCCGAGACCGGCTCGTCGAGGATGACGAGCTTCGGGCCGAGCGCCAGCGCGCGCGCAATGCCGATGCGCTGGCGCTGGCCGCCGGAAAAACTGTGCGGGTAACGGCTGAGGTAACGCTTGTCGAGGCCGATCGCCGCCATCAGCCCTTCGACCTTGCGCTTGCGCTCGTCACTGTCGCCGCGGTCATGAATTTCAAGCGGCTCACTGAGGATGTTGCGCACCGTCATGCGCGGCGAGAGCGAGGAGACCGGATCCTGAAACACCATCTGGATCTTGGTGCGCATATCCTGCAGTGCCTCGCCGCGCACCGACAGCACGTCGATCACGTCCTTGCCGTCGTTGAACACCACCGCGCCACTATCGGGTGTGACGGCGCGCATCAGGATCTTGCTGAGTGTCGTCTTGCCGCAGCCGGATTCGCCGACGAGGCCGAGACATTCGCCGCGGCGAATGTCGAAGCTGACATCGTCGACGGCGTGCACCACGGCGGCTTCGTGCTTGCCGAGCAGGCTGCGCTTGCGGGTCTTGTAGGTCTTCGAAAGATTGGCGACCGAAAGCAGTGTGCCCGGGGCTTCGGCCTGAAGCGGCTTCTTCTTGCCGACGAGAGTCTCGAGATTGACCGGCACGTCGCGCAACGCCTTCAGCCGCTCGCCGGGTTTCATGTCGAAATGCGGAACGGCGGCCATCAAAGCCTTGAGATAGGGATGCTGCGGATTGCGGAAGATCGCCTCGACCGGCCCCGCCTCCATGATCTCGCCGTGATAGATGACGACCACCTCGTCGGCCATATTGGCGACGATGCCGAGATCGTGGGTGATGAGCAGCATCGCCATGCCGAGCTTGGCCTGCAGCTCGCGCAGCAATTCGAGGATCTGCGCCTGGATCGTCACGTCGAGCGCCGTCGTCGGCTCGTCGGCGATCAACAGCGCCGGCTTGCAGATCAGCGCCATGGCGATCATGGCGCGCTGGCGCATGCCGCCGGACAGTTCGAACGGGTACATGTCGTAGGTGCGGTGCGGATTGGCAAAACCGACGAGGCCGAGCATCTCCTCGGTCTTCTCACGCGCTTCCTGCTTGTCGATCTCGGTGTGGATCAAAAGCACTTCGCTGATCTGGTTGCCGACCGTGTGCAGCGGCGACAGCGAGGTCATCGGCTCCTGGAAGATCGTCGCCATGCGCCGGCCGCGCAGGTCGCGCATCTCCTCGCTGTCGCGCGAAAGCGACAGGATATCGGTCGTGCTGCCGTCGAGCGGATCGGTGAAAAGGATGCGGCCGGAGGCCTTGGCCGGGTTGGGCAGGATGCCCATCACCGACTGGCTGATCACCGATTTGCCGGAGCCGGATTCGCCGACGAGAGCGGTGACCTTGCCCGGAAGAATGCGAAGATTGGCGTCCTTTACGACACGCAGCCGGTCGCCGAAAACCGAGAAGGAGACGTCGAGATTTTCAATACGCAACAAATCGGCTGCAGACGCCATACCAATGAAATTCCCCAGTCTTCTATGTTCCCGTTAAGGCACACTATCGTACCGCAAACGGGGTGTCTAGCAGATGACAATCAAGGGAAAACCGTAGCATCCCGCCGAAGTTCCCCAGGCGAGACGCGCAGATTCATAGCAGGCGTTCGAGTTTTTACTGGATGAACTTCTCCATGGTTGTGCGCTCGACGTGTTTCTTCGCGTCCCGGTGCAGGAGAATGACCTGTTCGGCTTCGGAAAGCCCGTTCTGCACTGCCTCGCGGAAGCCCTCCTCGACGTTGATCTCGGGGGCCGGTGCGCGCGGCTGCAGCACCGTCACCTTCTGGCGGATGCCGCGCAGTTTCTCTTCGCCGAGCGTCGTCCATTCGCCGCCGCAGTAGCCGGCGAAGGCCTGGCTGGCGACGACCTCGCGGCCGTATTTCTTGGTGAGGACCTGCAGCCGCTGCACCTCGTTGACCGCCGAGCCGAAGGCGGAGAAGGTCAGCCGGTCTTTCAGGCCGACATTGCCGAACATGACGTTGCCGACATGCAGGCCGATGCCGTAGCCGACTTTGCTCAGGCCTTTCGCCTCGCGGTCCCTGTTGAGTTCGGCGACGCGCGCCTGCGCCTGATGGACGGCGGAAAGGGCTGCCTCGCAGGCGATTTTCGACGGGTCCTTGTGGCGGCCGCAGGGATAGACCGCCAGGAAGCCGTCGCCGAGGAAACTCAGAATCTCGCCGCCATTGCGGTTGAAGGGGGCGGCGATCGCGTCGAAGAACTGGTTCAGCGTGTCGATATAGGCCTGGCGGCCCTCTTTTTCGGCATACATGGTGGATTCGCGCATGTCGCCCATGACGAGCGCCGCACGGATCGTCTCGCCGTCGCCGCGGCGAATCTGGCCGTTCAGCACCCGCTTGCCGGCGTCGCCGCCGAGATAGGTGGTCAGCATATTGTTGGCGAGTTTACCGAGCACCGCCATCTTGGCGGCGACCGCCAGATGGTTCTGCATCCTGATCAGCGCATCGATCATGTCGTCGGAAAAGCCGTTATGGTGGTCGGTCGACCAGGAGCCCATCATGCCCTGCACCGAACCGTCGCCGAAGGGCTGCACGAAGGCGAGGTAATCGGTGATGGCGTCCTTGCGCAGGTCCTCGAAGATCGGGAATTCGGCCGGCCCTTCCTGCATCAGCCGGCGGCGAATGTGCTGCAGGTTGTTGTCGAGCAGATAATAATAGGGGCTCTGCAGAAAACGGTCCGGCTTCTGCCCGGCCGGCATGCGGAAGCCCTCGATGGTGACGCCGCTGGCGCGCCGCCAGGTGAAGCTCAGCGCGTCGTAGAGCGGATGCAGCATCGAAAAGGTCAGATGCACGCGCGCGATCGGCAGGCCGGCGGCCGCGATCCTTTCGCAGAAGCCGCGCACGATGTTTTCAAGCTCGTCTCCGGCCAGCGAAGAGTTCGTCAGCCATTCAGCGACCCGGTCCAACAGGATGGAGGAGACGCTGGATTCGATCGTGCTCATTCTCGGTATGATCCTCATAAGGCACGCCATCCCAGAGAAAAAAATCCCTCGGCCGGCACATTTTCATGCGCAGGTCACAAGGAAATCAGGATGTACGAGCGGTATTATTTGTCAACGATCTGCCGAGAGCCCGGCAGCGGCACCCCTCTGCTCCCCATATTGGAGGACCGGACGGGCAGTCCTTTCACGGCGGTTCATTATTAAAAGTGAAAATAGGGATGCTGCATATGCGAAACAATGGGACCGGGATTTTTTTGTGCCCTCAAGTTGCAGCAAAGGACGGCGGCGGGGCATTTTGGCCACACCCGGCTAAGGGGTTATGTCGGCGAGACCCGCCCCATCCGCCTGCCGGCACCTTCTCCCCGCGCGCGGGGCGAAGGGGCAAGCCGCGACCTCTCGGTCTCTCACTAACGTCTCGCAGGGCACGTCCCCTCTCCCCGTTTTTACGGGGAGAGGGCTAGGGTGAGGGGCAGCCTTCGGCGCGAATCGGGAGGCGGCCCGGGTTTAATTCACCGCGATCATGCATTAGATCAGCTTCCTCTTCCCCGTTTGAAAGATCCCGCCTTGGCCACCTCCACCTTCGACACGCTTTTGCAGAAGATCGAAACCCGCGCGGCGCGTGCCGGCGTCATCGGGCTCGGTTATGTCGGCCTGCCGCTGGCAATGGCGGTGGGGCGCAGCGGTTTTGCGGTCACCGGCTTCGACATCGATCCTTCCAAGATGGTGGCACTCGATGCCCGCCGCTCCTATATCGATGCCGTCAGCGACGCAGCGCTTGCCGCCGAGATCGAGGCGGGGCGCTTCCAGGCGACAACCGATTTCGCCGGGCTTGCCGCCTGCGACGTGATCATCATCTGCGTGCCGACGCCGCTCACCAAACATCGCGATCCCGACCTTTCCTTCGTCGAGGCAACGTCGCGTTCGATCGCCGAGCACCTGCGCCCCGGCCAGCTCGTGGTGCTGGAATCGACCACCTATCCCGGCACCACCGACGATATCGTCAAGGTCATTCTCGAAGACACAGGGCTGAAGTCCGGTTCGGATTTCTTCGTCGGCTTCTCGCCGGAGCGCGAGGATCCCGGCAACCAGCATTACCATACCGCCACCATCCCGAAGGTCGTCGCCGGCGACGGGCCCGAGGCGCTGTCCTTGATGAAGGCCTTCTATGGCGCGGCGGTGTCGACCGTCGTTCCGGTCTCCTCGAATGCGACGGCCGAGGCGGTGAAGCTCACCGAAAACATTTTCCGCTCGGTCAACATCGCCCTCGTCAACGAGCTGAAGACCGTCTATGCGGCAATGGGCATCGACGTCTGGGAGGTGATCGATGCGGCCAAGACCAAGCCCTTCGGCTACATGCCCTTCTATCCCGGCCCCGGCCTCGGCGGCCACTGCATCCCCATCGACCCCTTCTATCTCACCTGGAAATCGCGCGAATACGAGCTGCCGACCCGCTTCATCGAGCTTGCCGGCGAGATCAATTCGGCGATGCCGCGTTATGTCGTCGGCAAGCTCGCCGAAGCGCTCGACATCCGCGCCGGCAAGGCGCTGAGCCGCAGCAGGGTGCTGGTGCTCGGCCTCGCCTACAAGAAGAACGTCGCCGATATAAGAGAGAGCCCATCGCTGCGGCTGATCGAGATCATCGAGGAACGCGGCGGACGGGCCGACTATCACGATCCCTTCGTCGCCGAAATCCCGCCGACGCGCGAATACCAGGCGCTGAAGGGCCGCAAATCGGTGGCGCTGACGCCCGAGGTGATTGCCGGCTACGATGCGGTGCTGGTCGCGACCGACCATGACAGCGTCGAATACGCGGCGCTGGCAAAAAGCGCTGCGCTGATCATCGACACCCGCAACGTTTTCAACCGGCTCGGCCTTTCGGCCGATCACGTCATCAAGGCGTGACGGCAACGCCGGAAAGCGATTTTCCGGTCATCCGGCTGGCAGCCACCGCATAACCGCCTGACGCGCCGTCGATGAAATGCATGTGGTCGCGCGAAATCGGCGTCGGCACGAAGCAGGTCATCAGCGCCGAGGCCTGCCGATGCAGGCCGTAGCGGGCGACGCCCTTGGCGCGTGCCGCTTCCAGCAGCGTCTCGATGCGTTTCAGATGTTCGGCGTCGACATCGACCGTCATCTTCAGCCCGTCGTCGAACTTGCGGAAATCGGAATTGCCGGCGACGTCGCGCTTGTAGCGGCGCGCATCGAAGCGGCCGAGCGGAATGCCGAGCCGATAGCAGACCACCGTGATGGCGAGCTGCAGGAAGATGATGAGCTTCTGGCGCAAGCGCCGGCCGGCGGGTGCCGTGGCCTTGGCCTCGCGGTTGATGCCGTGCAGCGAGAAGGCAAGCTCCGGGCCATCGGCGGGCACCGGATGGCTGCCGCGGTTCTGCTCGCCGGTGATGGCGACGATGCCGTTGACGAGGTCGCGGAATTCCTCGCCCGGCCGGCCTTCGCCGGGAACCGCGATGATCGAGACGATCTCGCCGTTTTGCGCATCGATCGGGCTCCAGCGGCAGGAGAGGCCGGTGAGATCGGGACGTGTTCCGGCCGCCGCGCGCGCGACGGCGTAATGGCCGAGCTTCATCTGCCGTTCCGCCCAGCTGGTGCCGCCGCCCCAGAACATCGCATAGGTGACGTGCGGGCTTGCCGAGTATCGCGCGACGCGGACGTCGAGGCCCTCGGCACGGGTGTCCGCGACCGGAACGATGGCGACGCGCAGCATCAGGCCGAGATCCTCCTCGACCCAGACCTGCACGGCGGCAAGCGCCTCGCGCGCCGCCTTTTCAAGCGAGCCGGGAAGCGCAATCAGTGCGCCGTCGCCGCCGAAGACGAAGGGATAATCGCCCTTGCCGACGGCATTCAGGACAGCCGAAATGACGCTGGCGCCCGCCATGTTGACGTCCTTGTACCGGCCGCCGGCAATCGCCTGTGTCGAGCCGACGATATCGGCGAGCGCCAGCACCCACCCGTCCGGCAGCGGCCGGTAATTGGCGGCATCGGTCACGCCCTCGAAGGCGCTGAACAGCGGCACGGCGGCAAAGAATTCTTCGTCGGTTACGGTTTTCATGTCATCCAGCTTAGCACAGACCCATGTTGC
Source organism: Rhizobium sp. BT03 (assembly GCF_030053155.1). NCBI lineage: Bacteria > Pseudomonadati > Pseudomonadota > Alphaproteobacteria > Hyphomicrobiales > Rhizobiaceae > Rhizobium > Rhizobium sp. BT03. Next base: position 348,492 of record NZ_CP125642.1, read on the forward strand.
CACTGCAACGCCATTTCCCATTTACGGCAATCGACTTGGCAAGGTTTCATGTGTTAGCACGCGCTGACGATTTTTCATCACGGATATGGATTAGATGAGCCGCCTCGACAGCTTCATTCGCCGGTTGACGGCGCAGCGCGATATTTTGAACGCGATCATCGATCTGGTCGGCGAAATCGAAGGCCCGGTGCTGGAATTCGGCCTCGGCAACGGCCGCACCTATGATCACCTGCGCGAAAATTTCCCCGGCCGGCGCATCGTCGCCTTTGACTGGGAGGTCCGCTCCTATTCGGCCTCGACGCCAGAGGCACAAGACATGGTGACCGGCAATATCCGCGAGTCCGGCCAGGCCTTCCTCGGCATCGGCGCGGCGCTCGCCCATGCCGATATCGGCACCGGCCATGACGAGATCGACGCGGTAACGCTGACCTGGCTGCCGCAGCTGATGGCCGGCGTGCTCGCCCCCAACGGCATCGCCGTCAGCGGCCTGCCATTGGAGCATGCCGAGCTGGTGGCGCTGCCGCTGCCGGAGGGGATCAAGGAAGGGCGGTATTTCCTCTATCGCAGGACTTAAGTCGCCGTTGCGGCGACTGTGACGAACCGAAGTTTCAACAAAAGCGAGGCGTCGCCACGATCCTCTTCTCCCCCGCGGGGAGAAGGTGCCGGCAGGCGGATGAGGGGGCTACGCGCACCACATCATATGAGCGAATTCCCCGGCAAGTCGCAAAGCAAGTCCGTCTCGCGGTCATCGAAGTTAAAAGCGTCTCCGCCCAAGCGTCGCTTTTGAATGCTGACGCGATGAAGCTGCCTCATTGCAATTTATACGTTTGAATTGTAGCTGTTTTTCGTCGGGCTGTTAGGTCCGAGCCGGTAGGTGAGGGATCACCAAACTCGCAGCTAGCAGAGATGGGTCATTAAAGTGGGGTTTACAGACGCTGCCGGCACGGTTCTGGTGCAGAAATATGCGACTTTCTCCGGCAGGGCCTCCCGCGCGGAATATTGGTGGTATGTTTTATTTTATGTTCTCGTGCTGCTTGCCATAGGCATCTTGTGCAATGTAGTCGCCAGCTTTTCCGACTTCCGGGACGGAGTTCCCCCACCACTCGCCCTCCTCTTCTTCCTCTGCGGATTGGTTTTGCTCGCGATGTTCTTGCCGGCGATCGCAGTTCAAGTTCGCCGCTTCCATGATCGCAACATTTCCGGCTGGTGGTATCTCGCCTTATTGATCGGCAACTTCGTTCCGTACATCGGCCTCATTGCAGTTATTGCGATCCTGGTGATCAACGTGCTTCCGGGCACCGAAGGTCCGAACAAGTTCGGGCCCGATCCGCTGCGGCCTGAAGCGCGCGCAGAGGTCTTTGCCTAAGAGCATGGGCATCCGCAACTTTGGGCCTGCTGGCGGCTCCGTTCCTGCGGTTAGTTTTTCGCATCAGCTGGCGCCTGTTTGAAGCAGCCGACTTATTGCAATTTCTGCGTTTGAATTGTAGCTGTTTTATCCGAAAAACGACTATTAAGCAGGCCGTGGATAAGACTGTGGGCGCCTCGCTTGCAGCAAACTGAAATGGGGGCATTTCAAATGGGGTTTACTGAAGCCGTTCGGACTGTTCTGAAGCAGAAATATGCAACCTTTTCCGGTCGGGCACCCCGCTCGGAATATTGGTGGTTCATGCTATTTTGCGTGCTGGCGCTGTTCCCGCTTGCAATAGTGGCCTTTGTGCTCGCCTACGCCACCAGTGGTGGCGGAGTGCCGTCACCGGTTAGCTATACCGTGGTCATCTGGATGTTGTTCGGGCTCGCAATCCTTTTGCCAGGGATATCCCTGCAGGTTCGCCGTTTCCATGACCGCAATATTTCCGGTTGGTGGTATCTTGCGCTGTTTGCCTTGAGCTATATTCCTTATGTCGCTTTCGTCACATTCCCGGTGACGATTGTTATTTCCATGCTTCCGGGCACCGAAGGTCCGAACAAGTTCGGTCCCGATCCTCTGCGCCCCGAAGCGCGATCAGAGGTCTTTGCCTAAAGCATGACCATCCGCAACGCCGGCCTGCTGGTGGCCTTGTTCCTGGCCGCCTCGGCTCCCTTTCCGCCTGCGCAAGCGCAGGGCAGTCAGCAGGCCGCGGGCGGTGATCTTCAAAAGAGCGCCGCCGGAGCCGAATATGCCTCGCAGTGCCAGCAGAACGGCCTGCGCTGTACGCTGATCTATGGCGACGCCTCCGCGAAAGACGCACCGGCATCGAATACGACGACATCGTCACCGCAACGCAAGCCGTTGATGATCCCGCGGGAACCGGCCGTCAGCGGTCCTCTGGCGGTTGCCGTCGTGCTTGTCGGTCTCATCGTGGTCATCGGATTGTTGATACGCTTCGGCAATGGCGGTGTCTTGCTCTCATCGGCTCCCCGCGACATGAAGCGGCAAGGCGAAGCGCCGGAAAGCTGGCGCACATCAGCCGCGGAGGCTGAGGAAAAGCCGAGCGATTTCCTGCAGCGCATTGCGGCCATGGCGGATCGAAGACAGGCGCTTGTCCTGCTGCTCAGGCATTGCCTGCTGCACGCGGCGGATATCACCGGAACACGGCTTTTCCGCGCCGATACGGAACGCGCCGTTTTCGCCCGGCTGCCGAAAAACATGCCCGAGCGCGAGCGGCTTGCAAATTTCCTGACGGCGGTGGAACTCGTGCATTACGGCGGCCGCAGCGTTGCGGAAAACCATTTCGGCGTCCTTCTCACGACGGCGCGCGACCTGCTTGCAATGGGCAGGTTGGCCCATGCGTAAGTCGGCCCCCGTTTTAATCCTGGTTCTGGTGCTTGCGCTGGTAGCGCTGGCACTCTTCTGGCTGCCGCGGGGCAATGATTTCGACCGCTCGCCGCTCGGCAACAAGGGATTGGAATTGTGGCTGCAGGCCAAGGGAATCCCTGTCGTCCGATCCGACCCGCATGTCGCCCGAGCGAGTTCGGAAATCTCGCTGCGCATCGTTCCGCTGTCGATACGCAAAGGTGAGGCTGTCGCACCGCAGGCCGGCGAAGAAACGGATGACGCGGGCCCGGCAAACCCGGCTGAGGAGGCAAGCCGATACGCCCTGCCGACGCTGATCGTTTTGCCGAAATGGCGCGGCAGCGTGTCAATGGATGGTGTCGCCAGCAAATCGAAACTGGTTGATCTCATCGATATCAGTGATGAACTCGAGAAGATCGGGTACTCGGATTTTGGCTTCGCCCGCAGCAAGACGGATTTTGAAGAGGCGCAAACCCAGCTGAAATCGGGTCAGCCAATCAAGATCGACCTCTATCAAGCACAGACCTTCGAGCGGTCGAGTCTCCCGAGCGGCTGCAAGGAGATTGCAGGCACGCCGTTGGGTGCGCTGCTCCTGCGCTGCGCGCAGAAGCCCAATGTGTATCTTCTGTCGGATCCCGACCTGTTGAACAATCATGGACTGGCCCTGGCCGATAACGCCTCCTTCGCCGTGTCGCTCGTCACCCTGTTGCGCGGAGCAGCGGAAAAACGGCCGGTCTATCTGGATACGGCCGGCCAGCCTCTGGACAGCGAGAAACCGGTTGACGAGGGCAAGTCCTATGAGCGCTCTGCCTCCGATCTCAAGCGGTTTTTCGCCTACCCGCTGTCGGTCATCTGGGGAACGCTGATCGTCGTCGCAGCGATCTGCTTCTGGCGGGGCGCCTATCGCTTCGGGCCGCCTTTGCGCGAGGCATCCGCAAACATCGAGCTGTCGAAGACCGCCGCCATCGACGCCACGGCGCGGCTCTTGCGCCTGTCGGGCAATGACGGGCGGATGGCCGGCCAGTTCGTGCTGCATCTGCTGGCCGACAAGGCGCAGTTGCTCTTCGGCTCCGGAGCCGGCAATCAGGCCGGTATAGCGCGGCTGTTTCAACGCCTGGCGCGACAGGATAAGGCAGCCGCGCAGGCGCTGCACGCCGCAGCCGAGGCGCTGATCGAACGCGGCCATGTGATGACGCGGGCGGACCTGCACCGCAATCTCGATACATTCAGAAAATCGCTGGGGAGCTTTGACCTTGGATCTAGGTGAATTTCGCAATCTTATCGCCACGGTTCGCGGCGAAATCGGCAAAGTGGTGCAGGGGCAGGATGCGATCATCGACCTCGTCCTGATCTCGATCTTTGCCGGTGGGCACTGCCTCGTCGAAGGTCCTCCCGGCACGGCCAAAACTCTGCTGGCCCGCTCGGTTTCCGCCGCCATGGCGCTGGATTATCGCCGCATCCAGTTCACGCCCGATCTGATGCCCGGCGATGTGCTCGGCGTCAATCTCTTCAACTTCCAGACCAATCAGTTCCATCTGACCAAGGGTCCGGTCTTTACCGATATCCTTCTGGCCGATGAGATCAACCGCGCCCCGCCGAAGACGCAATCGGCGCTTCTCCAGGCGATGAACGAGCGGATGGTGACGCTCGACGGAACCGATTACTCGCTGGGCTCGAATTTCTTCGTGCTCGCGACGCAGAACCCGATCGAACAGCAGGGCACCTATCCTCTGCCGGAAGCCCAGCTCGATCGCTTTCTGTTCAAGCTCGTCGTCGATTTTCCCGACCGCGATACGGAAATTGCCATCCTCTCCAAACACGCCAAGCAGGCGCTGCAAGCGGATATGCGCAATGCCGGCATCCGCCCGCTCGTCACCAGCGCCGCGCTGGCCGAGGGGCGCGCGCTGATCGATGCGATCCATCTGGACGGCACGATCCTGACCTATGTCGTCGACCTGGTGCGCGCCACGCGCTCAGATGCCGATATTCTCTACGGCGCATCGACGCGCGCCGCCGACGCCCTGGCCGCCGCCGTGCGCGTGCGTGCGGCCTTCGAGGGCCGGGACTACGGCTTGCCGGATGATGTCCAGGCATTGCTGGTGCCGGCGCTTCGCCATCGCATCATTCTCTCGCCTTCGGCCGAAATCGACGGCCGCACACCGGACGAGGTGCTGCGCAACATCATGAACCGCGTGGATGCGCCCCGTTAAATGCGGCCATCCCGGTATCTGATCGCGCTTGTTCTGATTTTGGCGGCGGTGACGGTTTTCGTCAGCGTGTGGTGGCACGATATGGGCTACCTCCTCATCGGCCTGTGGGTCGTGGTCGCGGCATTGACGGCAGGCGATCTGGTCATGTCGGCTCTGTCCGGCCGGATGACGGTGGAATTCGATCTGCCGCCGCAAGGCTTTGTCGGCCACACCGCCGCGTTTACGTTCGCCATCCGGCCGCAGAAGGGCGCGGTGCCTCGGAATATCGAGAGCCGGCTCGATTGCGCGCCCGAGCTTGCCATCGGCGAAAGCAGATTGGGCGCGGGAGAAGAACAGACCAGTGCCGCCTTCGATCTTCATCTGACGCGGCGGGGACGATACGCGGTCCATGAGCTGTGGTTGAAATGGCCGTCGCGGCTGAAGCTGCTCGATATGGTCGCGCGCATGCCGGTGGGAAAAGAGATCGCCGTGCTGCCCGACATATCGCCGGTGCTGTCGGGAGCGGTCAAGACCCAGATCCTGCCGCTGGAAGCCGGCCAGAAGGATCTGCGGCTGCGCGGCGAAGGATCGGAATTCCATCAGCTGCGTGAATTTGCCAGCGGCATGGATCCGCGCAGCATCGATTGGAAGCGGTCCGCCCGGATGCGCAATCTGGTCGTGCGCGAGATGCGGGCCGAACGAAACCACCAGATCATCCTGTGTGTCGATTCCGGGCGGCTGATGGCCGAACAGCTCGGTGGCTTCACCAAGCTCGATCGTGCCATCAACGCGGCGCTGGCCATGTGCTGGGCCGCGGGACTTGCCGGCGATCTCGTGGGTTTTTACAGCTTCGACAGCCGCCCCCGCCTATTCGTGCCGGCTCTGCCCGGAAGAGCGGCCTTTCCGCGGCTGCAGACAATGTGCGCCGAGCTCAGTTACGAAACCCAGGAGAGCAACCATACGCTGGGACTGACGCATCTGTCCGGGCGTTTGATGCGACGGTCGCTGATCGTGATATTCTCCGATTTCGTCGACAGCATCACGGCGGAACTGATGATCGAGAACATCCAGGTGCTCGCCCGGCATCATTTCGTCGTCTACGTCGCCCTGCGCGATCCGATGCTGGCAAAGCTGACGGAACCCGAAGAGGTGACGCTGGACGCCGTCGCCCGCTCCGTGGCAGCGCGCCAGATCCTGCAGGAGAGGCGCACCGTGATGGAAAAACTGGCGCGTCTCGGCGTGCTCTGCCTCGACAGCACGCCGGAGGCACTGACTTCGGATCTCATTGCGCGTTACATCGAAATCAAATCCCGTGAGATGATATGATGGATATCGGTATCGGCGACAGCAGAGATACGGGCGGGGCGGTCCAGACCGATATGCTTCGCTCGGCGCGCTTCCGGGTGGAGCGTGAAGCGCACTGGCGTCAGCTTGATGATCTCGTGACGCGGGCCGAAAAGGGTGGCGCGGCAGCGCTCGGCTATGACGAGGTCCGCAATCTCGCCGGCGGCTACAGGCAGGCGATGAACTCGCTGAGCGTGGCGCGCGACATTTCCCTCGACCGCGCGCTGATCGCCTATCTCGAAAGCCTCTGCGCCCGGGCCTATCTGGTCGTCTATGCGCCGCAGGAAAGCCTCGGCGGCCTGCTCACCCGGCTGCTGGTGCAGGGCATCCCGCAGGCGGTGCGCCGATCGGCGCTGCCTCTGTTCATCGGTTTCCTGGCCCTCGTTCTGGGCGCGCTTGCCGGCTACAAGCTCTGCAACAGCGACCCGAGCTGGTTCTATGCCTTTGTGCCGCCGGACCTCGCCGACCAGCGCACCCCGGACGCATCGGCCGAATATCTCCGCTCGACGATCTATGGCAATGAGGGGCATGACAGCGACAGGCTGGCCGCCTTTTCCGCCTTTCTCTTTTCCCACAACACCACCATCGCCGTGCTGATTTTCACGCTCGGCATTTTCGTGTCGCTGCCGAGCTTCATCCTGACCTTTTACAACGGCCTGATCCTGGGCGCCTTCTACGCGATGTTCGCCCGCAAGGGATTGGGTTACGAGGTGTTCGGCTGGCTTTCGATCCACGGCGTGACCGAGCTTGCGGCCATCGCCATTGCCTGTGCCGGCGGCGCAAGGCTTGGCCTTGCCGTTCTTCTGCCGGGTGAACGCACGCGCAGGGAGGCGTTGCGCCACCAGGGGCATGATGCCGTCAAGCTCGCGATCCTGGCGGCGCTGATGTTGATCGTGGCGGCCTTCATCGAAGGCTTCCTGCGCCAGCTGATACAGGATCCGATCTGGCGCCTCGCCGTCGGCTGGGGCATGGGCCTCTTCTGGGTGGGCTGGCTGCTGTTGAGCGGCCGCGACAGCAAAGTTTCGCGTGAGCCTGTGCGATGAACCAGTCAGTCCAGCACGGCAAGCGCGTCGAACGGTTCATCCCGCCTGAAGGTGTTCCGATCACTTTCGCGATCGGCTCCATCGGCAGCCGCCTCGGCGCGCAAATCCTCGACGTCATCTTCACCAATATCCTCATCTTCATCTGCGCCTTCCTGATCGCCTTCACGGGAATCCTGCCTTCGAACGTCGAGGCGATGCTGATCGTCCTGCTGGGCTTCCTGGTGCGGACGCCCTATTACATTCTCTCCGAGCTCATCTGGAACGGGCGTACGCCCGGAAAAAAGATAACCGGCATCCGCGTCATCAACGCCAATGGACGGCGGCTGACGCCGCACCAGGTGACCGCGCGCAACCTGATGAAGGAGGTGGAGATCTTCGGGCCGATGAGCCTTCTGGCATCGGTCGCCACGCAGTCGGGCTGGGAAATCGCTTTGACGAGCGCCTGGCTTCTGGTGGTGGTGATCGTGCCGCTCGCCAACCGGCGCCGGCAACGGCTTGGCGACATCATCGCCGGCACGCTGGTGATCGACAATCCGCGCTCCGTGCTTTTGTCCGACCTCGCACTGTCCGCACCCGCCGCCGCCGCGCAGCCGGAGTTCGAATTCCTGCCCGAGCATCTCGATGTCTACGGCAAATATGAGCTGCAGACGCTGGAAGACGTGCTTCGCGACACGACAAAGAACGCCCAGAGCCAAGAGATCGTCCAGATCGTGCGCACCATCACCCGAAGGATCCGCTATCCCGACACCGTCAAGCCCGGCCAGGAACTGCTCTTCCTCAACGAATTCTACCGCGCCCAGCGCGAGCATCTGGAGAGCTTGAAGCTATTCGGGACGCTGCGGGAGAATAAGTATCACGAGCATACGCGGACAGAGGCGAAGAGGCTTGTGTGAGACGGCGAATGCGCAGGCAGGCCCGAGCGTGTGGCATCGTCACCTCTCGACCACGCGGGCACATGCCGTACCCAGCCACAAGGTGATGCGGAAGGTCATTCTTGAGAAAGCCAAGTGGTGGCAATGATGGGGGCCGCACGGCACAGCGCCAACGACGATCCCAATGGCCTTTTCAGGAGCGGCACGCGGCGGGACGGCTGCGTCGGTCGGAAGTCGGACCTATCGCAATAGATGCGCTGCCAAAAAATCGGCTGCGTTCCGGTGTGCTGCCTCAGCGATTGGGCTTGCCGATCTCAGGAAAAAATCGTGCGCCCCGCCTTCATAAACATTAAATGCAACGGACCCTCCAAGCTGTTGTATCGTCCGTTGCAGCTCCCGGCCGGTCGACAAGGGAAATGTACGATCAGCACTTCCCCAGATCAGCAGTAAGGGCGGCAATGAACGGACAGGTTGCGAATAGCCGTTCGGGAAGGCGCCATCGACCAACACCACAGCGTCAATATCGGCGCGTCCAACCGTAGCGGCCGCAGCGATTTGCGCGCCGAGGGAGATTCCGAGGACGCCAACCTTACCGCCGTGACGCGGCTGCCCCTCAAGATAGGCGGCCACGCCCTGAACGGCCGATATCCACTCCGGCAATCGCTGCGCATAGAAGACGATCCGCGCACGCGCATCGGTCGCTGTGGCAATGGCGTCAATGTCGGCCGGCGACAGGACGTGAACGAGATAGACATTCAATCCAGCAGCGCGGAACGTCTTGCTGATCTCATCATAAGCGATCGCTCCAAAGCCCTTGCTGCCGCTCAAGATCAAAACAGCCGGACATGTTGCCTTCGCGCAGTTCCCGAAGCTCTCGATCAGAATCCGGCCGCCCGGCGTCGATACGGTGAATTGCTGCCGGGATGCATGAGCATTGCCAAACATAAACGCGAGAAAAACGAGGATGCATGAAAACAAGCGCATTTGTTTCTCAAACTCTGCCAAAGTACAAAAACTAGGAGTCTTACGAGCGCCAAGGACCGCTTGGGGCTTATGGCCTCCAAGCCGCCTCTACGGCAGAAACAACACATTATACTGATCGAATTCCCCCGGCAGATCCCGCACCTTCATCTCCTCCTCGCGATCCTCGAAGAGGACGAGGCAATCCTCATAATAGCCGGCGAGCATGGAGACGAAGGCTCTCGTGCCCTCGGCTCCGTAGAACAGCGGCGTGAACTCCATGTGGAGCGGCACGCGGCGGGTAAGCAGGGGCTGCATCGAGCGGCAGGCGATCGGCTCGTAGCCTTCGATATCCATCCAGACGAGGCCGATTGCTCCAGGATCGATCGAGAGGTCGCTAAGGATCTCGGAGACCGGCTTCACCGGCACGCTGATCTTTCTGTCGGTCGGGTTCTGGCGGAGGGCGCTGCTCTTGCCGTGATTGTTGCGGTTGAGGAAGAAGTCGATCTCGCCGTCGTGCTCGCCGGCGGCGCAGTTGACGAGGCGGACCTTTTCCGTGAGCCGGTTCTGGCGGATGTTGAGTTCAAGCAGCGGGAAATTGCGCGGGTCGGGCTCGATGCTGACAATATTGGCATAGGTGCCGCTCAAGGCGAAATAGACGGTCTGGGTGCCGATATTGCCGCCGATCTCGAGCAGCGTCGTGTCTTTTCTGAGCAGGCCGCGCTCGCGCAGGATGGCGATCAGCCGGTCGACCGCCTCGCGCTCGAAATGGCCCTTCCGGAAGACCTTGCGGCCGATATAATCCGAAGGTGAGAAAGTCATCAGATGGTCGCCGGCATCGACGGTCATCGAGACGACGCGCGGGCCGATATTTTCGATCAGCAGGCGGCGGCCGAAGCGGGTGTCGAAGAAGCGCGAGGCCGCGGCATTGCGCGCCTTGCGCAGCCGGCGGCTCCAATATTTGGCGGTCAGCCAGGGTGTGCCGGGCATCAGTCTTTTCCTTCGAGCGGTTCTGCCGCTTTCTCTCTCGGAATGACATAGACTTTCAAGGGTAGCGCCCGGCCGCGCACGCTGATGTCGCGGCTTTCGATGCCGGAAAGATCGGCGCCGGAAAGGCTTGCCACCGGCTCGGAGATGACGATCGCCGCTTCGAACTCCTTGGCCGCACTTTCCAGCCGGCTCGCGACATTCACAGTATCGCCGATCGCCGTCATGCTGCGGACCCGGCCGTAGCCCATCGTGCCGACCACGGCCGGGCCGGTGTGGATGCCGATCGCGATGCGCAGCGGCAGCGCCAGTTCCTCGGCGAGTTCGGCGGCCAGTTTCTCGATCTCGGCGACGATCGCCGCGGCCGCCTTCAGCGCCTGGCGGCAGGCTTCTTCAGGGGCGGTGTTGAGGCCGAAGAGCGCCATGGCGCCGTCGCCGATGAACTTGTCGAGTCGCCCGCCCGCCTGCTCCACCGCCTTGCCGATGATGGCGAAATAGCGGTTCAGCAGGAAGACGACGTCGAAGGGCAGGCGCGTCTCCGTCAGCGTGGTGAAATGGCGGATATCGACGAAGAGCACGGCGATCTCGCGTTCGCGCCCCGGGCTGGTCTCCTGGCTGTTGACGGGAAGGGCTGCTTCGAGCGCCGGCACCAGCAACGGCGCCACCGCGACATCGCGGTTCGGGCGAAGCTGGCAGGCAAGCCGCACATCCGGGCCGGCATTGATGCGCCTCAGCGTCGTCTGTTCCATCTTGTCGGGAACCGGCAGGCTTTCGTAATCGCCGAGGATCTGCACCCGGCAGGTGGAGCACTGGCCCTTGCCGCCGCAGACGGCATAATGCGGCAGCCCGCCGAGCCGGCTTGCCTCCAGCACCGAGAAGCCACGCGGCACACGGATCACCTCGCCGCCCGGATAATGCACGGCCACCTGATCGAGGCGCTCCTTCAGCTTGCGCCGGGCCCGGGCGGCGACGACGATCAGCAGCGAGGCCGAGAAGGCGCCGTAGAGCCCGGCGCGGATCGCCGAGACCTGACGGTGAACCTCCGGGTTCGAGCCGTAACGGGCATTGACCGTCGCCTTATAGGGGCTGTTGGCGATTGCCTGCTGATAGGACGGGTCGGCGAGTGTGCGGCCCATTTCGACGAAGCCGAGCAGCGAGAGCACCGGCACGAGGATCGCCAGCGCCAGCAGCAGCGGCGCCAGGCCCGGGTACCAGGGGCGGTAGCGCAGCCAGAAATGCAGGCCGATGCAGCCGTGGATCCAGACGGCGACGAGGCCGAATGCCTGCCGCAAGCCGTTCGCCGGCGCCCTGATCCACAGCGAGCCGACGACCGTCTCGTAGTCATCGATATAGCCGTAGAGTTCATGGGCAATGCGGGTGCCGATGACATGATCGATGAGAAGCAGCGGGATCAGCAGGCCGAGGACGATCTGCGCCATTTCGCCCTTTGGCATGACCAGGCTGCGTCGCATATAGATGGCGCGCAGCACCAGCGCCATGTGGGTGAGAACCGACGAATAGAAGATGACGGTCCCGAGAGGATTGCGCCAGATCGCCATGAACAGCCGGGCGGCTTTATCGGCCGCGGAGACTGAAATCAGGCCGATCGCATGGTTCGACAAATGCATCAGGACGAAGACGAAAATGACGAGGCCGGAACCAAGCCTCGCCCTTCTGATCGTGCGCTCCGAAAAAATCCCTGTGGCCGAGACCGTCGTCATTCATTCCCGTTCTTGTCGATGCAACCGCAGGCTCATAGAAATTGAGAAAGAGGCGGAATTGCTTCCATCGCGATCACATTCCATATGCTTATGCGCAAGTTTTAGGGAAATGGACAATAGCGGAGTTTCGCCCGCGGCCATGCCGGTTGGAAACACTGTGTCTTCATATGAGGGTTATGCATGCGGGTGGCTTTCTACGCGCCGATGAAATCGCCGAACCATCCGGTGCCGTCGGGCGACCGGCTGATGGCGCGGCTGTTGATCCGGGCGCTGGAGCTTGCCGGCCATGAGGTCGAGGTCGTCTCGGAATTCCGCACCTATGCCGCGACCCCGGAAGCGGCAGCCGCGCTCGAACCGGCGATCGGTGCCGAGCTGCGGCGGCTGCGGGAAAAATGGGCATCAGTGCCGCGGCCCCATCTGTGGTTCTGCTACCATCCCTATTACAAATCGCCCGACCCGTTCGGGCCGGTGATCTCCGCCGAATTCGCCATTCCCTATGTCACCGCCGAAGCCTCCTATGCGGCCAAACGCGACAGCACCGGCTGGGCGGCTCAGCAGAGGCGCGTGGGGCAGGCGATCCTGCAGGCGGCGGTCAATATCAGCTTCACCGGGCGCGATGAGGCCGGGCTTGCGGCGGCCTTTCCGCAGGCGCGGCTTGCTCGTCTGAAGCCCTTCATCGACACGGCGCTGTTCGAGACGGTGTCACTGGTGCCCGATCCGCTGCGTCTGATGGTGGTGGCGATGATGCGGGCCGGCGACAAGATGGAAAGTTATGCCATGCTTGCAAAAGCGCTGCGGCTGATCGAAGACCGGCCCTGGACGCTTGCCGTCATCGGCGATGGCCCGATGCGCCGGGAGGTGCAGGCGCTGTTTTCCGCCTTTCCCGCCGGCCGCATCAAATGGCTGGGCGAGCTAAATGGGGCTGAGATCGCCGGCCTGCTCGGGCGCGGCGGCCTTTATGTCTGGCCGGGCTGCGGCGAGGCCTACGGCCTTGCCTATCTCGAAGCCCAGGCTGCCGGCCTGCCCGTCGTCGCGCAGGAGACGGCGGGGGTGCCTGCGGTGGTCGAGCCCGGGGTGACCGGCCTGCTGACGCGGGATGGCGATGTCGCCGCCTATGCCGCGGCCGTGGCTGCCCTGCTGGACGAGGGGGAGAGGCGCGACGCGATGGGGCAGGCGGCGCGCCGCTTCGTGCTCAGGGAGCGCTCGCTGGCAAGCGCCGCCGGGATTTTGGACGGAATTTTGCGAGCCAATGCGGCAACAGGAGTGATGGAATGACCAACATGACGAGCTGGGAGCCGCTACGCCGCGAACTCGACCGCTGGCAGGCCGCCGGCCGTGTGGCCCGCTTGTGGCTGCGCGACGACGATGCGATCGAGCCGACGCCTGATCTGGAGAGGCTGCTGGCGTTAACCGGCGAAAACAAGGTGCCACTGACGCTTGCCGTCATTCCCGGCCTGACGGGCGAGGCACTGGCGGCGCGGCTGGCGGCAGAGGCGGGCGTTACGGTTGCCGTGCATGGCTGGTCGCATAGCAATCATGCGGGGCCGGAGCGGAAGAAGCAGGAGCTTGGCAGTGAACGGCCGGCGGAGATCGTGCTCGGCGAGCTGAGCGACGGGTTCCGGCTGCTGCAGCGGCTCTATCCGGCCCGCTTCCTGCCGGTGCTGGTGCCGCCATGGAACCGGATCGACGCCGCCCTCATCCCGGCGCTGCCGGACCTCGGTTTTACAGCGCTTTCGGTCTATGGGCGAGCAAGCCAGGGCGGGCCGATACCGCTTCTCAACACCCATGTCGACATTATCGACTGGCACGGCACCCGCGGTGGACGGAGCGAGGCGGAACTGGTGGCCGAGTTGGTGGCGGAATTGCGCGACCGCTTTGCCGGCAGCGACGAGCCGATCGGCGTGCTCGCCCACCATCTGGTGCATGACGCCGCCGCCTGGGGTTTCCTGTCGGCCCTGTTTGCCGCAACGGGACGGCATCCCGCCGTCCACTGGTCGGCGGCATCGGCACTTCTCAAGCCGTGAGGTTTGCCGGTCCGGTGACCGATCAGTTAGCCGATCAACTGGGATGAACGCGCCCGAGGAAATCTCGCATCAGTGCGGTGACCTCTTCGAGATGCGTCTCGAGCAGCCAGTGGCCGCCGCCGAGCAGATGCAGTTCCGCATCCGGCAGATCGTGGAGATAGGCGCGCGCCGATTGTTCCGGCATGTAGTGGTCGTTGGGACCCCAGACGATCAAGGCCGGAGGCCGGTTTTCCCGGAGATATTTCCGGTGCTGCGGAAACCACGCCCGGTTCTCCTTCAGCCCGGCGATCAGGTCGATGGCGATTTCCTTGCGCTGCGGCGTCATCAGCGACCAGTGCAGCGTCCAGAGATCCGGCGGGACGGCGGCGTCCAGAGGCTGCGGCAGGTCGTTGAGGAATTCCTCCTTGAAGGTCGCCTCGCTGATCGCCTCGGCCAGCACCTTCCTCATCTCCGATCGCGGCAGCGACCACGTCGCCTCGATATCCGCATATTTCGGCCCGAGCGCATCCTCATAGGGGATGTCGCCGTTCTGGATGATCAGCGCCACGATGCGCCTGGGATCCTTGATGGCCAGTCGCGCACCGGTGGGCGAGCCAAAATCGTGGAGGTAAAGGGCGAAGCGGTCGATCTCCAGCACGTCGACGAGAGCCTCCAGCCAGGTGGCGTAGCCATCGAAGCTGTAGTTGAAGTCGTCGGGCGTGCCGCTATAGCCGGCGCCGGGAAAGTCCGGCGCAATCAACCGCCAGCGGTCGGCCAGGCGCGGCATGAGGTTGCGGAATTCATAGGAGGAGCAGGGATATCCATGCGGCAGCAGCAAGACAGGCGCACCGCGTCTTCCGGCTTCGCGATAAAACGTCTCGATGCCGGCAACGGTGATCCGGCGATGCTGGACGAGGGCCGCCGTCGGAGCGTCTCCGGCTGCGCCGCTCATCGTCGGTCTTCCTCAAACTGCTCGGCGCCCTCGACCGGCCGCAGCCACGCTTCCCGACGCTTGATCCAGAGTTCGTAGCTCGGCACGAGCGGCGTCGGCGCCTCGGACAGGATGCCGAGCTTGATTTCCGCCTCCTCGTCATCGACGGAAAACAGCCGCGAACCGCAGCCGGTGCAGAAATGCCGGCCTTGGAACGCGCCGGTTTTCCCCACATGTTCGAACTGGCCGGCGGGCCAGATCCCATAGAAGGTGAAGGCCGAACCGCTTTCCTTCCTGCAGTCCATGCAATGGCAGATCCCAACACGAATGGGTTCGCCGCGAACGGAGATGCGCACTTGCCCGCAAAGGCATTGTCCGGAAAATACGGTCATGGCTGATACCCGTTTCGACGATCTTGCGATGCTGTGAAAACGGTCCGGCTCGGGATCGGTTCCCCGCTGCAGGCGGCAAAAGCGGCCTGCAGCTGTCAGATCACCACGGTCTGATTGTCGCGGGCGGCGAAGGATTCGGGGAAGGCGGCCTGGGCCTGGGCTTCCATCTGCGCCAGCTGTTCGTCGGTGCGCGAGGGCGCGTGATGGAAGAGAGCGAAGCGTTTGGCGCCGGCAATCTTTGCCAGCTCGGTGCCGTGCTGCCAGGTCGAATGGCCGAAGCCCTTGAAACGCTGCATCTCGTCTTCATTGTAGGTGCAGTCGTAGACGACGAGATCGGCGTCCCGCATCATCTCCAGCGAGACCGGGTCGTGGCTGCCGGGAATATGCTCGATATCGTAGATCAGCGCGACCGAACGGCCCTGCCATTCGATGCGGTAGCCGATGGCACCGCCCGGATGGTTGAGCATGAAGGTCTTGATCTCGATGCCCTCGTGCGGGGTGAGCACCTGGCCGGGATGGAAATCGCGGAAGTTCATCGTCGCCTGGCAGATGTCGGTCTTCACAGGAAACCAGGGCGGGCTGATGAACTGCTCGACCATTTCGCGCGTGCTCATCTTGCCGTCGAGATGGCCCGACCAGATGTTGACGTTGATCGAGGGATAATAGATCGCCTTGAAAAAGGGCAGGCCGATGATGTGGTCGTAGTGGCAGTGGCTGAAGAACAGGTCGACGTCGCTGACGCCGTCGGCGAGCAACGACAGACCGGCCTCGCGCAGGCCGGAGCCGGCGTCGAAGATCATCCTGTGTTCTCCGCAACGAATTTCGATGCAGGAAGTGTTACCGCCATAGCGGTCGAACTCGGGCCCCGAGACGGGAATACTGCCGCGGACGCCCCAAAATTTTACCTGAAACAGTTCTGTCGTCATCTTTCTTCAAACCGGCCTTCCCGCACCGCCATCGTAAACATAGTTTATCCCGATGCGAAGCAGCAGAATTCCACGGGTTTGCCTGTACCCCCTTTCATTCTCCTAACCGCTAGCGGAAGAAGAAGTAGATTTTCCTAAGCAATCGGCTTTCGCGTCGGAAAGCAACCCGGTATGGTTGGTTTTCGGTAAACGGGCTGCAGGGGCGGGGGCATTTTCCCGTAAGTCATGCCTATTAGATGGTTGCGCGCGATTGAAAAAACAATTGCCGCCATCTCAGCCCGAATCCGGGTGTCAACCACTTGCGCTAAAACGTTTTTGCGACAGCCTGATACAGTTGCAGGCGCCGGTGCGGCGTGAGCGGATTTCTCGTCTGCATTGCATGTCGGCAGAAACAGCATCCTCTGAGAAAATTGTGTTCGCTTCCGCGCGAATGTTTCCTTGATCGGCGTTGCCGAAAAGCGATATATCCGACGATAGTGGAAATATAAGAGACTCGGTGATGCTGCAGCCTGTCGTAAACGAGACCATTGCCGAGAGCAGCTACCGGCGCATTCGGGCCGACATCATTTTCGGGCGGCTGGCGCCCGCCCAAAAACTGAAGCTGGAAAGCCTGAAGGAATCCTACGAGACCAGTATCAGCACGTTGCGAGAGGTGCTGAACCGGCTCTCCTCCGAGGGGCTTGTCGTCGCCGAGGGACAGAAGGGGTTCGAAGTTTCTCCGGTGTCGGTTTCCGACCTCAGGGAGACGGCGGCCATGCGGCTGCTCCTGGAGAGCCATGCCCTGGAGCAGTCATTTGCGCATGGGGACGTGGAATGGGAGGCGCCGCTGGTCGCGGCCCATTACAAGTTGGCGCGGATGGAGCAGGTCATGGCGACCGGTGACACCAGCCGGGCCGAGGACTGGAAGCGTTACGACTGGGAGTTCCACCAGGCGCTGATTTCCGCCTGCGGGTCGAAGCTGCTGATGCAGACCCACTCGGTGATCTTCGACAAATATCTGCGATATCAGATGGTCGCTCTGTCCTACCGCGGCGACGTCGCCGCCGAAGAACATCAGCAGCTTCTGGATGCGGCCTTGCGGCGGGATGCGGAGACGGCGAAGCGGGTGCTTGCGTTTCATATCGAAGGCGGGGTGGAACATGCGCTCGCCAAAGGGACGCTGAAATAGCAACGGACGCCTCTTCGAGGTCAGGGACATCACACATCTCGGCAAACCAGGAAAAGCCATGCTCAAGCAAGTCCACGACCCGGCCGAAACCGTAAGCGATGTCGTTTTCCGGCAGATCCGCGAGGATATCATATCGGGGGTATTGCCGCCGGGGGCCAAGATCAAGCTGGAGCAGGCCAAGGAGCGCTACTCCATCGGCATTTCGTCGCTGCGCGAAATTCTGAGCCGCCTGACCACGGAGAATCTCGTCGTCGCCGAAGGGCAGCGTGGTTTCGAAGTCAGCCCGGCTTCGCGTCGGGAACTGCTGGAACTCGCCGATCTGAGGATCGTTCTTGAAACGCATGCGATCGGCCTTGCATTCGCTGCGGGAAATCTCGAATGGGAGGGGCGCATCGTTGCTGCCCATCACCGGCTGGCCGCCGCCGAGCGCAAGCTGCTGGCGGGCGATATGTCGCGCACGGTCGACTGGGTCCGGTACGATTGGGAGTTCCATCAGGCGATCGTCTCGGCCTGCAATTCAGAGACGCTGATGGCGACCCTGTCTTCCGTCTTCGACCGCTTCCTTCGTTATCATATGCTGGCCGAAAGCTTTCGCGGCAAGCCTGTCGTCGATGACCACCGGCTGTTGTTCGAACTGTCCATTCAACGTGACGTCGCCGGCGCGACCGAGGTGGTTAGACGGCACGTGCAGAGCGGCGTCGAGCATGTGCTGAAGAGCGGCCGCATTCTCTGATTTAAAGCATGTCGCGCAAAAGTGTGCAGCGGTTTTGCGGCAACGACATGCGCAAAACCAAAGAGCTAAAGCGCGAGGAGCGTATCTGAAAGATCGCGCCGCGCTTTAGTAGGCGTCTTTCGGAATTCCTTCGGGACGCATCTGCCTTTTCAGCGCGGCGAT
Organism: Rhizobium sp. BT03; assembly: GCF_030053155.1. Classification (NCBI taxonomy): domain Bacteria; kingdom Pseudomonadati; phylum Pseudomonadota; class Alphaproteobacteria; order Hyphomicrobiales; family Rhizobiaceae; genus Rhizobium; species Rhizobium sp. BT03. The sequence continues at coordinate 366,696 of NZ_CP125642.1, forward strand.
GCGGAAAATTGCGTTCGGGGCGCCATAACCGCGATAGCCGCGGCGCTCGACGATCTCGAAAAAGAAACCCTCGCCATAGGTGCCGCTGTAAAGCTGGAAATATTCGCCGTGCTCGTCGCGGTCATAGAGGATGTTCTCCGCTTTCAGCCGCTCGGTCATGACAGGATCGAGCCCGAAGCGGGCTTCGACGTCGTCGTAGTAGTTCGGCGAAATATGCAGGGACCGGAAACCGCAGGCGCGAAGCTTTTCGGCGGTTGCAAAGATGTCGTCGGTCGAAAACGCCAGGTGCTGGATACCCGACCCGAACTTCTCGGCAATGAAATGCCCGGCCAGGGTGCGGCGGTTTTCGGCTCCGTTCATGGTGATGCGCAGCGCGCCAGACTGGTTTTCGACGACCTGGCTGCGCACCACGCCGGCTGGATCGATGATGTCGACCATCGGGGTCTTATGGGTCTCGAAGATCGACGTGTAGAACAGAAGCCAGGTGAGCATTTCATCATAGCCGACCGTCTGGGCGACGTGATCGATGCGGAGAAGGCCGGCAGACGCCGTGCCGGTGTCGTCGGTGACCGGGTGGAAGTCGATTTCGGAAAAGCGGCCGAGAGCGCTCTTGTCGTCGATCAGATAGACGATGCCGCCGCCGACGCCCCGAATGGCCGGCAGCTCGAGTTCACCCTCCGCCACCGGCTGGGCGAAGGGCTCGGCATCGAGAGCAAGCGCACGCGCATATGCCTTTGCGGCATCGTCGACGACCAGCGCCATGGCATAGGCAAACGTGCCATGCACGGCATAGGCCGCATTGGCAAATCCCGCCTGATCGACATTGACGAGAATGCGGATCTCGCCCTGCTCGAATAGGGAGACCTTCTTGCTACGGTGGACGGCGGTCTGTCTGAAGCCGAGGGTGCGCAGCAAGGCCACCAGCTCGACCTCATCCTGTTCGTCCGTGGCAAACTCCACGAAGCCGACACCCTTGACGGCAGCCCTTTCCGGCATCGCCGCCCCGGTCATGCTGCCGGTGCCGAGATCGCGGCGCACCTGATCGCCGAGATAGATCAGCGAGCGGTGGCCATCGGCCGCGATCGGCCGCGACAGGCCGCCTCGAAACTGGTCGTTGAAAATCTCCAGGGAGAAATAGCCGTCATAGCCGGTGGCGGCGACGGCTTCGGTAAAGGCGGTGACGGGAAGGTCGCCTTCTCCGGGCATATTGCGGAAATGGCGGCTCCAATAGAGCAGGTCCATGTCGATATCAGGCGCATCGGCAAGCTGGACGATGAAGATCTTCTCCTTGGGAATCGAGCGGATCGAATTGACGTCGATCTTGCGGGACAAGGTGTGGAAGCTGTCGAGGATCAGGCCGACATTCGGATGATCGGCGCGCCGCACGATCTCCCAGGCGTCGCGGTGGTCGCTGATATGGCGACCCCAGGCGAGCGCCTCATAGCCCACGCGCAGTCCGCGCCGGGCGGCCCGTTCGCCGAGCTCCCGGAAATCGTCTGCCGCCCGGTCAATGCCGCCGATGGCGGCCGGCGAGACGTTCGAGCAGACCAGCACCAAATCCGTTCCAAGCTGCTGCATCACGTCGAACTTCCGTTCGGCGCGATCGAAGGTGCGGCTTCTAAGCGGCTCCGGCATGCCCTCGAAGTCGCGAAACGGCTGGAACAGGGTGATCTCCAGCCCATGGTCGCGCACCAGTTTTCCGACATCGGCCGGGCTGCCGTCGAAGGCCAGGAAATCGTTCTCGAAGATTTCGACGCCGTCGAAGCCCGCTCGGGCGATCGCCTCGAGCTTCTCCGGCAGTTCGCCGCTGATCGTCACAGTCGCAATCGAGGTCTTCATATCAAAGCCCTTTCGGCATCCATCGCCAGCCGCGAAAAATCGCTCTCACCTATTATTGCAAATCTCGTGAGGAATTCAAATAGCTTGAGGCATTATAAAATCTCATACGATTTTGAAAAACTCTGTTGATTTACGTGTCCGTCTCTGGCAATCATTCCTCCCACAGTCAAAAGGTGAGGTGGCTGTCCGGTCGAACGACCGCCAAAGAGGAGGAAACACAATGTTCAAATCTATGCTGACGCGCCGAAACGCGATGCTCGGAGCGGCGGCCCTGGTGGCTGCCGTCACCGTGGCGCAACCGGCCGCTGCCATCACGCCTGACGAAATCAAGGCTCGCGGCAAGATCATCGTCGGAATTCAGGGCGACAACCCGCCTTGGGGCTTTGTGACCAGCGGCGGCAAGCAGGACGGCCTCGATGCCGACATCGCGACGCTGTTCGCCAAGGAGCTGGGCGTTTCCGTCGAATTCGTACCGCTCGAAGTCAACAACCGCATTCCGGCGCTGACGGCGGGGCGCGTCGACGTTCTGTTCGCGACCATGGCAATGCTGCCGGATCGCGCAAAGGCGGTGCAGTTCAGCAAGCCCTATGTTGCCAATGCCATCGTCCTGATCGGTCCCAAATCGGCGGAGATCAAGACGAATGCCGATATGGCCAAGTTCAGCGTCGGCGTCGCCAAGGGTGCGGCACAGGACACGCAGGTGACGAAGAACGCGCCTGAAGGCACGACGATCCGCCGCTATGACGGAGACGCTGCGAGCGTTCAGGCCCTGGTTTCCGGCCAGGTCGATACGCTGGGCGGCAACATCTTCTATATGGACCGGGTCAACAAGGCGCGTCCGGGCGAATTCGAAAACAAGCTTGAATTCCAGAAACTTTATAACGGCGCTTGCACGCGTCTCGGCGAGAAGGAAATCAATGCGGCGCTCAACACCTTCATCGACAAGATCAAGACAAACGGCGATCTCAAGGCCGTCTACGACAAGTGGATGAAGGTCCCGGTCCCGGAATTCCCGGAGAAGCTGGAAGGCATTCCGTTCGCGGCGAACTGAGCCAGCGTCGGTTCGCGTCCGTGGCTGCAGATTGCCCCTCACCCTAACCCTCTCCCCGTAAAAACGGGGCGAGGGGACGTGCCCCACGAAACGCTGGTGAGGGACGGAGAGGTTGCCGCATATCCCCTTCTCCCCGCGAGCGGGGAGAAGCTGGCGGCAGCCGGATGAGGGGCAGTCGGCGATCTCCTGCGGTGGGAATTTCCAGACAAAGACCAAAGTGAAGGCGGGCAGGCATGCCCGTCAACGCAACCGCCATGCCCAAGGCCCTGAGGTGCGCGACATGACCAGAACCATTTTTGTGCTCAACGGCCCGAACCTCAACCTGCTGGGTGAGCGCGAACCCGCCATCTACGGCTCGACGACGCTCGCCGATATCAGGGAGAAGTGCCTGGCGAAGGCCGACAGTCTCGGCTTTGCCATCGACTTCCGGCAGACCAATTTCGAAGGCGAGTTGGTGGAAAGCGTGCATCAGGCCCGCAAAGAGGCCTGCGGCATCATCATCAATCCCGCCGGTTATACCTTCACCTCGATCGCGCTTCTCGATGCGCTGAAGATGTTCGAGCCGCCGAAGATCGAGCTGCATATCTCGAATGTTCATGCGCGCGAAAGCATCTACCACAATTCGCTGATCTCGCGCGTCGCCACCGCCATCATGATCGGCTTCGGCGCCCGCGGTTATGAGCTTGCCATCGAAGCAATGGCCGACATGGCGGGAGCAGCGAAAGCATGAATTACAAGCTGGATTTCACCCCTGTCATCGATGGGCTGCCGAGCCTTCTGCTCGGCTGTCTCGGGACCTTCCTGCTTGCCATTTGCGGAATGCTGCTGGCGATCGTCATCGGGATCGGCGGGGTTGCCCTGCGCGATTCCGCGCTCAAACCCTTGCGGTGGCTGGTCATCGCCTTCGTCGAACTGATCCGCAACACGCCGTTCCTGGTGCAGATCTTCTTCATCTATTTCGCGCTTCCGCTCACCGGCATCCGGCTGGATCCGACGCCGACGGCGATCATCGCGCTCGGCATCAACGGCGGCGCCTACGCGATCGAGATCATTCGCGGCGGCGTCCAGTCGATCCCGAAGGGGCAGATGGAAGCCGGCCTGGCGCTTGGCCTGCACAAGGCGCAGGTCTTCCGGCTGATCATCCTCAAGCCGGCATTGCGGGCGATCTATCCGTCGCTGACCAGCCAGTTCGTGCTGTTGACGCTGACCACCAGCATTGCCTCGGCGATCTCGGCCTATGAGCTGACCTCCGTTTCCCAGCGCATCGAATCAGAGAGCTTCCGGAGCTTCGAGGTCTACTTCACGGTCACGCTTTTCTATTTCGTGATTTCCTGGGTGATGATGCGCCTATTTGCGGCGTTTTCCGCCCGCTACTTCAAATATCCCGTCAAGTAGGAGGATTCCATGGGTCACGACGAATTCGTCTTCCTCCTGATCGGTCTGAAATGGACCGTGCTTCTGTCCGCCGTCGGCTTTGTCTGCGGCTGCATTGCCGGGCTCGGCGTCGCTCTCGCCCGCGTCTCGGGCAACCCGCTCTTGGAACGCCTGACCGCCGGTTACATCGCCGTCTTCCAGGGAACGCCGCTGCTGATGCAGCTTTTCGTGGTCTATTACGGCCTGGCCCTGCTCGGGCTGATGCTCGATGCCTGGGTGGCCGTCGCCATCGGGCTGACGCTGCATGCCAGCGCCTATCTCGGTGAGATCTGGCGCGGATCGATCGAAGCGGTGCCGCGTGGCCAGACGGAAGCGGCAAAGGCGCTCAGCCTCAGATACGTCTCCCGCATGAGAGATGTCATCCTGCCGCAGGCGCTGCGCATCTCGCTGCCGGCCACGATCGGCTTCCTCGTGCAGCTGATCAAAGGCACCTCTCTTGCCTCGATCGTCGGCTTCACCGAGCTGACCCGGGCCGGCAACATCATCTCCAACCAGATATTCCAGCCGCTGACGGTCTTCGGCGTCGTCGGCATCCTGTATTTCCTGATGTGCTGCCCGCTGACGATCCTCGGGGCGCGCCTCGAGCGAAAGTTTGCCGCTTCAGCGCGCTGATCCGCACCACTTGTTCGTCGATGCGGCCTTGACCGCCAATCCTGGAGTTCTACCGATGACCAGACCCGTTCCCCCCCAACGCGCGGAAGCCATGATCACCATGGCGCAGGTGGAAAAGTGGTACGGCTCGTTTCAAGCCCTTCACGATATCAACATGACCGTTCGCAGCGGCGAGAGGATCGTCCTGTGCGGCCCTTCCGGCAGCGGAAAGTCGACGCTCATTCGCTGTATCAACCACCTCGAGACCTACCAGAAAGGTCAGATCCGGGTCGGCGGCATCCTTCTCAGCGACCAGGCCAAAACCATCGATGCTATCCGTCGTGAGGTCGGCATGGTCTTCCAGCAGTTCAATCTGTTTCCGCATCTGACCGTGCTGCAGAACTGCATGCTGGCGCCGATGAAGGCGATCGGCGTCGGCAGGGCGGAAGCCGAGGAACGTGCACGCGGGCTGCTCGAGCGGGTCAAGATCCTGGAACAGGCCGACAAATACCCGGTCCAGCTTTCCGGCGGCCAGCAGCAGCGCGTCGCCATCGCCCGGGCGCTCTGCATGCGGCCGAAAGTGATGCTGTTCGACGAACCGACGTCGGCGCTCGACCCGGAGATGGTCAAGGAAGTGCTGGATACGATGATCGCGCTGGCCGACGAGGGCATGACGATGATCTGCGTCACCCATGAAATGGGCTTTGCCCGCCAGGTCGCCGATCGGGTGATCTTCATGGCCAGCGGCGCGATCGTCGAAGAAGCCCCGCCGGCCGAATTCTTTACCAACCCGCAGCACGAGCGGACCCGGAAATTTCTGGGAGAAATCCTGCGGAAATAATCGGTCTCAGGGCCGATATCTCGTCAAATTCCGGAGCCGATCATGAAGCCATTGAAGATTGCAGTCATGGGAGCCGGCCTGATCGGCAGACGCCATGCCGAGCGCGTCATATCCGAGCCCGGAACCGTTCTCTCCGCCGTGATCGATCCGTCTGCGGCTGGCCGCGACTTTGCCCGCAATGCCGGCGTCCGGTGCTACGCGTCCTTCCAGGACATTCCTGGCGAGGACAGGCCCGACGGTGTCATCGTGGCAACGCCGAACCAGCTTCACGTCGAGAATGCCATGGAGCTTATCGCCGCCGGCATTCCCGTTCTCATCGAAAAGCCGATCGCCGACGACGTCGACGCCGCCGCAGCGCTCGCTGCCGCCGGCGAGAGGGCAGGGATACCGCTCCTCGTCGGCCATCACCGGCGCCACAACCCGATGATCCAGGCGGCCAAACAGATCGTCGACGGCGGCAGGCTTGGCCGGATCGTCACGGTGCACGGCACCTTCTGGGTCGCCAAGCCCGACAACTATTTCGACATCCCCTGGCGGCGGGAAGCCGGCGCCGGCCCGATCTTCGTCAACCTGATCCATGATGTCGACCTGTTCCGATTTCTGTTTGGCGAGGTCGAAGCCGTGCATGCGATGGAATCGCACGCCGTGCGCCACCACGCCGTCGAGGATACTTCAGTCGTCTCGTTGCGGTTCGCAAACGGTGTTCTCGCCACGCTGACCGGCAGCGATGCGGTGGCCGCACCCTGGAGCTGGGAGGCGACCACCGGCGAGAACCCGGCATTTCCCCGTTATCCCAAACATTGTTATCAGATCGGTGGCACGAAGGGTTCGCTCGGCATTCCCGATCTGACGCTTTGGACGAGCACGGCCGAGCCGGATTGGCTGGCGCCGCTTGCCGAGGAGCGCGTGGCTTACGAAGTCGCCGATCCGCTTTGCCGTCAGCTCAGCCATTTTTGCGATGTCATTCGCGGCGAAGCCACGCCGCTCGTGAGCGGGCGGGAGGGGCTCGCCACCCTCAGGGTCGTCGAAGCGATCAAGAGATCGGCGCGCTCGGGGCAGATGATCCACCTCTCTGACGCCGGCGCCTTTGCCGATCCTGAGAAAGTCTAGCCACATGATCACCGGGACGACCAAACTCATCGCCCACCTCGGTTATCCCACCGAGTCCTTCAAGGCGCCGCTGATCTACAATCCGTATTTCGAGAAGAACGGCATCGACGCGGTCGTCGTGCCGATGGGCTGCAGGCCGGAGGATTATCCGGCGTTCTTGAAGCTTGTCTTCCGGCTCTCCAATATTCACGGCGCGCTCATCACCATGCCGCACAAGATTGCGACGATGGCGCTGCTCGACGAAACCTCGACCAATGCCAAAGTCGCAGGCTCGTGCAATGCGGTGCGCCTCGATTCGAACGGCAGGCTGATCGGCGACATGTTCGATGGCGAAGGCTTTGTGCGGGGCGTTCTGCGCAAGGGTAAAAAGGTCGAAGGCGCAAATGCGCTGGTCGTCGGCGCCGGCGGCGTCGGTTCGGCGATCGCGGCATCCCTCGCAAAGGCGGGTGTCGCCCATCTCGCGCTCTTCGACGCCAACGAGACGACCGCGACCGCGCTGCTCGACCGGCTGAAGACATATTATCCCCACCTCCACGTCACGATCGGCTCGCTCGATCCGGCCGGCTTCGACGTCGTCGTCAACGCGACACCGCTTGGAATGCGGCGGGGCGACCCTCTGCCGATCGACGTCGACCGCATCTCCCCCTCGACTTTCGTCGGCGAGGTGGTGTTGAGCAAGGAGATCACCCCTTTCCTGGAGGCCGCCCGGGCGCGCGGCTGCGCCTTTCAGGTCGGCACGGATATGCTGTTCGAACAGATCCCCGCCTATCTCGAATTCTTCGATTTCCCGACAACGACGGCCGACAATCTGCGGGCCATCGCCAAGCTTGGTTGATGACTGAGCCGAAATTGCTCAGGATCGCGCGAATATCGATGATGCGGCGCGCACGCAGAGGTAAATGATGAAGACAAAGCGGTTTAAAAGCGCTGTTTTCGAGGCGATCCACAGTGCGGTCGCAGCCATGCACGGTGCCGGCACAGCCGACAGAGAAACGATGCGCTCCTTCGATGAAACGTGCCTCGTTTCGCCTCAGGTAAAAGCGCGAGGCGCAGACCTGAAAGATCGCGACGCGCTTTAGGCAGTTCCAAGCCGCCTGATATTTCCTGTTAGCTCCGCTGCGAGGCGCAAGCTGGCGGCGGTTGCCATCGTCATTTGCGGCAGCAGCAGCCATTCGAGCGTCCAGGCAGCACCGGAGCGTTCCTGTTCATGGACGAGGGACTGGTGGATGCCCGACAGCGCCGTCGCGTTGAAGCGTGCGAGCGCGACCAGGGTTTCGGCGGCGACCGGATTCTGCTTGTGGGCCATCGCCGACGAGGTGCCGCCGCCTGCGATTTCGATCTCCTGGCCTGCCTGGGCAAGCAGGGCGATATCCTGGCCGATCTTGCCGAGGCTGCCGGAGATCGATGCAAACAGGCCGGCGATATCGGCGATCGGCAGACGCCCGCTCTGCCATTGCCTGGCGTCGGTCAGGCCGAGTTCCTGGGCGAGCGCGGCGCGAACGGCTGCGGCCTGCGGCCCAAGCTTATCCAGCGTGCCGGCGGCGCCGCCGAACTGGACGGGAAAACTCTGCTCGGTCAGGCGGTCGCGACAAGTTTCCAACGGTGCGCGCCATGCGTCGAGACGGTCGGAGACGGCGATCGGGATCGCCGCCTGCATGCGGGTGTGGCCCATCAGCCGGCTGTGGCCGAACTGGCGATCGAGTCCGTCGAGCGCTCCGGCAATAGTGGAAAGCCGGCCGGCGAACAGGAAGACCACGGCCTTCAGCCTGATCATCAGGCTGGTGTCGATCACATCCTGGCTGGTGGCGCCGAGATGCAGGCTTTTTGCTGCCTCCTCGCCGACTTCGGCGCGCAGTTGCCTGATGAAATCGGGGATGACGACGCCATCCCGCGCGGTCGCCGAGCGAAGACTGGCGAGATCGGGAGAAAAGCCGGCGCAGGCTGCGGTGATCTTTCTTGCCGCTTCCGCTGGGATCAGGCCATGCGTGGCTTCCGCTCTCGCCAGCGCGGCCTCGAAGGAGGCCATGGCGCGCAGATCAGCCTCGGCGGAGAAATAGGGCGCGATTTCATCGTCGCCGAGCAGGCCGGAGAGGAAGGGATGGTCGAAGGGCGATGCGGTCATGGATTGCTCGTTGCGTGGTCGCCCCCTCATCCGGCTGCCGCCACCTTCTCCCCCAGGGGAGAAGGGGTTTTGAGGCAATGCCGGCGCCTAAGGGCCAAGTGATCTCGTGTGGCACTGTTCCCCTCTCCCCCACGGGGAGAGGGCAGGGTGAGGGGGCTTCTTGCACGGCACTCTCCGCCTCCAGAACCCCCTCAAATATCCAAAAACACCGTTTCCTTCGCACCCTGCAGATGAATGTCGAAATGGCAGATGGCGCCGTCGCGGGTGGCGATCATGGTGGCGACACGCTCGCGATGTTCGATGCGCAGAAGCAGCGGGTCGGCGGCGTTGGCTTCCGTCTCCTCCGGGAAATACATCCGCGTGTGCAGGCCGATATTGATGCCGCGGGCGACGATCCAGACGGTGATGTGCGGGGCTTGTCTGCGGCCGTCCTTGAAGGGGACGCGGCCGGGCTTGATGGTGTCGAAGCTGTAGACGCCGTCTTCGCTGCGGGTCGGGCAGCGGCCCCAGCCGGTGAAATTGGGATCGGCGGTGCCGCGCATTTCCGAGGGGCTGTTGTAGAGGCCGGCGCTGTCGGCCTGCCAGATCTCGACGACGGCATCGCGCACCAAAGCGCCGGCGCCGTCGAGGATGCGGCCGGTGACGGTGATACGCTCGCCGAGCGTCTTCTCGTTGACCATCTGGGTGCCGAGATCGGCATCGTAGACGCCCGTGATGTCGCAGAAATTCGGCGTCAGGCCGATGTGGACATAGGGGCCGGCCGTCTGCGACGGGGTTTCCTTGAGATAACCGAGCTGCTGCATGGTCAATTGCCCTCCAGCCTGTTTTCGAACATCGTCGAGCGGCGGCCGCGCAGCACGATATCGAATTTATAGGCGCGTGAGTCCATCGGGATCGTATTGCCCCAGTCGAGCGGCGCAATCAGCTGCTCGATCGCCGCCTTGTCGGGGATCGTGCCGACGATCGGACATTTCCAGATCATCGGATCGCCCTCGAAATACATCTGGGTGATCAGCCGCTGGGCAAAGCCGTGGCCGAAAACCGAGAAATGGATATGGGCCGGGCGCCAGTCGTTGACGCCGTTCGGCCAGGGATAGGCGCCGGGCCGCACCGTGCGGAAATGGTAGCGGCCTTCCTCATCGGTGACGGCGCGGCCGCAGCCGCCGAAATTCGGGTCGATCGCCGCCAGATAGGATTCCTTCTTGTGGCGATAGCGGCCGCCGGCATTGGCCTGCCAGAATTCGACCAGCGCGCCGGCAACCGGCTTTGCCCGTTCGTCGAGCACGCGGCCATGGACGATGATGCGCTCGCCAATGGCGCTTTCGCCGGGCCGCGCATAATTCAGGATCAGGTCGTTGTCGAGATCGCCGATCATCGAATGGCCGAAGACCGGGCCGGTGGTTTCGGAGATCGTGCCGTCGAGCGAGAGCAGGGCGCGCTGGGGGGCGCGCAGCACCGAGGTTTTGTAGCCGGGGGTCAGCGCCGGCGCGTGCCAGGCGCGGTCGCGGGCGAAGAAGGCGCCGGTCTCGGGCTTGCGGTTCGGTAATTCGGACATTTTCCTCCCTCAGGCCGCCTTTTCGGCGTCCATTTGTTCAAAGGCCTGCTTGGCGATCTTGATCGCATGATTGGCGGCGGGAACGCCGGCATAGATCGCCACATGCAAGAGCGCCTCGCAGACATCCTCGCGGGTCGCACCTGTGTTGGCGGTGGCGCGCACATGCATGGCAACCTCGTCGTCCTGGCCGAGTGCCGCCAGCAGCGCGATGGTGACGATCGAGCGCTCGCGTTTGCTCAGCCCCGGGCGCGACCAGACATGGCCCCAGGCGGCTTCGGTGATCAGCTCCTGGAAGGGCCGGTCGAACTCGGTCGCCGCGGCCGCAGCACGGTCGACATGGGCGTCGCCGAGCACGGCGCGGCGGGTCGCCATGCCTTGCCGGTAACGCTCGGAGGAGGCGGTCTCGTTCATCGGTTGGTTTCTCCAGGCGGAAGAGACGTCAGAAAGGCGCGGATGATCGCCGTCAGCGCTTCCGGCTGCTCGACGCAGGGAATATGGGCGCAATCTGGGATAACTTCGTAGCGGGCGCCGGGGATCAGCTTCGCTGTGGAAAGCACGAGAGCGGGCGGCGTCGAGCCGTCCTGGTCCCCGACGATGCAGATCGCCGGAACCGCGATCCTCTTTGCCGCTTCGGTGAAATCGGCATCGCGGATCGCTTCGCAGGCGGCGATATAACCCTCGACCGGCTGGCGCGTCAGCATGTTGCAATAGCCTGAATAGGCGGTGTTCTCCGGCCGGCGGAAGGCAGGCGTGAACCAGCGCTCCATGATGGCGTCGACAATGCTGCCGATGCCGTTCTTCTCGACCGCGGCGATGCGGGCATTCCAGCTTTCGGCCGTGCCGATCTTATGGGCGGTGTCGCTGAGGATGAGGGCGTGCACGAGATCCGGCCGGCGCTGATAGAGCGACTGGGCGATGAGGCCGCCGACGGAGAGGCCGCAGATGACCGCATTCTTGACCGAGAGCAGATCGAGCAGGCCGGCGAGATCGGTCGCATGATCCTCGATCGATGCGGGGAGCTGGCCGACATCGGAAAGCCCGTGGCCGCGCTTGTCGTAGAGCAGGACGGCGTAGTCGCCGGCAAGCCGCACCACGACGTCGCGCCAGATGCGGAAATCCGTTCCCAGCGAGTTGATGAAGACGATCACCGGCCGATCGGCGGGCGCGCCGATGACCTGATAGTGGATCGTTACGTCGTTTATGCGGGCAAACTGCACGTCAATCTCCTCCGTCATCAAGTCAGTTCAGCCGGGGGCGCGCCCCTCATCCGGCTGCCGCCACCTTGCCTGGGTCGAGCCACAGGTCTCGACCCGTCCTTCGGACCCCCGCAGGCGGGGAGAAGGGGATATGTCGCACCGTCTCCCTAAACCTCGACGCTGCGTTTGGCACGTCCCCTCGCCCCGCCTGCGGGGAGAGGGTTAGGGTGAGGGGCAGCCTTTGGCGCTTCCGTCATCCCAGGGCTTGACCCGCGCATCACGCGGCATTCGCGGCATGGATCCTCGGGTCAAGCCCGAGGATGACGGAGAGTGGGGTTGGCTGGCCCTCACAAATTGCACGTCACTTCCTCATCAAGTCAGTTCCGCCGGCAAGTGCGTTTCCGACACGGTCGCCGACGCCGCGAATGGCTCCGTCCGTCTCTCCACCCTCCGTCATGCTCGGGCTTGACCCGAGCATCCACGCGGCGCCCACCGGCAGCCGCGGCATGGATCCTCGGCTCAAGGCCGAGGATGACGGAGAGTGGGGGAGGCTCTTCGCCAAACTCGTCCCCGGCATGCAAAGCCCACCCAACGGCACATACTTCTAAAGATGAAACTGACCGGTTGATCCGGTTAAGTAAAATGATATTTATCAGCCTTTCGATAACCTCGGAGTTATGTGAACGATGATCGACAGCCGCGTGAAGTTTCGTCATTTGCAGACCTTTGTCGAGGTGGCGCGGCAGAAGAGCGTCATGAAGGCGGCGGAGTTGCTGCATGTCAGCCAGCCGGCGGTGACGAAGACGATCCGCGAACTGGAGCAGGTGCTCGGCGTCGACGTCTTCGAGCGCGACGGCCGCGGCATCAAGATCACCCGCTACGGCGAGGTCTTCCTGCGCCATGCCGGGGCGGCGCTGACGGCGCTGCGCCAGGGGCTCGATTCCGTCTCGCAGGAGCAGTTCGCCGATGCGCCGCCGATCCGCATCGGCGCCCTGCCGACGGTGTCGTCACGCATCATGCCGCGGGCGATGGAACTCTTCCTCAAGGAGCGGACCTGGAGCCGGGTGAAGATCGTCACCGGCGAGAATGCCGTGCTGCTGGAGCAGCTTCGCGTCGGCGATCTCGATCTCGTCGTCGGACGTCTGGCGGGTGCGGAGAAGATGGCAGGCTTTTCCTTCGAGCATCTTTATTCCGAGCAGGTCGTGTTTGCCGTGCGCGCCGGTCATCCGCTGCTCGACGCTGGGCAATCGCCCTTCTCAGGTTTCGGCGATTACACGGTGCTGATGCCGACGCGGGGTTCGATCATCCGGCCGGTGGTCGAAAATTTCCTCATCGCCAACGGCGTCTCCAGCCTGCCGAACCAGATCGAAACGGTCTCGGATTCCTTCGGCCGCGCCTTCCTGCGCTCGAGCGATGCGATCTGGATCATTTCCAATGGCGTGGTGGCCGACGACGTCGCCGACGGGCGGCTGGCGCTGCTGCCGGTCGATACCGGCGAGACCAGGGGGCCGGTCGGGCTGACGATGCGCGCCGATGCCGTGCCGTCGGCGCCGCAATCGATCCTGATGCAGACGATCCGCGAAGCGGCCGGGGAGATTTCCTGAGCCTCCGCTCTTTAATTCTGGTTGTAGTTTGCCCAGATTTAGACTATGTCTAATTCAGGACAGGAGGCTGTTATGCAGCATGCACGACGCAGGGAGCAGCGGGAAAGCCAGGGGCCGCAGCGGCTTGAGACCGAGCGGTTTGCGCCTGTAAATCGCAAAAGGCTGAGTGCGCCGGCCTTGCGAACCTTCCTGGCGATCGCCGATCTCTGGGGTTTGAGCGAGGAGCAGCGGCTGCTCGTGCTCGGCTATCCCTCCCGGTCGACCTATCACAACTGGGCCAAGCAGGCGCGCGAGCACGGGGCCTTCACGCTCGATGTCGATACGCTGACCCGGATCTCCGCCGTGCTCGGCATTCATCAGGCGCTCGGCGTGCTGTTTGCCGACGAACGCGCCGGCGTCGCCTGGCTGCGCGTGCCGCATCAGGCGCCGGTGTTCGGCGGGCATCCGCCGCTCGATATCGTGACGAATGGGACCCAGGACGGGCTGATGACCGTGCGCCGCTTCCTCGATGGCGCCCGCGGCGGTGTCTACATGCAGCCGAATAGGCTCGACGAGGCCTTCACGCCTTATGAAGATGCGGACGTCGTCTTCCGGTGAGTGAGCGTTTTGCCGCGGCGCCGCGTCCGTCCTATCGGCTGATCCCATCGCAATTTCCGCCGATCGGGCTTTTCGACACGGTGACCCGGGCGGCCGATCTCGAAGCCGTGATGGAACTCGTCGGCTGGACCAACGACCGTCTCGTCGCCGACCGCATCCAGCGGCTCCCCGAGGATGAGTGGGTCTATGGCAGTGCGAATGCCAGCATCGTCATGGCGGCGTTCCTGCATGTCGCCCCCGGCGGCATGCGCTTCAACGGCCCCGATCTCGGCGCCTGGTATGCCGCCGACAATCTGAAGACCGCCGCCGCCGAGGTCGGCCATCATCTCCGGCGCGAGGTCGTCGCCCGCGGCGTGGCGACGATGGCGCGCACCTATCGAAGCTATGCGGCCACTCTGATTGGCGACTATCTCGACATTCGCGGCGAGCAGGCGCTGCGGCCCGATGTCTATAACAGTGCGAGCTATGCGGCGTCGCAGATGCTGGGCGAAGAGGTGCGTTCGAGCGGCGGCGCCGGCATTCTTTATGACAGCGTCCGCCTGAGAGGCGGGGTCAACATCGCTGCGCATCGGCCGCGCAACATTCGCGATGTGCTGCAGGCCGATCACTTCGAAATCACCGTTTTCGCCGCCGACCGGCGCATCGATGTCAGGAAGCTTGCAAGCTAGAGGCGTTCCGCCCAGGCCTTTGCCGCTTTCGCCATCGCAGCGAGGTGATCGGCAGCGGAGAAGCCGGAGATTGTCTTGCGCGGCTTGAGGTCGTGGTCTCCGTCCTCGAGCCAGAGGATTTCGATCCGGTGGGAGAGAACGTAGCCCGGCACCTCGTCGCGCGTGCCGAATTCGTCGCGCGTTCCCTGGCAGATCAGCGTGGGCGTTGTCAGCCCCTTGAGATGGGCCGTGCGTAGTTTCGTCGGCTGGCCGGGCGGATGGAAGGGATAGCCGAGGCAGAGCAGGCCGGCGATCTTGCCCCTGCCATGGAGATCGTCGGCGATCATGCTGGCGACCCGGCCGCCCATCGACTTGCCGCCGATGATCAGCGGGCCGCTGACGCCGAGTTCGGCAATCGCTGCTTCATATTCGGGATTGAGCGTTTCGGCCCGAGGCGGCGGCTTGCGGATTCCGCTGCGGCGGGCGGCCATATAGGCGAATTCAAACCTGATGACCCTGAAGCCGGCGCCGGCAAGCGCTTCCGCCGCTGCTGTCATCGACGCGGAATCCATCGGCGCGCCGGCGCCATGGGCCAGCAGGATGGTGAAGCGTGCATCCTGCGGCCCCTGGAGCAGAAATCTGTCGAGCATCGGCAATCCTCCATAGCGTCATCGGAACCATCTCGACGGCCGTGACTTCTTGCCTGAAAGGAGACAGACAATGTCGACGAATGACGAAAACGTAAAGCCCGAGCAGCGGCGCCCCAAGGATGTCGGCGCAGTCCCCGACAAGCCGGAGCCTGCCGATGCAGAATCGCTGGCGCCACCAACGGTGCAGCCGGCTGGGGCGGGCGACAAAAGCGAACGGCCGGTCGTCAATCCCGTAACCGGCGTCGCTTTTTAGGGATCGCAAAATTATGATGCCTATCGGCCCTTGAAACCGCGGCGGAGAGGGGACATATAGCGGTCCTGCCTGAAAAATGGATGCATGGGGTATCGACGTCGTCGAACTCTTTGCTGTCCGACAGGATAAGGGCGCTCCCCGCAAGGGTCGAGCGCCCTTTTTGCTTTTCAGACATTGCATTCGCCGAGACGTTTGTTCCGATCCGGGTGATCGTGACGAACTCCCACCATACTCTATATAGCACTTCGGAATCCCGAAATTGGTTGGGGCATTGAAATCATTGTCTGTTTTTCCGCGATGACATTGCGAAAAGGCCGGCGGATTTCGGAATCCCGAAGCGGCAGTCCTTCGGGATTCCGAAGTGGGATTTTTTCCCGCCGCGGTTTTTCGCCGGCGCTGTCGATTTTCGCATCCGCCGATCGTCATCCTAACGATGTGCTGCAATCGTGCGGCAACAGAAGGAGGAAATGTCATGGATCATCAGCATCTCGTCCCCGCCGCTATGCTTGCGGCAAAGAACGGCGTCCGCTTCCCCAATGAGAGCGAGGCGTATCGCAGCGCCCGCGATGCGCTGCTTGCCGAAGAGATCGAATTGCGCCGCCACATCGAACGCGTGGCGGTACAGCGCCGGGCGCTGCCGCCGGGCGGCGCGGTGACGAAAGACTACCGCTTCGAAGGCGTTGACGGGCCGATAGCTTTCAGTGAGCTCTTCGCCGACAAGGAAACGCTGGTCGTCTACAGCTATATGTTCGGCCCACAACGAGAGCGCCCATGCCCGATGTGCACCTCACTGCTGTCGGCCTGGGACGGCGAGGTGCCGGATATGCTGCAGCGCGTCGGGCTTGCCGTCGTCGCCCGCTCGCCGCTCGAACGGCTGCTCGCCTTCAAGAAGGAACGCGGCTGGAATCACCTGCCGCTTTATTCCGACACGACGGATGAATACAGCCGCGACTATCACGCCATCGGCAAAGATGGCAGCGATGACGCGGCTTTCAACGTCTTCACGCGGCGCGACGGCACCATCCGCCATTTCTGGAGCGGAGAGATGGGCGGGGTAACGGCCGATCCCGGCGAGGATCCGCGCGGCGCACCCGATCTGATGCCGCTCTGGACCGTGCTGGATTCAACGCCGGAAGGCCGGGCGCCGGACTGGTATCCGAAGCTGTCTTATTGAGGCCGTAGGCCGTCAGCCGGTGGAGCGGTTTCTCGACGTTTCGATCCATTCGAGATTGGCGACAGAAGCCTCCGGCAGCGGTGATGGATCGACGTCGTAGACATAGCCGGCGAGCATGTCGGCGGCGCGTTCCGCTGCCTTGATCTTCGCCTCGGTTTCCGCGACCGCCTTGCCGATCGCTTCGATGCGGGCGCGGAACATGTGCGCGAGCACATCGCGGCCGGACTGTTTTTCGAGCCGTTCCAGATGCAGGCCGATGCGCGAGGCGTGGCGTTCCAGTTCGCTCTTGCTGAAGCGGGCCTTGCGCAGTTCCTCGGAAAGGCTTTCCTGCATGACGGCGACGGGATCGAAACTTCCGGGCACGCGCTCGTCGAGCACTGCGTCGGTGACGAGCTTCTCGATCATGACGAGCGCCTGCAACTCGGCGGCGTCGGCGAGTTCGACGTCATAGCCGGTATCGTCATAAACCTTGCGGCGGACGGGATCGAGAAGCAGCGCGTAGGCTTTCTGCAGATTGTCGAAGGCTTGCGAATCTCCGCCCGAATCCGGGTGGGCGACTTTTGCATGCTTGCGATAGGCGGCCTTCAGCTGCGCCTCATTCGCATCGCGTTCAACGCCGAGAATATCGTAGGGATCCGTCACGCCCGCTCCATTGCTACCCCGCACGTCGGGCAGTCTAGGTCTTCTTCTGCATCAGAAAGGCGAAGTTTAGACCGAAAGCAGGAATGACGTCCATGGCCCGAAAAAGCAACGGTTCGCGCAAATGCCCTGGCCGTTTTTCGATTATCGAATTTTTTCAAGCCGTTGCGCCAAGATCAGCCGGCGTCGATCGAAGCAAGATAACAGGTTGCCTCGCCATCGATTTTGAGTTCGATTCCCACTGCATCCGTCATCAGCAGCGCATCGCCTGATGCAAGCGAGCCGGTTTCATCGCCCTGCCGGAACGACAGCGCGCCGCGGTGGCAGAGCAACAGGCATGACGACGCCGTCAGCGGCAGGGTCTTGCCGCCATCGATTTCGATCCGCACCAGCGTGTGAACAAGGCCCGCGCGGCGGGTCATGACGTTGAGATCGGTGATCGCGCCGTCCTGGAGCCTGGCGGCGACCGGGATATCCGCCGGAAAGGCGAGGGGATCGCTCGCCGTCGTCAGCAGCGCCGGCGCCTTGCCTTCGATGTCGAGCGTCATCCCATTACCGTTCAGGATCGCCAGCGTGCGGTCGATGCCGGGAAAGATCGAGAACGGCCCATCCGTTGCGACGGTCGCCATGCTGACGCGCCAGTCGAAGCCGGCAAGGCCGGCATCTTCGGGCGAAACGGCGATCTCCACCGTTTCGCCGCCGCCGTTTTTCCACGGCATGCGCTTGTGATCGGCCGCCCGCAGGATCTTCACGGGTTCAGTTCCCGAGAATGCCGGGCAGGCGCAAGCCCTTGTCCCGGGCGCAATCGAGGGCGATGTCGTAGCCGGCATCGGCGTGGCGCATGACGCCGGTCGCCGGGTCGTTCCAGAGCACCCGCTCGAGACGCTTGGCCGCATCGTCGGTGCCATCGGCGCAGATGACGACGCCCGAATGCTGGGAGAAGCCCATGCCGACGCCGCCGCCGTGATGCAGCGACACCCAGGTGGCGCCCGAGGCGGTGTTGAGCAAAGCGTTGAGCAACGGCCAGTCGGAGACGGCGTCCGAGCCGTCCTTCATCGCCTCGGTTTCGCGGTTCGGCGAAGCGACGGAGCCGGAGTCGAGGTGATCGCGGCCGATGACGATCGGAGCTGAAAGCTCGCCGTTCTTGACCATTTCATTGAAGGCCAGAGCCAGGCGGTGACGGTCGCCGAGACCGACCCAGCAGATGCGCGCCGGCAGGCCCTGGAAGGCGATACGCTCTCTGGCCATGTCGAGCCAGTTGTGCAGGTGGGTATTGCCGGGGGTCAGCTCCCTCACCTTGGCATCGGTCTTGTAGATATCCTCCGGGTCGCCTGACAGGGCGGCCCAGCGGAAGGGGCCGATGCCGCGGCAGAACAGCGGTCTTATATAGGCCGGCACGAAGCCGGGGAAGGCGAAGGCGTTTTCCAAGCCTTCTTCCTTGGCGACCTGGCGGATGTTGTTGCCGTAGTCGAGGGTCGGGATACCGGCGTTCCAGAAGGCGATCATCGCTTCGACATGCTCGCGCATCGAGGCGCGTGCGGCTTTTTCGACCGCCTTCGGATCGCTCTCGCGCTTGGCCTTCCATTCGGCCATCGTCCAGCCCTTCGGCAGGTAGCCGTTGATCGGGTCGTGCGCCGACGTCTGGTCGGTGACCATGTCGGGGCGGATGCCGCGGCGGACCATTTCCGGCAGGATTTCGGCGGCATTGCCGAGCAGCCCGACGGATTTTGCCTCGCCCGCCTTGGTCCAGCGGTCGATCATTTCGAGCGCTTCGTCGAGCGTCTCGGCCTTGGCGTCGAGATAGCGGGTGCGCAGGCGGAAATCGATCGAGTCGGGATTGCATTCGACGGCCAGGCAGCAGGCGCCGGCCATGACGGCAGCGAGCGGCTGGGCGCCGCCCATGCCGCCGAGGCCGCCGGTCAGGATCCATTTGCCCTTGAGATTGCCGCCATAATGCTGGCGGCCGGCCTCGACGAAGGTCTCGTAGGTGCCCTGCACGATGCCCTGGGTGCCGATATAGATCCACGAGCCGGCCGTCATCTGGCCGTACATGGCAAGGCCCTTCTTATCCAGCTCGTTGAAATGATCCCAGGTCGCCCAATGCGGCACGAGGTTAGAGTTGGCGATCAGCACCCGCGGCGCATCCTTGTGGGTGCGGAAGACGCCGACCGGCTTGCCGGATTGCACGAGCAGGGTTTCTTCTTCGGTCAACGTCTTCAGCGTCGCGACGATGCGATCGAAATCCTCCCAGGTGCGAGCGGCGCGGCCGATGCCGCCATAAACGACGAGCTCGTTCGGATTTTCCGCGACATCGGGATCGAGATTGTTCATCAGCATGCGTAGCGGCGCTTCGGTCATCCAGCTCTTGGCATTGAGCTCGTTGCCGCGGGGTGCGCGGATTTCGCGGATATTGTGGCGTGGATTGCTCATGGCGGTTCCCCTGTTCTCAGGTTTCAATCTTCAGCGTTTCAGGCCCGGTGCGATCTGTTCGATGCGCACCAGAATGTCTTTGAGATGGATGCCAAGCCGGTCCGCCCTAGCGGTGTCATAGGCAAACGGCGGCGTCTCGGTCTGCAGATGCGTCGATTGCGCGAGCTCCATCTGGATGGCGTGCACGCCGGTCTCGGGCCGGCCGTAGTGGCGGGTCGTCCAGCCGCCTTTGAAGCGGCCGTTGAGCACGCTGTCATGGCCATCGGCGGCTTCGACGACGGTGAGCGCCGCCTGCTCGATGGCGCCGTCGCAGGTCTTGCCCATATCGGTGCCGATGTTGAAATCCGGCAGCTTGCCTTCGAAGAGGAAGGGGATATGGGAGCGGATCGAGTGGCAATCATAGAGGATCGCTACGCCATGCATTGCTCTGATGCGCTCGATCTCGGCGGCAAGAGCGGCGTGATAAGGCGCATGAAAATCTCTGAGCCGTGCCGCGATATCGGCCTCGTCGGGCGCCTGCCCATCCTTCCAGATCGGCTTGCCGTCGAAATCCGTTTCCGGAACGAGGCCGGTGGTGTTCTGGCCGGGATAGAGGCTGACGCCGGCCGGATCGCGGTTGGCGTCGATCACGTAGCGGTGGAAGGTGGCGCGCACCGTCGAGGCGTCGGACAGCAGGCCGTCATAGAGCCGGTGGATGTGCCAGTCGGTATCGGCGAGGATCCGGCCATTGTCGTTGAGACGGTCGTAGATCGCCGGCGGGACGTCGGTGCCGGTATGAGGGAAGGCGAGGATGACGGGGGAGGTGCCCCGATGGATTTCGAAGACGGGGGTGCTCATGGGCAGAGCGCTCCGGCGTCTGGGGCATCACGCCCCTCTGTCCTGCCGGACCCGGGGTCGAGCCGCGGGTCTCGACCCGTCCTTCGGACCCCCACAAGGGGGGAGATCGGCAAGTAGATGAGACTTCCCCAAACAATCGATGTTGGAGCGAGCGGGTCTGCCCAGCCGATCTCCCCACCTGTGGGGGAGATGCCCGGCAGGGCAGAGGGGGGTACCAAGTGCACATACATCAAGATCAACCCTCCAAAACCGGCAAGATGCCATTCGAAACGGCGGCATTCAGCGCGCCCGTCGCCACCAGTTCAGCGGCGGCGGCGAGATCGCCCGCCATGTAGCGGTCGACGTCGAGGCTCGGCACCTGGCTGCGGATTGCGGCGATCGCCTTCAAAAGCTCTGGGCTCGTTGACAGCGGCGCACGCAGTTCGACGCCCTGGGCAGCGGTCAGCGCCTCGATGCCGATGATGGCGAACAGGTTCTCGGTCATGCCGAGCAGGCGGCGGGCGCCGTGGCAGGCCATCGAGACATGGTCTTCCTGATTGGCCGAAGTCGGCGTCGAATCGACCGAGGCCGGGTGCGACATCTGCTTGTTCTCGGACATCAGCGCTGCCGAGGTGACCTCGGCGATCATCAGGCCGGAATTCAGGCCCGGCTTCTTGGCGAGGAAGGCCGGCAGGCCGTAGGAGAGGGTGGGATCGACTAGCAGCGCGATGCGGCGTTGCGAGATGGCGCCGATTTCGCAGACGGCGAGCGCGATCTGGTCGGCGGCAAAGGCGACCGGTTCGGCGTGGAAATTGCCGCCTGAGACGACGGAATTGTCCGACAGCACCAGCGGATTATCGGTGACCGCGTTGGCTTCGATCTCCAGCGTGCGGGCGACCGAGCGCAAGAGATCGAGGCAGGCGCCGTCGACCTGCGGCTGGCAGCGGATGCAATAGGGATCCTGCACGCGCTCGTCGCCCTCGATATGGCTCTGGCGAATGACGGAGTTTTCGAGCAGGCCGCGAAGCGCGGCTGCGGTATCGATCTGGCCCTTATGGCCGCGCAGCGTATGGATATCGGCATGGAAGGGCGCCGAAGAGCCCATCGCCGCATCGGTCGACATGGCGCCGGTGATGAGCGCCGACTGCGCGGCGCGATGCGTACGGAAAAGGCCGGCGAGCGCCAGCGCCGTCGAAGTCTGCGTGCCGTTGATCAGCGCCAAGCCCTCCTTGGCGGCGAGAACGACTGGCTTCAGCCCGGCCCTCGCAAGGGCCTCGGCGCCCGACAGACGTTCGCCGGCGAAGAAGGCTTCGGCCTCGCCCATCATCACCGCGGCCATATGGGCGAGCGGCGCAAGATCGCCAGAGGCGCCGACCGAGCCCTTTTCCGGGATCAGCGGGATGACGCCCCTTTCGAGCATGCCTTCGATCAGCCGCACCAGCTCCAGCCGCACGCCGGAGGCGCCGCGGCCGAGCGAGACCAGCTTCAGCGCCATGATCAGCCGCACGATATTTTCCGGCAGTGGCGCGCCGACGCCGCAGCAATGCGAGAGGATGAGATTGCGCTGCAGCGTGGCGACGTCGGCGCTGTCGATCTTGATCGAGGCGAGTTTCCCGAAGCCGGTGTTGATGCCATAGACCGGCGCATTGCCGGCGGCGATCTCGGCGATGCGGGCGGCAGCCTTGGCGATGCCCACATCGAAGGAATGATCGAGCCTGGCCGGCTCACCCGTCCAGTAAATGATCTCCAGATCCTTGAGCGAGACGGAGCCCGGGTGGAGCGTAATGGTCATCGGCCGTTCCTTTCGCCCTTGAAGACGCGTGTATGAAGTGGGTTGAAGCCGATGCGGTAGACGAGCTCGGCGAGGCTCTCGACATCCCAGACGGCGAGATCGGCGGATTTGCCGGCTTCGAGCGTTCCGGTCTCGCCGATGAGGCCGAGCGCGCGGGCACCTTCGCGGGTGGCGCCGGCGATGCATTCCTCGACGGTCAGGCCGAACAGCGTCGCCGACATGTTCATGGTGAGCAGCATCGAGGTGAGCGGCGAGGTGCCGGGATTGCAATCGGTAGCGATCGCGATCGGCACGCCCGCTTGGCGCAGCGCTTCCACCGGCGGCTTCTGCTTCTCATGGATGGCGTAGAAGGCGCCGGGCAGCAGCACGGCGACAGTGCCGGCGGCAGCCATCGCGGCGATACCTTCCTCATCGAGATATTCGAGATGGTCACAGGAAAGCGCGCCATAGGCGGCCGCCAGCTTGGCGCCGCCGAGATTGGAGAGCTGTTCGGCATGCAGCTTGACCGGCAGGCCGAGCGCTTTGGCCTTGTCGAAGACGCGGGCGATCTCGCCAGTCGAAAAGGCGATGCCTTCGCAGAAGCCGTCGACGGCATCGGCAAGGCCGAGATTATACATGTCGTCGAGGCCGGGCAGCACGACATCGTCGAGATAATCGCCGTTGCGGCCCTTATAGTCGACAGGCGTCGCATGGGCGCCGAGATAGCTGGTGGCGACACGCACCGGCCTGACATGGCCGAGCAGGCGGGCGCTCTGCAGCATCTTCACTTCACCGCTGCGGTTGAGACCATAGCCTGATTTGATCTCGATCGTCGTTACGCCTTCAGCAAGCAGCGTATCGAGCCGCGGCAGCGCTGAGGCGACGAGTTCCTCGACCGACAGCGCATTGGTCGCCTGAACGGAGGAGACGATGCCGCCCCCGGCCCGCGCAATCTCTTCATAGGTCGCGCCTTCGAGGCGCATCTCGAATTCGCGGGCGCGATTGCCGCCGTGAACGATATGGGTGTGGCAGTCGACGAGGCCGGGCGTCACCCAGCGGCCTTCGAGGTCGATGATATCGGAATGTTCGATGGCGGAAGCCGGCAGCTCGCTTTCGGCGCCTGAAAAGGCGATGCGGCCATTTTCGATCAGCACGGCGCCCTTCTCGACGATGCCGAGCCCTTCCTTCTCAGGCGCGAGCGTCGCCAGGCGCGCATTGCGCCAGAGCGCCGGCCTGACCTCGGCGGATGGGTTACCTTCAGAAAAATTGTTCCCGGTCATCAGCTTTGCGCCTTTCCTTATGCCGAAACATGTATATACATAATAAGCAGGTGACAAGAGAAATTTTGCGCGCTCTTCTGGAAAAGAAAGATCGGCGGCGCGGCAGAAGGGGAGAAAAGGCCATGACCATACTTCACGCAGGTACAGCTCTGACGCCGCAAGGCTGGCAGAAGGATGTGCGGCTGACGCTGGAAGCCGGGCGCATCGCCCGGGTCGAGGCCGGTGTGTCCGCCGCGCCCGGCGATGAGCGCCATGCCCTGATCGTTCCGGCCATGGGCAACCTGCACAGCCATGCCTTCCAGCGGGCGATGGCCGGTCTTGCCGAGGTACGCGGTCCGGCAAACGACAGCTTCTGGAGCTGGCGCACGGTCATGTACAAATTCGCTTTGGCGATGACGCCTGGACATGTCGAGGCGGTCGCGGCCAAGCTCTATGCGGAAATGCTGGAGGCCGGCTTTTCCCGGGTCGGCGAGTTCCACTATCTCCATCATGACAGGGATGGCGGCGCTTATGCCAATATCGCCGAGCTTGCCGAACGCATCGGCGCTGCAAGTGAAGAGACCGGCATCGGCCTGACGCTTCTACCGGTCTTCTATGCCCATTCCGGCTTCGGCGGCGCTCAGCCGATCGACGGCCAGCGGCGCTTCATCAATTCGCTCGAAAGCTTCGAGAGGCTGATGGAGGGATGCCGCGGAGTGACCGGCCGGCTCGGCGGCGCCGAACTCGGGCTTGCGCCGCACAGCCTGCGCGCCGCAACCCCGGAGGAACTGGCGAAGCTCGTGCCGATGGCGGGCGACGGCCCGATCCATATTCATGTCGCCGAGCAGGTGAAGGAGGTCGAGGACTGCGTCGCCTGGTCGGGTGCCCGGCCGGTGCAGTGGCTACTCGATCATATGCCAGTGGATGAGCGCTGGTGCCTGATCCATGCAACGCACATGACCGACGACGAGACGCGGCGGATGGCGAAGAGCGGGGCGATTGCCGGCCTCTGCCCGATCACCGAGGCCAATCTCGGCGACGGCGCTTTCGCCGTGCCGCTCTTCCTCGAAGAGGGCGGGCGTTACGGCATCGGCTCGGACTCCAACGTGCTGATCTCCGTGCCGGAGGAGCTGCGCCAGCTCGAATATTCGCAGCGCCTGGCGCTGCGCGCCCGCAATGTCGTGGCCGCCCCCGGCGGTTCGACGGCGCTTTCGCTGTTCAACCAAGCGCTTGCCGGCGGCGGTGCGGCACTGAAAGCCCCGGCAGGTATCGCCGCAGGCCATCACGCCGATCTCGTTTCGCTCGATGCCACGGCCGTTCCCTATCTCTCCGGCGACCAGATCCTCGATCACTGGCTGTTTGCCGGCGGCATCTCCGTCGATTGCGTCTGGGCGCGCGGCCGCAAGCAGGTGGAGGGCGGTCGCCATCTCAAGCGTGACGCCATCGACCGTCGCTTCCTTGCTGCGATGGGCGAGTTGCTGGCCGCCTGAAAAGGAGCTTTTCACGGCTGGGTAGCGGCCCTGGAGCATTTCCATGTTTCCTCGTTTCGCGAAAATGCTCTATCCCGTTGTTTTCACGCAATTCCGGACGCAGAACGGCTTCACATATCTGCTGGAATTGCGCTAGATCGGAAAACCAATCGGAACGTGGCGATGAATCAAAGCAGGGATCCTACCTTGCATCAGCGCATCCTGGGCGACATCGAGGGCCGTATCGTCTCGGGCGAATGGCCGCCGGGGCATCGCATTCCCTTCGAGGTCGATCTCGCCACGCAGTATGACGTCTCGCGGATGACGGTGAACAAGGTGCTGACCCAGCTCGCCAAGGCTGGCCTCATCGAGCGTCGCAAGAAATCCGGCAGCTTCGTCACCCAGCCGCAGGCGCAATCGGCGGTTCTCGAAATCCACGACATCAAGGCCGAGGTGCAGTCGCTGAACCTGCCCTATTCCTACGCGGTGTCGAAGAAGACGAGCCGCAAGGCCAAGGCGGAAGACAGTCGCCGGCTGGAGCTGCCTCTGGCGTCCTCGGTCGTCGAGGTGGTCTGCATCCACAATGCCGGCGCGCGGCCTTTCTGTTTGGAGGAGCGGCTGATCAGCCTTGCGACCGTGCCGGAGGCGGCCGATGCCGACTTCCTGACGGTGGCGCC
Source organism: Rhizobium sp. BT03 (assembly GCF_030053155.1). Classification (NCBI taxonomy): domain Bacteria; kingdom Pseudomonadati; phylum Pseudomonadota; class Alphaproteobacteria; order Hyphomicrobiales; family Rhizobiaceae; genus Rhizobium; species Rhizobium sp. BT03. The sequence goes on from NZ_CP125642.1 coordinate 392,421, forward strand.
GGGGCCATGGCTGCTCAACCAGGTGCCGTGGAGCACCGCCGAACACCGGATCCACGCCGTCTCTGCCAGCGCCGAGGTGGCGGCGGCCCTCGACATCGCCCGCAACACCGCCTGCCTGGTGGTCGAGCGCCGCACCTGGAGCGGCGCCGGCCCGGTGACCCATGTGCGCTTCACCTATCCCGGCGATCGTCACGCGTTGGTGGCGCGGTTCACACCGGCGTCGCAATAATCATAGGTTCCATATACAACGTCGCGGGTGTTTTAGTCTTCGAACATCTTGCCGCTGCGTGCCTCGAGCCGGTAGCGATAGCCGGGATAGACGAGGCGGGCGGTCGAAACCACCTGTTTCGCCGACCATGTGCGCCGGCGGATCGTCAGGCACGGCTCGCTCTTGAGGATGGTCAGCAGCTTGCATTCCCAGGCCTGCGGCATCGCCGCCTCGACGACGTGCTCGGAGCCGCTGAGCGGGGCGGCGGCCGTCAGATAGGCGTTCGGTGTCAGGGTCGTGAAATCCTGCTCGAGATATTCGGGAGCGGCGTCCGGATTGACGAAGCGGTCCTCGATCTGCACCGGAACGCCGTTTTCGCTGTGGACGATCAGCGAGTGGAAAACAGCGGCGCCGATTGCCAGCTCCAAGGCGTCGGCGATCTCTGGAGAGGCGGTTTCCCGGGCCAGAACGACGACCGAGGCTTCATGGACATGGCCGCGTTCGGCGATTTCCTCAGCGATGTTGCGCACCTCGAACAGCGCCGAATAACCCTTGCGCTCGGCGACGAAGGAGCCGACGCCCTGGATGCGGACGAGTTCGCCTTCATTGGCAAGTTCGCGCAGCGCCCGGTTGGCGGTCATCTTGCTGACGCCGAGTTCGACGACCAGCTCGTTTTCCGACGGCACGCGGTATTTCGGCGGCCATTCGCCGCTGTGGATGCGGTCGAGGATCACCTGTTTGACGCCGGCGTAAAGCGGCGTGCTGTCATTTCCCGCCAAGTCGCGCTTCATCTCGCCGGAACGCTTCATTGCCTATTCCTTTTGCACGGATGCAATTTTCTACATAATCGACTTTCCTCTTGCATATCACAAAATATCTCATATGGTACCATATACAACCTCCCAATCGGTCCTTGAGACAAAAATAGGACGGAAAGGGCAAGCCGGCGGAGATCGGCGGTGCCGCAAGGTCTGTTTCAACTCCAGAGGAGAATTCATCAATGAAATTTAGCGCCATCCTGTTTTGCGGCGTCGCCGCCCTTTCCGCCTTTGCCGCTCCCGCCTTTGCCAAGGACTGGACGAAGGCGACCATTACGCTTGAAGGCGCCTATGCGCCGTGGAACCTCACCAATGCCGACGGCACGCTCGGCGGCTTCGAGCCGGAGCTTGCCAAGGTGCTGTGCGAGCGCGCCAAGATCGAATGCACGCTGGTTGCTTCCGATTGGGACGGCATGATCCCGGCGCTCAATGCCGGCAAGTTCGACGTCATCATGGATGCGCTGTCGATCACCGAGGAGCGCAAGCAGGTCATCGACTTCACCGTTCCCTATGCCGCCACCCCCGCCGCCTTCGCCACCGCCAAGGATAGCCCGCTGGCGAAAGCTGCCGGCACCGGCGCCACGATCAAGATGACGCCCGGCCAGACCGGCGTGAAGGAGATCGATGCGCTGAAGGAGGCCTTCAAGGGCAAGACGATCGGCATCCAGGCGGCGACCGTCTACGCCAAGTTCGTCTATGACAATTTCGGCGATATTGCCGAGATCCGCGAATACAAGACCGGCGCCGACCGCGACCTCGACCTGCAGAACGGCCGTATCGACCTCGGTTTCGACGACGCCGTCTATTTCGCCAATGCCTTCAAGAGCGCCAACGACACGCTCGATTTCACCGGTCCTGAGATCGTCGGCTCCATCTGGGGCGAGGGCGAAGGTCTCGGCATCCGCAAGGCCGATACCGATCTGCGCGACAAGTTCAACGTGGCGATCAAGTCGGCGCTTGCCGACGGCACGGTCAAGAACCTTTCGATGAAGTGGTTCAAGGTCGACGTCAGCCCGCAGCAGTAAGCGCTTCGGCCGTTTGGCCGCAGGCGCCGGTCTCCGGCTTTATCGCCGGAGACCGCGTGTTATTTTCAATCCAGAAAACACTGCCACGGACGGGGAACGGACGATATGGCAAGCTTGGAACTGCTTGGCTTCGGCTCGACGGGATGGGGCGCGCTGCTCATTATCGCCGCCTTGATGACGCTGGCCGTCACCGCGACGGCACTGGCGATCGGCGCGGTGCTGGGTGCGCTCGTCGCGGCTGCGAAGCTCTCCGGCAATCCTATCCTCGTCGCCCTCGGCAATGTCTATACGACCGTCTTTCGCGGCGTGCCGGAACTGCTGATCATCTATCTCATCTATTTCGGCGGCTCCTCGGCCGTCACCTCGATCGGCAAGGCGATGGGCTATGAGGGTTTTCTCGGCCTGCCTTCCTTTGCTGCCGGCGCGCTTGCCGTCGGCATCATCTCCGGCTCCTATCAGGCGGAGGTGTTCCGCGGCGCCTTCCTCGCCATCTCCAAGGGCGAGCTCGAAGCGGCCTCGGCGATCGGCATGCATCGCGCCATGCGCTTCCGCCGCATCATCATGCCGCAGGTGCTGCGGCTGGCCATCCCCGGTCTCGGCAATGTCTGGCAGCTCAGCCTCAAGGATTCGGCGCTGATTTCGGTCACCGGCCTTGCCGAGCTGATGCGCACCAGCCAGGTCGCGGCGGGTTCGACGCGGCAATATTTCCTGTTCTTCATCGCCGGCGGCTGCCTCTACCTGATCCTGACCAGCCTTTCCGACCGCATCTTCAACGGCGCCGAACGCCGCGCCAATCGCAGCATGCCGGCCTCCGCCATGGGCCAAGCGTAAGGAGGCGACGATGGATTTCACTTTTCTCGCTTCGACCATGGTGACGCTGCTGAAGGCGGTGCCGACGACGCTGATCCTGTTTTCGCTGTCGATCCTCTTCGGCGGCCTACTGGCGCTGGTCATCGTCACGATGCGGGTCAGCGGCAACCGCTATCTGTCGGGTTTCGCCAAGGGCTATATCTTCGTCTTTCGCGGCTCGCCGCTCCTGATCCAGATGTTCCTGGTGTTCTACGGCCTCGGCCAGTTCGGCGTCATCCGCTATTCCTTCCTCTGGCCGTTCCTGCGCGAGCCGATGGTCTGCGCCGTGCTGTCGCTGGCGCTCTGCACCGCCGGCTACACGGCGGAGATCTTCCGCGGCGGCATCCGCGCCGTTTCGCCGAAGGAGATCGAGGCGGCGCGCTCGATCGGCATGTCCGGCTTCCTGATGGTGCGCCGCATCCTGGCGCCGATCGCCTTCCGTCATGCACTGCCGGCCTATTCCACCGAGATCGTGCTGATGATGAAGTCGACGGCGCTCGCAAGCCTCGTCACCGTCTGGGAGGTCACCGGTGTCGCCCAGCGGCTGATCTCGCAGACCTACCGCACGATGGAGGTCTTCCTCTGCGCGGCGATCATCTATCTCGTGCTGAACTTCATCATCCTGCAGGGCATGGCCCTGCTCGAATATTCGCTGTCCCGACACCGCCGCGCGGCCCCGCAGCCGCTGAAGGCCTAGAACAGGATGATTTTAGGCCGGGTCGGCCTAAAATCTGAATCCTGTTCTACATTAAAGAGTTAGAGCATGATGTCGTCCGAAAACCGCTCACACTTTTCGGCATCATGCTCTAGGTCGAACCTGAACCGATTGGAGCAACCATGCCAGGCGTTACCCGACTTTCGGTCCGCAATATCCGCAAGAGCTTCGGCACGCATGAGGTGCTGCGCGGCATTTCCCTCGATGCCGAGGACGGCGATGTCATTTCGCTGCTCGGCGCCTCCGGCTCCGGCAAATCGACCTTTCTGCGCTGCATCAACATGCTCGAAACCGCCAGCGACGGCGAGATCTGGGTCGATGGCGAGCACATCGAGATGGTGCACAAGAACGGGCGGAGCAAACCGGCCAGCCAGAAGCAGGTGGATCATATCCGCTCCGAACTCGGCATGGTGTTCCAGTCCTTCAATCTCTGGTCCCACATGACGATCCTGCAGAACGTCATCGAAGGGCCGATCCATGTGCTGAAGCGGCCGCGCGCCGACTGCATCGCCGAGGCCGAGGCGCTGCTCGAAAAGGTCGGCATCGCAGACAAACGCCATGCCTATCCCGCCCATCTTTCCGGCGGCCAGCAGCAGCGTGCCGCAATCGCCCGCGCTTTGGCGATGAAGCCGAAGGTGATGCTCTTCGACGAGCCGACCTCGGCGCTCGATCCGGAACTCGTAGGCGAGGTGCTGCGCGTCATGCGCGCGCTTGCCGAGGAAGGCATGACCATGCTCGTCGTCACCCATGAGATGAGCTTTGCCCGCAACGTCTCCAACCGCGTCGTCTTCATGCGCGAGGGGCTGATCGAAAGCAGCGGCAAGCCGGACGAGATGTTCGGCGGCGGCGCGTCGCCGGCCTTCCGCCAGTTCATCGGCCATTTCGGAACAGGGCAATGACCATCACCATCGATAGGGTGCTGACCTGGCGCGACGTCGCGCGCGTCGGGGCAGGGGAGGCGCTTGCGCTGTCGCCGGCCGCCTGGGCGCGGGTCGAGCAGGCAAGCCGCATCGTCGCCAGCATCGTCGAGACCGGCGTGCGCGCCTATGGCGTCAACACAGGCGTCGGGGCGCTGGCCGATACCGTGGTCGACCGCGCCTCGCAGAGCCTGCTGTCGCGCAGCATCGTGCTCAGCCATGCCTGCGGCGTCGGGCCGCTGCTGGCCGGGCGCGAAGTGCGCGCCATCATCGCCGCGCAGATCGCCAATTTTGCCCATGGCCATTCCGGCGTGCGGCGCGAGATCGTCCAGCATCTCACAGCCTTGCTGGAGCATGACTGCATTCCCGACGTGCCGTCGAAAGGCTCGGCCGGTTATCTCACCCACAATGCCCATACCGCGCTCGTCCTGATCGGCGAAGGCAGCGCCACGTTGGGCGGCCGGCAGATGAGCGGCCGCGAGGCGCTGGCGGCGATAGGCCTCGAGCCGCTGGTGCTCGGCGCCAAGGAGGGCCTGAGCCTCGTCAACGGCACGGCCTGCGCAACGGGGCTGATGGCGACGGCGCTTTTGCGCGCCGAACGGCTGCTCGACTGGGCCGATGCCATCGCGGCGCTGACGCTGGAAGCGGCAGGCTGCCAGATCGCCGCCTTCGACGCGGCGGTGCTGAAGCTGCGCCCGTCCACCGGGATCGAAAAGGTCGGAGCGACGCTGCGCGCCCGCCTCCAGGGCAGCGGCCTCGTCGCCGCCGCCTTCGGCCGGCGCACCCAGGATGCCCTCAGCCTACGCTCGGTGCCGCATGCCCATGGCGCCGCCCGCGACGTTTTCGACAATTCCGCCCGCATTGCCGATCAGGAGCTTGCTTCCGTCACGGACAATCCGGCGGTGTCGGGCACGCCGGAGCAGCCCATCGTTTCTTCCGAGGCCCATGCCGTCGCCCCGGCGCTCGGGCAGGCGGCCGACAGTCTGGCCATTGCGCTGGCGCAGATCGGCGCGATCAGCGAGCGGCGCATGGACCGGTTGGTCAATCCGCTGGTGAGCGGCCTGCCGCCGTTCCTGGCGAGCGATGCCGGCAGCCATTCCGGCTTCATGATCGCCCAATATACCGCAGCCGCGCTCAGCAACGACAACCGCCGGCTTGCAGCACCCGCGGCCCTGGACGGCGGACTGACCTCCGGCCTGCAGGAGGATTTCCTCGCCCATCCGACAGCCGCCGCCGGCAAGCTGCTCGCGGTCATCGACAATGCCGAATATATCCTCGCGATCGAGCTGATGGCCGCGGCCCAGGCGCATGATTTCCTGGCGGCGACCGCGCCGCGGGCGGCGGGCACGGATATGGTCTACCAAGCCGTGCGCCAGCGCATCTCCCATTATGGCGACGAGCGGCCGCTGAACGGCGATATCGAGGTCGTGCGCAGTCTGATCCGCGAGACGGCGCCGCCACCGTTCAGCTGAGCAGGACAGGCGGTCAGAAAGGTTTGCTGGTCGCCGTATCCTGCTTGGCCGGTTCGCTGGCCTCGAGCCGCTTGAGGCACTGGGCGAAGGTGGGATAGAGCTGGTCCACCCGCGAAAGCGGCAGCGTCCAGTCGCCTTCGTCGCCGGCAAAGGTCAATTGCACGTCAGGCGTTCCAGCAAAGGAATTCTTGATGATCTTCTTCAGGCCGGCGCTGCCCTTGCTGCCTTTGGGCCAGAGACGAAGCGTGTTCTTGTCGAAGAATTCGGCGGCGACCACCTTGGTGATCGCCCGATCGGTCAGCGTCACCTCGGTCGTGGTGCCGGCCGGAATGTCCCAGGTGTTCTTCGAGACCAGCCAGAAGGTTTCGGTGGCGCTCTGACGGAATTCCATCGTCTTGCCCAACTCGCTGTTCCACAGCAGCCGGCAATAGGCAGGATGCTCGCCGGCAAAGCCGACCGACCATTGCCTTGCGTCGCCCATCCATTCGGTCTCGCCGAAGGCCGAGACCGGCGGCAGGACGGCTGCCATCAGAACCATCGCGGTCAGAATTTTCATCGCCGAAACCTCTCTAGGTCAATCGCTCCAGCGATAGCAAAAGAAGGTTGAGCTTTTGCTACCGAGCCGGCGGGAGGGGCAGCGGATGCCCTTATGAACGACCCTCAAATGTCGCAAGGTCTTGAATTTGCGGCCCACCTTGCCGATTTGGCGGGGAACGGCATGATTAGAAGGGAGTTCGAACTCAGGCATGAGCGAGGTTCAACGACGCGGATTTTGGGCGAGGTTCACCGCATATGAGCCGCTGACGCTGATCATGCTGGCATCCGTCGCCGGCGGGCTGTTCGTGTTGCAGCGGCTGACGAGCGAGGTGCTCGAAGGCGAGACCTTCCGCTTCGACGAGGCGATCCTGCTGGCGCTGCGACGGCCGGGCGAGCTTGGCGTGCCGATCGGCCCCGGCTGGCTGACGCATGCCGTCCGTGACATCACCAGTCTCGGCGGCGTCACCGTTCTCTCGCTGATGACGGTCCTCGTCACTGCCTATCTGTTGCTCGACCGGCGCTGGCCGATCGCGCTCTTCATCTTTTCCTCGGTACTATCAGGCTGGCTGGCGAGCGCGACGCTGAAGATCCTCGTCGCCCGGCCGCGCCCCGATATCGTCCCGCATCTGGTCGAGGTCAGCGATCTCAGCTTTCCCTCCGGGCACGCCATGGTCTCGGCGGTGACCTATCTGACGCTGGGCGCGCTCTTAGCCCGCACACAGCGTTACCCCTCGACGCGGATCTTCGTCATGGCCGCCGGCGTCTTCCTGGCCGTCATCATCGGTCTGAGCCGGATCTATCTCGGCGTCCACTACCCGACGGATGTCTTCGCCGGATGGTGCGCCGGGGCGCTCTGGGCGCTCGGCTGCTGGCTGATCTCGAAACGCTTCGTCCCGAGCAGAGCCCCGGGCGATGGCCTCGAAAACGGCAATGGCGACGGCGACTAGAACATGGGCTTAGAACGACTGTGGCGCCCGCATGGGGCGCCACAAGTGCTTGAGCGCTTAAGTGCGCGGCTTCAGATTTTCCGGGTCGTAAATCGGCTTGTAGCCGACGCCGACGACTTCCACCGGATAGGTCTCGGCAAAGTATTCGACATTCAGCTTGCGTCCGACCTGGCAATGCGACCAGGGCAAATAGGCCAGAGCGATGTTCTTGCCGACCGTCGGGCCGTAGGCGATCGAGGTCGTGTAGGAGCGGCGGCCGAGCTCGTCGACCAGGACCTCGCCGGTGGCGGGGTCGACGACCGGCAGGTTGCCGAGCGGATAACGCTTGACGCCCGACTTGTCGGTATTCTCGGTCATCACAAGCGTGCAGAGCATGGCCGGCTGGTGCTCGCGCGCCTTGTATTCGAGATGCTTCGCCTTGCCGCGGAAATCGGCCTCCTTGACCTTCGGACGGGCGAGATCGGCTTCGATCAGGTTGTACTGGGTCAGCAGGTCGGCGTTCTGCAGGCGCAGGCTCTTTTCCATGCGGCGCGAGTTTGCATAGGTTTCCACACCGAAGGCCATTACGCCGGTCGAGCGCAGCGCATCCCAGACGGCGAGGCCGTCTTCGTACTTCATATGCAATTCCCAGCCCTGCTCGCCGACATAGGAGATGCGGAAGGCGGTGACAGTTTTACCGGCGATTTCGATCGGCTTGATCGCTGCGAAAGCGAAGTTTTCCTGATCGAGCCCGGCCGGATCGGCCACGACCTTCTTCAGCGTCTCGCGGGCGTTCGGACCCCAGATGCCGACCGTCACGAATTTTTCCGAGACGTCGGTGATGGTGACGTCGAGGCCGCGGTCTTCGGCGACGCGCTTCATATAGTGCAGGTCGCGCGGGCCGGCATCGGCGCCGTTGACGAGACGGCAGCGGTCGGCCATGCGGAAGACGGTGAAGTCGGCGCGGACCATGCCTTCGTCGTCGAGGAAGTGGGTATAGACGCCCTTGCCGATGTTGGCATCGCCGCCGACCTTGGCGGCGCACAGCCATTCCATCAGCTCGACATGGTCGGGCCCCTCGATATCGACCATGTGGAAGTGGCTGAGATTGACGATGCCGCAATCCTCGCTCATCGCCAGATGCTCGGCATTCGACACGCGCCAGAAATGGCGGTTGTCCCATTCGTTCTCGCGAACCGGCACGCGATCGGCGTATTTCTCCAGCAGGTGCTCGTTGGCGGCATAGCCGTGCGCACGCTCCCAGCCGCCCAGCTCCATGAAGTAGCCACCCAGCTCCTTTTCGCGCTCGTAGAACGGCGAGCGCTTGGCGTTGCGGCCGGATAGATAGGGTTCGCGGGTGTGAACGGCCGGGAAATAGATCTTCTGAGCGGCTTCGTAGCAGCGGCCTTCGATGAATTCTTCCGTCAGCTGATGCGGATAGAAGCGGGCGTAGTCGATGCTGTTGTGATCGATTTCGGTACGGCCGTCGGTCATCCAGTCGGCGATCAGCTTGCCGTAGCCCGGGCCGTCCTTGACCCAGATGGCAACGCAATACCAGAGACCCCTGACCTTCTGGCTCTCGCCGCAGGACGCGCCGCCGCCGGCGGAAACCTGCAGCAGGCCGTTGAAGGAGTGGCCTTCGTTGTAGCCGAGTTCGCCGAGGATCGGCGTCAGTTCCATAGCGCGCTCGAGGGGCTCGATGATCTGTTCCATCTCGAGGTCGCGCTGTGAAGGCGAAAGGCGCGCCTCGTGTTTTTCGAGAAGCTCGCGCGGATGGCACATGCGCGGATTGGCGGCTTCGTAATAGCCCCACTCGATCTGGCCGCCTTCGGTCGTCGCCGGATCGCCGGTATCGCGCATATAGGCGGAGTTGCCCTGGTCGCGCAGCAGCGGGAAGCCGATTTCCTTGCCGGTGCCTTCGAACTCATTATAGGGACCGAAGAAGGTGAGCGGGTGGTCGACCGGCATGACCGGCAGGTCTTCGCCGACCATCTCGGCGATCAGGCGGCCCCAGAGGCCGGCGCAGACGATCACGTGGTCGGCCATAATAGTGCCGCGATGGGTGACGACGCCCTTGATGCGGCCGCCTTCGACGATCAGCGACTTGGCCGGCGTGTTGCCGAATACCTTGAGTTTGCCGGCCTTTTCGGCGGCATCGACCAGCTTGCCGGCAACGGTCTGCGAGCGCGGAATGACGAGGCCGGCATCCGGATCGTAAAGGCCGCCCATCACCTGATCTTCCTCGATCAGCGGGAACTTCTCCTTGATCTCGGACGGGCTGACATAATGGGCGCGGGTGCCGAAGGCGCGGGCCGAGGAGAGCTTGCGCTTGATCTCCTCCATCCAGGTATCGTCGCCGGTGCGCGCCACTTCCAGGCCGCCGATGCGGGCGTAATGGCCCATCTTCTCGTAGAAATCGATCGAATATTGCGTCGTCCAGACCGAGAGATAGTCGTGGCTGGTGGTGTAACAGAAGTCCGAGGCATGGGCTGTCGAGCCGATATCGGTCGGGATGCCCGACTTGTCGATGCCGACGATATCGTCCCATCCGCGCTCGACGAGATGATGCGCGATGGAGGCGCCGACGATACCGCCGAGGCCGATGATGACGACCTTTGCCTTTTCCGGAAATGCTGCCACGTGCTGTTCCTTCTACTGATCGGACGAACTAAAACTTTGCCAGCCGCCCTCGACTTGCGACGGGGGCATTATGCATCAGGCGGATGATCGCCATTGGTCCTACGCCGCCGAGGACCGGCGTGATTGCGCCAGCCGGGCTCGCCAGGCGCCATGAGATCACGGCGCTGAAATCGCCTGCAGCCGGTCGATATCCACCAGCACGATGTCGTCGGAAACCGGCTCGCGATTGTGCAGGCGGAACCAATCCATCGCTTCGCGCACGCGGTCCCCATGCGGGCCTGGATAGGCGCCAAGGCCGAGGACCCATTCGCGCACAGTCTCGCGTTCCATTCGCCCGGCCCGGTATCGGTCGCAGACGGTTTTCGCAGAGGCGACCAGATCATTGATGCTTTTCACGACGATTCCTCAGTGAACGGACGGTTCTTCATCGTCGAGAAAGGATCGAATACCATCGCGGGCGACAGTGGCGAGGAATTCGTCGAACGCTTCCCGGTCGGTGGCAAAGGGTTCGTCCCAGCGGATCAGATCCTCGGCCTGGGTGACGACTTCCATCGTCCAGTCTTCATTGCTGCCGGATGTGCGGAAGATATCGACGAGCACGGTGATCCCGTCATCGGTGAATTCTCCGGCCAGTTCCGAGTGTTCCAGCTTTTCTTTCTTTGTCATCAGTCAGCCACCCGCGCCGGGCGGCGCGTCGTTTTCGAGATATTCTTCATATTGAACCGTTTCGGTCTCGTTGGTGTCGATCGAATTTGCGCGTTTGGCAAGGCGCACACCGGCCCCTCCACCGTTTTCCGGGATGAAAACGACGCCGCCTGCCTCCAGGGCCTGCTTCATATCCTGAAGGGTTCGGTCATAGGGCGAGCGTTTGCCCGCCTCGAAATTGGCGATCGTCGCCTTGGCGACGTTGGCGGCCGAGGAGAGGTCGTCCTGTGACCAGGCGAGGAGGGCGCGTGCGGCGCGGCATTGAGCGGAAGACAGGTCCGTCATGATAGCCTTGCGTCGAAAGTGTCGTGGGACGGATTATATAAAAAATGCAATCTTGCACAAGCGGTGATGAGAGCGTCATCGCGTGCCGAAGTTCGATTTGCGCCGAAGGCTGCCCCTCACCCTAACCCTCTCCCCGTTCTGACGGGGAGAGGGGACGTGCCACGCGAGACGCTGGAGAGAGACGGAAAGGTCGCGGCTTGCCCCCTTCGCCCCGTTTACGGGGAGAAGGTGCCGGCAGGCGGATGAGGGGCGTGGTGTCAGCATTTTGTCGGGGCCACGTGTTACTCCCCCCGCATTCTTTCGACCCTTAATACTTCAGATTCATCCCCTGAAAGGCAAGGTTGATTGACTGAATATTATTAAAGCCTAATTTTGCAGTCCCTTAATCACGCACTCGGGAGGAAACAATGCGTGAGCCAGATATGCAGAAACTCGATGCGCTCGTCGGCCGGCTGGTCGGTGATGTCGGCGCCGCCATGTCGGGCGCCTTGGTCGTGCTGGGCGACAAGGTGGGAATTTTCAAGGCGATGGCCGATGGGACGCCGATGAACGTCCAGCAGCTTTCCGCAAAAACCGGGGTGAAGGAGCGTTACCTCCGGGAGTGGCTGAGCGCCCAGGCGGCGGCTGATTATATTGTCTATGACGAAAAGACCGATCGTTTCAGCCTGACGCCGGAGCAGGCGATGGTTTTTGCCGAAGAAAACAGCCCGGCCTTCTTCGTCGGCGCCTTCGAGGTCGTGCAATCCATGTGGATGGACGAGCCGAAGGTCACTGATGCCTTCCGCACCGGCGAGGGGCTCGGCTGGCATGAGCACAGCACCTGCCTGTTCCGGGGCACCGAGCGCTTCTTCCGTCCCGGCTATAACAGCCATCTCGTCGCCGAATGGATCCCGGCGCTGGCCGGGGTGGAAGACAAGCTCAAGGCCGGCGCCAAGGTCGCCGATGTCGGCTGCGGCCATGGCGCCTCGACCATCCTGATGGCGCAGGCCTATCCCGCCTCCCATTTTACCGGCTTCGATTACCACGGCCCGTCGATCGAAAAAGCCAAGGCCGCCGCCGAGGATGCCGGCGTTGCCGACCGTGTAACCTTCGAGCAGAGCCGGGCGGCGGAATTTCCGGGGCGCGGCTATGATATGGTCGCCATGTTCGACTGCCTGCATGATATGGGCGATCCTGTTGGCGCCGGCCAGCATGTCAAGGAAACGCTTGGGCCGAACGGCACCTGGCTGATCGTCGAACCCTTTGCCCATGACCATCTCAAGGACAATCTCAACCCCGTCGGCCGCGTCTATTACGGCGCCTCGACGATGATCTGCACGCCGGCCTCGCTCTCCCAGGAGGTCGGGCTCGGGCTCGGCGCCCAGGCGGGGGAAATGAAGCTTCGCAAGGTGGCGCTCGACGCCGGCTTCACCCATTTCCGCCGCGCCACCGAAACCCCGTTCAACATGGTGTTCGAGGTGCGGGCCTGAGATGACCCCGGCCGGCGGCTATTTCAGCTTGCCGATGCTGGCATACATGCCGGTGGTGCGGAATTCCGTCGGGTTGGTGCCGTAGACCCGGCGGAAGACCTTGGAGAAATAGTTCGGATCCTCGAAGCCGCACATGATGGCGACTTCCTTGACCGGCAGGAAATCCGCCTTGGTCAGCAGCTTGACGGCGCGCTGCAGCCGCTGCTGCAGCACGAATTCGGCCGGCGGCATGCCCTCGCTCTCGGCGAAGCTGCGGGAGAAATGCGCCCGGCTGAGGCCGACGATGCCGGCGAGTTCGCTGACCGGCAGCGGCTTTTCGAGATTGGCGTTGATATGGTCGATCACCGGCTGCATCAGGCTGAGCTCGGCGGCAAAGGCCGGCGAGCCGAAAACGTCGTCATAAAGCGCCATCGCCGCTTCATAGGCGATCGCCGAGGCCGCCCCCGGCGAGGTCGCGCCGGTGACGAGGCGCAGGCTGCAATCGGCGAGATGATCGATGGTCGAGGGCTGCAGTTTCAGCACCGGGCCGGCCGTCGACAGCACCAGCTGGTGAATGCGCAGCGTCTCCTCGCCATTCATCGAAATCCAGAAATATTCCCAGCGGTCGCCTTTCTCCAGCCAGTAGCGATGATTGTGCGGCACGAGCACCAGCAGCGTATCGCCGCCCTGAAGCCGATAATTGCGGTTCTGGTAGCGCAGCCGGCCGCTGCCGCTGATCGTGTGCTGCAGCACGGTGAAGGGCGTCTGGCCGCGCCTGCGGCCATCCCAGTCATAGGGTTCGTTCTCGCGCACTTCATAGCCGGAGCTCGTCGGCATGGCATGCAATCGCTGGCGGCCGCGGGGCAGCGAAACCGTCCTCATCGACTGTCCGTTGGCAATCAAATTCTGCAGCACAAAATTACCCCTGAAAGCATAATCCTTCTCTGGTCGGCTTGCCGATTTCGGGCATAATCCCGCTCGACAAACAGGGAAGAGTCCACGGCCGAAAGAGCGGCCGGGAGGAAAACAGACAGTTTTTCGGCTTTTTCAACCGCATGCGCTAGCATGCGGCTTGATCCTTCATGGCCGTCTTTTCTGTAGCATTCGATTGGGTCGAGGTGAAGATCATGAGTTTCAAAATCGCTATCATCGGTGCGGGCAGCGTTGGTTTCACCAAGAAGCTGTTTACCGACATTTTGTGCGTTCCGGAGTTTCGCGACGTCGAATTCGCGCTGACCGATCTCAGCGAACATAATCTGGAGATGATCAAGGCGATCCTCGACCGGATCGTCGAGGCGAACGGATTGCCGACCAAGGTGACGGCGACGACCGACCGGCGCCAGGCACTGACCGGCGCGCGCTACATCATCAGCTGCGTGCGCGTCGGCGGCCTTGAGGCCTATGCCGACGATATCAGGATCCCGCTGAAATACGGCATCGACCAGTGCGTCGGCGATACGATCTGCGCCGGCGGCATTCTCTACGGCCAGCGCAACATCCCTGTGATCCTCGACTTCTGCAAGGATATCAGAGAGGTCGCCGAGCCGGGCGCGAAATTCCTGAACTATGCCAACCCGATGGCGATGAACACCTGGGCGGCGATCGAATACGGCAAGGTCGATACCGTCGGCCTCTGCCACGGCGTCCAGCACGGCGCCGAACAGATCGCCGAGGTGCTCGGCGCCAAGTCGCTGGGTGAGCTCGATTATATCTGCTCCGGCATCAACCATCAGACCTGGTTCATTGACCTGCGCCTCAACGGCCGCAAGATCGGCAAGGACGAACTGGTGGCCGCCTTCGAGGCGCATCCGGTCTATTCGCAACAGGAGAAACTGCGCATCGACGTGCTGAAGCGTTTCGGCGTCTATTCCACCGAGAGCAACGGCCACCTTTCGGAATACCTGCCCTGGTACCGCAAGCGGCCGGAGGAAATCACCCGCTGGATCGACATGTCCGACTGGATCCACGGCGAAACCGGCGGCTATCTCCGCCATTCCACCGAAACCCGCAACTGGTTCGAGACCGAATTCCCGCAATTCCTGGAATCCGCCTCAAAGCCGATCGACCCTGCCAAGCGCTCGAACGAACATGCGAGCCACATCCTCGAGGGGCTGGAGACGAACCGGGTCTATCGCGGCCATTTCAACGTCAAGAACAACGGCGTCATCACCAACCTGCCGGCCGATGCGATCATCGAATCGCCCGGCTTCGTCGACCGTTTCGGCATCAACATGGTCTCCGGCGTCACCCTGCCGGAGGCCTGCGCGGCCACCTGCATCGCCTCGATCAACGTCCAGCGCATGTCGGTGCATGCGGCGGTCACAGGCGACATCGACCTTCTGAAGCTCGCCGTGCTGCACGATCCGCTGGTCGGCGCCGTCTCGACGCCCGAGGAGGTCTGGCAGATGGTCGACGAGATGGTCGTTGCCCAGGCGCGCTGGCTGCCGCAATATGCCGATGCCGTGCCGGCCGCCAAGGAGCGGCTGTCGAAATCCAAGGTGCAGACCCGCGACTGGGCGGGCGCCGCACGCCGCAGCGTCCGCTCGATCGAAGAGCTGCGCGCGGAAAAGGCGGCGCTAAAACAGGCCGTCTGACTTTTCGTGAAGGCTGGTCGTCATGGGTTTCCGGGAGGGAGATCCATGACATCGGGCCCGCCTTCATATCGTTCGAGGAGAAGAGAGCCGCGTGACCCGCGCTCCGGAACAAAAGGGAGAAACGATGATGAATTTCCGCAAAGCAAGCATTCTGGCCGGACTGGCGCTCGGCGTCTCGGTCCTGGCGGTGAATGCCTATGCCTCAGAGGCAACCGTGCCGCCGGTGCCGCCGGAATTCCCGGCCGAGGGCAAGATCAACTATGTGGCGCGCGACTCCATTCTGGAGTTCAAGGCGCTGCCGGAATATCACGAACCCGACTGGGTCACGAAGAATTTCGTCTCCGCCGGCAAGCTGCCGCCGGTCAAGGACCGTCTGCCGAAGGAGCCGATGGTCTTCAAAACCGGCAACATGCCCGACGGCATCGGCGTCTACGGCGATACGATGCGCCACGTCATCGGCGGCCGGCCGGAAGGCTGGAACTATGGCGCCGGCCAGACGCAGGGCTGGGGCGGTATCGATATCGGCCTTTCCGAATGCCTGACGCGCACCGCGCCGCTGTTCCAGGTGAAAGCCCAGGACACCGAGCCGCTGCCGAACCTGGCCAAGAGCTGGGATTGGTCCGCCGACGGCCACAAGCTGACCATGCACCTGGTCGAAGGCGCCAAGTGGTCTGACGGTGCGCCGTTCAATGCCGACGACATCATGTTCTACTGGGATGACGAAGTCATCGATCCGAACGTCTCGCCGCTCGGCGGCGGCGCCTCGCCGGAGGCTTTCGGCGTCGGCACGACGCTGAAGAAGATCGACGATTACACCGTCGAATGGACCTTCAAGGAGGCCTTCCCGAAGCAATATCTCTACACGATGTCCTACCCGAACTTCTGCCCGGGTCCGTCGCATATCCTGAAACCCCAGCATCCGAAATATTCGAAGAACACCTACGACCAGTTCAAGAACGCCTTCCCGCCGGAATACATGAACATGCCGGTGATGGGCGCCTGGGTGCCAGTCGAATATCGCTCCGACGATATCATCGTACTGCGCCGCAACCCCTATTACTGGAAGGTCGACGAGAAGGGCAATCAGCTGCCTTACCTCAATGAGCTGCACTACAAGCTCTCGACCTGGGCCGACCGCGACGTGCAGGCGGTGGCGGGATCCGCCGACATTTCCAACCTCGAGCAGCCGGAAAACTTCGTCGCCTCGCTGAAGCGTGCCGCCGAGAAGACGGCACCCGCCCGCCTGGCCTTCGGCCCGCGCCTCATCGGCTATAACCTGCGCATGAACTTTTCCGCCAACGGCTGGGGCAGCCCGGACGAGCGCGGCCAGGCGATCCGCGAACTGAACCGCAACGAGGACTTCCGCAAGGCCGTCACCATGGCGCTCGACCGCAAGGCGATCGGCGACTCGCTGGTCAAGGGGCCGTTCACGGCGATCTATCCGGGTGGGCTTTCATCCGGCACCAGCTTCTACGACCGCAACTCCACCGTCTACTATCCCTTCGATCTCAAGGGCGCCAAGGCGGAACTCGCCAAGGCAGGGCTGAAGGATACCGACGGCGACGGCATCGTCAACTTCCCGGCCGGCACGGCCGGCGGCAAGAATGTCGAAATCGTCATGCTGATCAACAATCAGTACACGACCGACAAGAGCCTTGCCGAAGGTGTCGTCGGCCAGATGGAGAAGCTCGGGCTGAAGATCGTCCTCAATGCGCTCGACGGCGCCAAGCGTGACGATGCGCATTATGCCGGCCGCTTCGACTGGCTGATCCAGCGCAACACGACGGAACTGTCGTCGGTGGTGCAGAATACCGAGCAGCTCGCCCCCGTCGGCCCGCGCACCAGCTGGCAACATCGCGCCGGCAAGGACGACAAGCTCGATCTGATGCCCTTCGAAAACGAGCTTGTCGACGTCGTCAACAAGTTCACGACAAGCCAGAGCAACGACGAGCGCGTCGATCTGATGAAGCAATATCAGAAGATCTCGACCGAGCACGTCAACACGGTGGGCCTGACCGAATATCCGGGCGCGCTGATCATCAACAAGCGGTTCTCGAACGTGCCGCAGGGCACCCCGATCTTCATGTTCAACTGGGCTGAAGATTCGGTCATCCGCGAACGCCTGTGGGTGGCCGCCGACAAGCAGGGCAAATATGAGCTGTTCCCCGAGCAGCTGCCCGGCAAGCCCGGCGACAAGGGTCCGATCAACTGATCGGTGTCATCAGGACAAAGAGCTGAGCGCGTCGCATCCGATGCGGCGCGCCGGAGAACTCCCTCCCAGCTGAAATGAACTTCCGGCCGCGCGTGGCGCGCGGCCGGATATGACCAACGAGCCGGCCGCGCCGACAAGGAGCGACTGGCGGCAAGGAAAAGCGGACCGTCCGATGTTACGATTCCTGCTCGTGCGCATAGCCTCCGCGATCCCCGTCCTCTTCATCCTGAGCGTGGTGACCTTCGCGATCATCCAGGCTCCGCCCGGCGACTACGCCGACTATATAAGATCGCAGCTGATCAACCAGGGCGGCGCTTCCTACGCCCAGGCCGACGCCCAGGCACAGGCCTACCGGGTCGAACACGGCCTGGATAAGCCGATGGTCGTGCAATACGTCAACTGGATCGGCGGCATCGTCACCCGCGGCGATTTCGGCTACAGCATGTTCTACAACAAGCCGGTCGCCGATGTCGTTGCCGAGCGGCTGCCGCGCACGCTGCTCTTGGCGCTCGTCTGCCACATCTTCGCTTCCGTGCTCGGCATCGGCTTCGGCATCTGGGCGGCGACCCGCCAATACAGCTGGATCGACAGCACGCTTTCGGCGGTTTCCTTTCTCGGCATGACGGTGCCGCGCTTCCTGATGGCGCTGATCATCGTCTATCTCCTGGTCTTCCAGTTCAACGTGTCGGAGATCGGCAGCTTCTTCTCGCCGCAATATGGCGGGGCGCCCTGGTCGTGGGCGAAATTCGTCGACCTCGTCCACCATGTCTGGCCGGTCGTGGCGATCGCCACCTTCGGCGGGCTCGCCTACAATATGCGGGTGATGCGCGGCAACCTGCTCGATACGCTGAATGCCCAATATGTCGAGACGGCCAGGGCCAAGGGGCTTTCCGGCGGGGCGGTGGTGATGCGCCACGCGGTGCCGAATGCGCTGCACCCGCTGGTGATGTATCAGGGCGTCGTGCTGCCCTACATGCTGACCGGCGAGATCGAGACCGCCATCATCTTTGCGCTACCGACCGTCGGCCCGGCGATCGTCGGCTCGATGGCGATCGGCGACGTCTATGTCACCGCCACCTTCATGTTGGTGCTGTCGGCGACGCTGATCGTCGGCAACATCATCGCCGACATGCTGCTGGCGCTGCTCGACCCGCGTGTCCGCCAATATGAAGGAGCCTGAGATGCTGGCTTTCGACTCCTCGCCGCCACCGCCGACGACGACCGAACCTTCGGTCAGCAAGCCATCGCGCGGGCATGAGAGCTACATCGCCCTGGTCTGGCGCCGGCTCAGGCGCTCGTGGACCGGCATGGCCGGGCTCATCCTCGTCGGCCTGCTGCTGCTCATGGCGATCTTTGCCGATTTCGTTGCGCCGATGGACCCGAAGGCGACCGATGTCGGCTTCGCCCCGCCGCAGGTGATGAGCTTCCACGACAAGGACGGCAATTTCGTCTTCCAGCCGCGCGTCTATGCGCTGTCGGATTCCGAGGAACTCGACCCGGTCACCTTCCAGCCGATCGTCGGTATGGATTACGACAATCCGAGGCTGCTCGGCTTCTTCGTCAAGGGCGCCGAATACAAGCTGTTCGGCCTGATCCCGGCGGAGCGCCACTTCTTCGGCTCGACCGACGGCCAGCCGGTGCATTTCCTCGGCACCGACAAATTCGGCCGCGACGTGCTGTCGCGCGCCATCATCGGCTCGCGCATCTCGCTGATGATCGCGCTGACCGTCGTCTTCATCGTCACGCTGATCGGCACCACGGTCGGCATGGTCTCCGGCTATTTCGGCGGCACATTCGATGTCTGGCTGCAGCGTTTCGTCGAGCTGGTGCTCGCCTTCCCGCAGCTGCCGCTCTACCTGGCGCTGACCTCGCTGATCCCGGTGACGGCGCCGACCAATGTCTTTCTCGCCTTCGTCATTATCGTCATGTCGGCGCTCGGCTGGGCGCAGATGTCGCGCGAGGTGCGCGGCAAGACCCTGGCGCTCGCCCGCATCGATTATGTGAGGGCGGCGATGGCGGTCGGCGCCACCGACCGGCGCATCATCCTGCAGCATATTTTCCCGAATGTGATGAGCCACGTCATCGTCGCGGTGACGCTCGCCATACCGAGCGTCGTGCTTCTCGAATCCTTCCTCGGTTTCTTAGGCTTTGCCGTCAAGCCGCCGCTGATTTCCTGGGGGCTGATGCTGCAGGATACGGCGACCTATTCGGTGATCGGCTCCTATCCCTGGATTCTCTCTCCCGTCGGCTTCGTGCTCGTCACTGTCTTCGCCTTCAATGCGCTGGGCGATGGACTGCGTGACGCAGTCGATCCTTATTGAGGTGATTGATATGGCTCTTTCCCTGGTCAATTCCTTCGCCCCGCCCGTCCGCCACGACCATGACGGCCGCTCGGACACGCCTGTTATCGATGCCCGCAATGTGGCGGTGAATTTCAAGGTCGAGGACGGCATGGTCGAAGCCGTCAAGGACGTCTCCTTCCAGCTCTATCGCGGCGAGACCATCGCCATCGTCGGCGAATCCGGCTCCGGCAAATCGGTGACGGCGCGAACGGTGATGGGGCTTCTGTCGAAGCGCGCCGTCGTCTCCGGCAAATCGACGGTTTCCTATGACGGCAGCAATATCCTCAAATTCTCCGAGCGGGAGCGCCGGAAGCTGCGCGGCGACCGCATCTCGATGATCTTTCAGGAGCCGATGAGCTCGCTGAACCCGATCTATACGATCGGCAGCCAGATCGTCGAGGCGATCCGCGTGCATCGCCGGATGAGCCGCAGGCAAGCGGAACAGCGGGCACTGGAACTGCTCGAACATGTGCAGATCCCCGATCCCGCCGCGCGCATCCGGCAATATCCGCATCAGCTTTCCGGCGGCCAGCGCCAGCGCGTGATGATCGCCATGGCGCTCGCCAACGATCCGGACGTCTTGATCGCCGACGAGCCGACGACGGCGCTCGATGTCACCGTGCAGGCGCAGATCCTCAACCTGATCCGCAACCTGCAGAAGGAAATGGGGATGGCCGTCATCCTCATCACCCACGACCTGACGGTGGTGCGGCAGTTTTCCGATTACGTCTATGTCATGCAGCATGGCGAAGTGCGCGAGCACAACACCACCGAAGCTTTGTTTGCCAATCCGCAGCACGCCTATACAAGGCATCTGCTTGCCTCCGAGCCGCGCGGCGAGGCCAACCCGCTGCCGGCGGGATCGGATGTCATCCTCGACGCCAAGGGCGTGCGCGTCGCCTTCATGCTGCGCCACGGTTCCTTCCTCAAGCCGGCGATGCGCGAGCTTGTCGCCGTCGACAGCCTTGATCTGACGCTGCGCCGTCACGAGACGCTCGGCCTCGTCGGTGAATCCGGCTCCGGCAAGACGACTTTCGGCCAGGCGATCCTGCGGCTGAATACGCCCGACAGCGGCGAGATCCATTTCGACCATCAGCCGATCCACGGGCTTTCCAGAGCCGAGATGCGGCCGCTACGGGCCCGCATGCAGGTGGTGTTCCAGGACCCGTTCTCCTCGCTCAACCCGCGCATGACGATCGGCCAGATCATCGAGGAAGGCCTCGTCGTCAACAAGCTGGGCGCCACCAGGGCCGAACGGCAGGACCGGGTGCGCGAGGCGCTGATATCAGCCGGCATGCCCGGCAATATCCTCTCGCGTTTCCCGCATGAATTTTCCGGCGGCCAGCGCCAGCGCATCGCCATTGCCCGCGCCATCGCGCTGGAGCCGGAATTTATCCTGCTCGACGAGCCGACATCGGCACTCGACCTTTCCGTCCAGGCGCAGATCATTGAACTCTTGCGCAAGCTGCAGGACGAGCGCGGCTTGAGCTACCTCTTCATCTCCCACGACCTCAAGGTCGTCCGGGCCCTCTGCCATCGCGTCATCGTCATGCAGCACGGCAAGATCGTCGAAGAGGGCCCCGTGAACGAAGTTCTCACCCATCCCAAGACCGCCTACACCGAACGGCTCGTCAAAGCCGCTTTCGAGGTAGCATGACTATCGAATGCCGGAGGTTATAATGGCAGCAAATCCCAAGATTACATTCATCGGAGCAGGCTCCACCGTTTTCATGAAGAACATCATCGGCGACGTGTTGCAGCGTCCGGCGCTGTCGGGCGCGACGATCGCGCTGATGGATCTCAACCCGCAGCGGCTTGAGGAAAGCGCTATCGTCGTCAACAAGCTGATCTCGACGCTCGGGGTCAAGGCCAAGGCAGAGACCTATTCCGACCAGCGCAAGGCGCTTGCCGGCGCCGATTTCGTCGTCGTCGCCTTCCAGATCGGCGGCTATGAGCCCTGCACCGTCACCGATTTCGAGGTGCCGAAGAAATACGGGCTGCGCCAGACGATCGCCGATACGCTGGGCGTCGGCGGCATCATGCGGGGCTTACGCACCGTGCCGCATCTCTGGAAGGTCTGCGAGGACATGCTCGCCGTCTGCCCCGAGGCGATCATGCTGCAATATGTCAACCCGATGGCGATCAACACCTGGGCGATATCGGAGAAATACCCCACCATCCGCCAGGTCGGCCTCTGCCACTCAGTGCAGGGCACGGCGATGGAGCTCGCCCACGACCTCGACATTCCCTACGAGGAAATCCGCTACCGCGCCGCCGGCATCAATCACATGGCCTTCTATCTCAAATTCGAGCATCGCCAGGCCGACGGCTCCTACCGCAACCTCTATCCCGATCTGGTGCGCGGCTATCGCGAGGGTAGGGCGCCGAAGCCCGGCTGGAACCCGCGCTGCCCGAACAAGGTGCGTTACGAGATGCTGACGCGGCTCGGCTATTTCGTCACCGAAAGCTCGGAGCATTTCGCCGAATACACGCCCTATTTCATCAAGGAGGGCCGCGACGACCTGATCGAGAAATTCGGCATTCCGCTCGATGAATATCCCAAACGCTGCATCGAGCAGATCGAACGCTGGAAGGGCCAGGCGGAGGCCTATCGCAGCGCCGACAAGATCGAGGTGACGCCCTCGAAGGAATACGCCTCCTCGATCATCAACTCGGTCTGGACCGGCGAGCCCTCGGTGATCTACGGCAACGTCCGCAACAATGGCTGCATCACCTCGCTGCCGGAGAATTGCGCCGCCGAAGTGCCCTGCCTGGTCGACGCCTCCGGCATCCAGCCGACCTTCATCGGCGACCTGCCGCCGCAGCTGACCGCGCTGATCCGCACCAATATCAACGTCCAGGAATTGACGGTGCAGGCGCTGATGACCGAAAATCGCGAGCACATCTACCACGCCGCGATGATGGACCCGCACACCGCAGCCGAACTCGACCTCGACCAGATCTGGTCGCTGGTCGACGACCTGCTCGCCACCCACGGCGACTGGCTGCCGGAATGGGCCCGCACATCCAACAAAGTTAAAGCCGCCTGACCTTTTTCTCCCGGGTTAGGCGTCAAAGAGCCCCGCGGTGTGGCAACGACCGCGGGGCTTTTGCATCGAGGGATGCGCGCCGGCATTCATTTGCCGGAAGTCTAAATCCCCCGACCCATCGAGTTGCTCGTCGTCATCGCCTTCCCAGGGCGAAGGCATCGAGGTGCGATTGGCCGAAGGCACCGGCATCCAACACTTCAATTCCGGCTCGGCATATTCGATGATGTGCCCGGGCGGAGAATCCGACGCGCGCCAGCCTAATTCTGCGAACTGATCGCATGCGACCAATAAGCGAGGTCAACCTCCGCCCCTGCTCGGACGCCCGGATCGTCACCAGGATCCGGCTGCCGTCCTTCGGTGCACTTGCCATCTGGCGCCAGCGATCTGGGTCGTCCATCGATTTTCCTCCTGCCTTGCTGCTGGGGCGAGTGTTGCCTCGTCGTCGGAGGTGGTCAACTCAAACTTTGTGGGAGCCGTCATCTATCGCGGCAGAGCTAGCGGCGATCGACGCGGTACTCGCCCGTTCTGACGCCGCTATCGCCGAGGCCCAGACGCCCGAGCGCCTCGGCAGGATTGACAAGGATCCGCTCGTTTATGATCTCGACTGGGACAGGATGAACGCCTTGCTGAATGGCGCACGACAGTCGGTGAGACTGAAGGCTTGCCGCCAGTGCTGCGAGCGATCATCGCCCTCGACGCCTGGAGCGTGCTGCAGGTCCTGCGGCACGCGCCGTGGTTTGGCCGGCTGCTCATCTCGCCGGGTTCAATCTCGGCCTCAAATCAATATCTGTGGATCGTCGCCGACATCGCCACCGAGACACGCGCCTTGCCGCTATCCTTGGTGGCCTCGCCGCGGCTGCCGAACTTGGCCTCAGAGAGCATGATCGGTTGTCGCTGCTGCGGCAAATGATGGAACGGCGGCTGGCCGGCTGGCGGGCGTCGTCAAAGCTGCCGGCCCTCGTCGAGCTCGTCATGTGCCGGCCACTGGTGTCGGCCGGGCATGGTCTCCGAAACCCTTGACGTGACACCGCAGGCGGCGCTCCGGATGGTCGGCGAGCTTGGGCTCAGGGAGTGACCGGGAGGGGGAGGTTTCGGGCGTGGGGGGCCTTTAGATAAGATGCAATTTCAATTGAGCGTCTCCGAGGAGATCACACGGTAAGTAAAATCGTGTTCCCGATAAAAATCACTTGATGGTTGCATAGCTGTAAAATAGTAGATGTACTTTGAGGGGACGCAATGAGGAAGCTGAGAAAAACAATGTTGCCGTATGCGGCAATTGGTGACGACTTGTGCGCGTGCATGAATCACGCCACCGTTGCAACTGATCTCAAACCTTCACTTGCTCTAATTTTCTGGCCATGAGCGAGGTGGTTACAGAAATTGGTCCATCAGAGGCGTCTTGGCCATCGATTGATGACGCGAAGCCTGATGAAGAAGGGGGGCCCGTAGCTCGGACTGGTTTCAATTATCAAGACGAGATCGCTGTCGGCTTCCTTATCGAAATGCTGGAGCAACCGGAACTACTAAAGGTTCATTGCGAAACTCACGACGACATCGTGTTAATTCGCCAGGCAAACGGTGTTGCCCATCGAACTGCCGAGTATGTCCAGGTTAAAGCGAGCGAACAGGACAAACTTTGGTCCGTAGCCGATCTCTGCCAACGTAAGAAGACCAAGGTGGGTTCCTCCATCTTCGAGATTTCTCTTTCACGAGACAAGCATGAAGAGACTTCATTGTTTAGGTTGGTCACGCTGCGACCTGTAGTCACCGCCTTGGAACCTCTGACGTATGCATTAGAACCCCCCGGCCGATCCCTGGATTCCCAAGGAGTAATGGCTCTTTCCACCGAGCTTGAGTCCCGCTTTCCCGGCGTTTGCTCGCCAAAGGGGAATGGAGCGCGCTTCTGGGTCCAGAATTGCACATGGGATCAGCGGCACAGCGAGGAAGCTGTTCGGAAAGATAATCTTCTCCGACTGATCCGATTGAGCGTGCGAGAGGGGCGTCCGCTGCTCGTTGAGCCGGCCGAAGTTCTATTGCTCGAGCTGCGGTCGATCGCAAAGACTGCCGGGGATGCCAAATGGCAACCTGATCGCGACAAAAAGATAGTCTCACGACAGCAGCTTCGCGCTTGGTGGGATAGGCGAACTAGAGAGCTCATAGACGGTGCGGCGTCAACCTCGGGCGGGAAGCTTTCTACGAAAATGGAGGAAGCAGGACTGCCCGACGAGCTCGTCGGGCTGGCGCTTGAGATGCGGAGAGCATATGCGTCCGAAATCCGGGTTGCTCGTTATTTGGAACCCAGCGAGGCAGAACGTCTGCAACAGCGAGTCCAGTCTGAGGTCGTCTCCCTTCGTGCGCGCTTCATCGCCGGCCAAGTCGATTTAGATCCGCTTGGATTCCACGCGCTCTGCCTGGATCATATGGACGCGATCAACGCCGAGAGACCTGCAGTAAGCGAGGACCGATCAGCTTTTCTGAAAGGCTGCATGTACGACATCGCGGATCGATGCCTTCTTAGATTCACGAGGCGCGCGATATGAAGTCGATCAACCGACTCGGTACCCAGGCGATGAGTCTACCGCTATCAGCGGATGACATTGTGGAGTTTCATGCCGCTCGTCTGCTGCTGTTGATGCACCTCTGCGGTGTCAACGGCCGAATCGACGGGCTCACAAAAATGGCTAAGCTTGACTTCTTTGCGCGCTACCCGGATTTTTTCGATGTTGCTCGAGCTGCCGTTACGTCTTCGGGCCCTACGACCGAGCCAGATGTGTCTGCTGGCGAAAGCGTAGAATCGGCAATGGTGCGTCATCACTATGGTCCCTGGGACAGGCGCTATTATCATGTTCTTGCACATCTCGAGGCCAAGCGCTTGATCACAGTGACCAAGGATGGAAAATCATACCGGATCGCTCTCACGGATTTGGGCCGGGAGCGATCAAAGACCCTCGCATCTCGCCCTTCGTTTGCGCCACTGGTTGAGAGGATGAGGCAAGTTAAGAAGACTTTTGGCGGAAAAACCGGCACCTTCCTCAAGGATCTGATTTATCGACTGTTCGACGCAGAGGTCGGTCGGCGCCCCATGGGAGAGAAGATTAGTCGATGATAAAGGAATGTCTTTCGATCTCTCGCCTTGAACGCCGTCATACTAATGGAAATGTCGAAGAGCTGATATTCCATAAAGGCGTGAATCTGCTGGTCGGGCGACCAAACACCGGTAAAACAAAATGGCTGCAAACACTTGATTTTCTTCTCGGCGATCCAGGTGAAAATCCATTTGAAGGCGCTGAAGAGGCGGGCCTAGCAGAAAAATACGATGCAGCGGGCGCTCAGCTCTTGCTTGGCGACGAGGAGGTCCGCATCGAACGCCGATGGCGGGAGCAAGGCGCCAAGACGAAAGTCTTTGTAAACGGCGAAGGAATGCCTGCTCGCGAATTTCAGCAATGGCTGATGCAGCGCCTTGAGATACCGCTCCTCAATTTTCCCAAAGGAAATCCGATGTCAGGCCAAACCTGGCCGGAGTTAAGTTTTCGCATGCTACTGCGCCATATCTATCGCCAACAACGGTTCTGGGGAGGACTCGCTGATCAGCAGCCAGACGGCGAGCAACATGCTTGTTTGCTGCAGTTTTTGGGACTCGCTGAGCGGATATATACTCCTGAATACGGCCGGTTGATCGGGCTGAAATTAGAGATCGAACGACTGAAGGCCCGACGGGAGCAGTATGGTCACACGCTTGATGACCTTGCGCAGGAGGTGCTTGCTCAGGCTGGTGTCACTGTGAGTGTCACACCGACGACGATTAAAGTGGCACAGGACGGCCTAGCTGCGGAGACGCAACTATTGCGTGAACGTCGCAACAAGATTCTCTCAGAGGGTGGAGAAAGCGCAGTCGGGGAAAAAGAGCGCGGGCACATTGCCGAGCTGAGTGAAAAACGCGCCGAAATGTTGGCGCGCCTAGAGGTAGGGCGACGAAAACTCAGCGCCATTTCCGAGCGCATTGAAGAGCTGCGCCGATACCGTATCGATCTATCCGATGAGCTCGATCGCATCGTTCGTGCAGAAGACGCGGGTGAAGTCCTGGCAGACTTGCGAATTACACATTGCCCAGCATGCGATCAGTCAATTTCGAAGAAATCAGGCGATCCCTATCATTGTTTTTTATGCCACCAGAACCTTCCAGACGAGCCGGTAATTGAGGAACTTGGTTCTGTGCGCCTACAATTTGAAAGGGACCGGTTGTCGGGTGAGTTGAAGGAGGCAGATGAACTGCTGGATGTGCTCCGCCGGGAGTACCAAATGCTCGCGAAGGAAACGGCGGCCATTGACGACAGTTTTCGCTCAATAGAAAACGAACTCGTCCCCGCACGGCAAGCTGTTGCAGCATTTGTGCAGGAGGAGATTAGTGCGGTCGACGTTGCGCTGGGGCAAGCAAGCGAGCGTGAGCGGCAGATCCGGAGAATCGCGAGCGCGCATGAGCTCGGTAAAGATCTCACCAGGCAAATAGCAGAAAAAGAATCGCTCATTGAACCTCTACAGTCAAAGCACGATGAACTCGCGCGGGCTACTGACTTTGAGGCCGCGGCGGCCCTACTTGAAGACGGCATGAATGCGTACCTCAATGCAATCAACGCACTTCGGCCGGGGGTGTGGCGCCATAGTCCGGTCAACATCAATCTGTCTCGATCAAGTTTTACGGTCAGAGTGGGAGCCCGCCGTTGGAGTGTTGCACTCGGAGGCACCGATACCCTTTATTTTTTGATGGCGTATCACTATGGGCTGCTATCTCTAAGCAGCAAGCTCGGCTGTCACTACCCTGGTTTAGCGGTCATCGATGTACCTGGGGAATTTTCTGGGGAAGCGGTCGAGGATAAGGAGAACTTCATAGTCCAACCGTTCATCGCACTCCTGAATCAAGATGAATATGCCGACTGCCAACTAATTATGACAGGAGCATCATTCTCCGGTTTGGACGGAGCGCATTTTCAAAAGTTGACACATGTCCATGTTGCGTAATCTGGGAATTTTTGCCTCACCGGAGCGTTCGCTGATCCTCTGGTTGAAAGAGGTGCCCAGACCGCATTGAAAAATAATTCGTCCTGTCTTCCCATTTTGCCGTCCATCCCCGCAAAGTAGTGGAAAGGGTGCAGCAGGTTTCATGGCAGACGAGGTCGAACATCTTTCATTGGTGGAAGTAGGGCGGTTGCTCAGCCGTCAGCGGCAAGCTGACTTACTGAGATTGGCTGCTCTTGCCGAGACGTGGGCCCGTGCCGCGCCTCGTCGCGAAGCGTCCGACTTGCTCAACGAGGCACTCGCTCGAATTCTTTCTGGTGACAGGCCGTGGCCCGCCAATGTTTCGCTTCACGCCTTCCTCTCCCAGGTGATGCGAAGCATTGCAAGTCAATGGCGGCACGAAGATATGCGCGAACCGCTTGCCGCCGATCAGGATAGCCAGCTTAGTGATAGCACCATTGAAGACGGCTTCGAGTTTGTTGACCTCGTCCAGCGCATGCGCGCAACACTCCTTGCTGATTATCTGGCGCTTGGCATTTTCGATCACATCATGGCCCAGACAAGCCGAAAGCAAGCATGTGATCTACTTGGCCTCGATACCACCGGCTACGATACAGCGCGCCGCCGCATGACCCGAGTTCTCAGGCGCCAATTCAAACCAGGATGGATCAAATGACGAACGGCCCCGACACCGATCAGATCCTCGCGCTGATTGCGGAGAGCATCCTCGAAGCAAGCGACCAAGAAATAATCGAAGCCGCTCGCTCGCACGGCGTTGATGTAGGCGCACTGGAGAGGAAGGTGCGAGAAATCATCGCGATCCGCGTCGCAGCGATTCAGCCAACACGATCGCTGCAAATCGGGGAGACTGTAGCGTTGCGATCCGATCCAACACGGATCGGCGTCATTACCGGCATTACGCCTAGCAATCGGGAAACACGGCTCAATGTGTTCATCGATGGGCGTCTTGAGACGCTCTATCTGAGCCAGGTTGTACGCGCCGACCTCACGCCGGGTGCCGTCCGTGCGACTCTGAGTGAGTTTCACGCGCGTCTCACGGCCCTCCAGTTGGCCGAGCCGAGCATTGCGAACTTATACTCATTGCAGGCAGGCCGCATCGATTTCATCCCCTACCAGTTTCGGCCGGTGCTGAAATTCATCCGTGCCGATCGTCCGAGATTGCTGGTCGCTGATGAAGTCGGCGTGGGCAAGACAATCGAAGCTGGCCTCTTGCTCCGGGAGCTGCAGGCACGACGGCCGCTACGTTCAGTGCTTGTCGTCTGCTCAAAGGCACTCGTGGCGGAAGAGAAGTGGCATCGAGAGATGCGACGATTTGATGAGGAATTCGTGACGGTCGGTAGCGACGAACTCCGATATTGCCTTGATCAGAGCGATCTCGAAGGCGAGTGGCCGGATCGTTATTCGCGCGCCATCTTGCCCTTCTCGCTTGTCAATGAAAAGTTACTGCAAGGCTACCCCTCGCGGGGCGGCGGCCGCGGCCCCGGCCTCAGCACACTCGACACGCCGCCACGATTCGACCTGCTAATAGTGGATGAGGCCCATAACGCCCGCAACACGGACACGAGCTTGCATCAGGGCCTTCGCATCCTCGCCGACAATGCCGAGGCTGTCGTATTGATCACCGCCACTCCCGTTCAGCTGGGGACAGGAGACCTGTTCTCGCTGCTCAACCTGTTGAGACCCGATCTCGTCATCGACCGCCCAACATTCGAGCGGATGGCCCAGCCGAACGAAGCCATCAACGCAGCAATCGCGACAATCCGCGGCGCAGCTCCCGGATGGCAGGATGCTGCGATCGTACAGCTTAATGAAGCCGCGAGCACCGACTGGGGCCGGGTTATGCTTGCGCCGTCGCCAGAATATCGCAATCTTGTCGCGGCGACACGTGGTGCCTCAAGCGATGATGACCGCGTCCGTCTCATCAGGCCAGCGGAGGCGCTTCACAGCTTCGCATCGATGATCAGCCGCACGCGGCGGCGCGATATCGGCAACTTCACTAGTCGAAAAGCGCGCACTGTCGAAGTGCCTTTCACGCCCGAGCAGCAGGCCGTTCATGACGATCTACTCGCCCTTCAGCGCGCCATCTATCTGCGAACGCACGGCGCAGGCCCGCTTGGCTTCCTGATGACAACAATACGTCGGCAGGCTGCAAGTTCGTTGCACGGGCTAGTCCCTTTCCTCGAAGATATCTTAACGCGACGTCTTAGCGACCTGGAACTCGTCGAGATGGAAGAGGAAGCGCTCGATCATGGTGAGGGCGAAATCGACGCTATCCGCGAGGAGATTGCGGCGATCGTCGAACGCGCACGCGGGTTGCCGCGCGATGATCCTAAACTGGCGGCGCTCATTGACATCGTCACTCAGAAAGGCGGCATGGCCAACCGCCGTTTGCTTGTTTTCAGTTCATTCCGACATACGCTGTTCTATCTGGACAAAGCGTTGCGCGCGTGTGGAGTGCGCGTGGGGCTTATTCATGGTGGGATAGTCGACGACGACCGTCGTGCTCTACGCAAGGCCTTCGCCCTTCCGCCGGAGCATCCCGACGCTGTCGACATTCTTCTTTCGTCCGAAGTTGGTTCGGAGGGGCTCGACTTTCAGTTTTGCGATGCGCTCGTAAACTTCGATATCCCTTGGAACCCGATGCGCATCGAGCAGCGTATCGGTCGCATCGATCGCTACGGCCAGACTAGCCAGACGGTGGCGATCTATAATTTTGTGACCCCGGGTACCGTTGACTTCGACATCTTCCAACGCTGTTTGCTGCGTATTGGCGTTTTCGAACGTGCAATCGGCGGCAGCGAGGCGATCCTGGGCGAAATCGCCGGTCGACTTCAGGCAGTGGCCGATGACTTTCTGTTGACTGATGTTGAGCGCCAGGCCCGCCTGCAGCAACTCGCCGACAATGAGATCCGCCAAATCATTGAGGCAGACGCACTTGAGGAGCGCGAGGCCGAACTGTTCGGCGTACGTATCGAGCGCACGCGCATGAATGATGAGATCGCCGAGGCCTCAAGCCGCTGGTTGGAGCCGGTCGCGATTGAACGGCTGGTCGGCCTCCACCTAGAGCGCGAGCTGGACGTTGGCCGCAACCCGATCAGTGGACAGGGTCCCGTGAAAAGTCTCCGCCTCGCAGCGGACGCCCGCCGACGCCTTGTCCCACCACGAGCGCGTGGTACCCGACTTAGCCTTGCGGATCGGGAGTGGGAAACATGGCTGCGCGGTGACCAACAAACGCTTGCTTTAACCTTCGATCGCGAAGCTGCCAACGAGGACCGTTCGCTAGCTTTCATCACGCCCGTACACCCTCTCACTCAGGCAGCCGCGCGGTCATTCGCCGGCGACGAGGAAGTGGTGGTGACGCTACGCGTGAAAGACCCGACACTTCCTCTCGGGGATCACGCCTTTGCAATCTACCAATGGCAGATGCGCGGACTTCGCGAGGATGCGATGCTTGTGCCCGTTGTCGAGGATTCGACTGTCGGCGCTGCGTTTATGGATGTGTTCGCGACAGCGATTGATGCTTCCGACGTGGCACCCCCCGATAGTGCTACGATCGAAGGGCTCGAAAGCTGGCATCATGAGCTTTGGACCCGACGGCGTGCCGCACACGTTGCCGAGGCGGGCGAGATCGCGCGATTTCGGCGCGACAGCTTGGCGGCCAGCCATAGAGCCCGTGTCGCAATTTTAGAGGAACAACTCGCGGCCGCGTCCGAAGATCGCATCCGACGGATGCGCGCCGGCCAGCTCGCCCGCGCCAACGCAGACCATCAGGAGGCACTTGAGGGCCTCATGGCCGCGGAGCGGCGTGCCGATATCCTTCCCCGCCGCGTCGCCTCGGGCACGCTCAGAGTGGAGCATTGACATGGGAACCTCATTTCACGGTTGGCTTAACGATCTGCGCGCGAGGCGCGAACGGTGGGTGGCGGCGAACCACGAGAACAACTTCGATCGCGGCATCTGGAACGCGACTGTCGACAAATATGCCGACCCCAGCCATTTCATCTTCGAACTGCTACAGAATGCTGAGGATGCCGGAGCGAGTTGGGTCCGGTTCGTGCTAGAGCCGACCCGTATAGTGTTTGAGCACGATGGTAGGCCTTTCGACCGCGACGATATCGAGGGAATCACCGGTATCGGGAATACGACAAAGCTGGATGATGGGCACAAGATCGGTTGTTTTGGCATCGGATTCAAGTCGGTATACGTCGTGACCGAGCGCCCTGAGATCCACTCATTTATCGAAGATGAGCCATTGGCCTTTGCGATTGAGAATCTCGTAGTTCCGCGGCTCGTTAAATCGGATCATGCTGAGGCCAAAACGAAAATCGTCCTGCCGTTGCGCACCGATCGCGCCGAACTCGCGCTGACACGCGCTCGCGAGGGTCTTACAGCCTCAGGCGCCCGTTCTCTTCTATTCTTGCGGAATATCAAACGGCTCGAATGGACCGATGGAGCGCGTAAGGGGACTGCAGAGGTCACTGACTCCGATGGATCGGTACGTTCGATCCGCTCTCAAATGCCGGACGGGACCAATCAGCTCGATCGCTTCCTGATCCTAGCGCGCGCCGTCGAACACCGAGAGGGCCGCAAGCAATATGAAGTTAAGGCCGCGTTCCGAATCAACAGCGCCGGCGATTTGATCGCCGAGGAGGCTCCAACGCGACTTATGGTGTTTTTCGAGACCGAAGAAGTAACCGGCCTCCATTTCGCCATTCATGGTCCGTTCCAGCTCACCGACAACCGCGGTAATATTAAACGCGAAGATAATTGGAATGCCGTACTGATCAATGAAATCGCTGGCATGATTGCAGATGCGCTTCCTTCGTTACGTGACCGTGGGATGCTCAAGCGCGCCGCTCTCGGTC
Source organism: Rhizobium sp. BT03 (assembly GCF_030053155.1). NCBI lineage: Bacteria > Pseudomonadati > Pseudomonadota > Alphaproteobacteria > Hyphomicrobiales > Rhizobiaceae > Rhizobium > Rhizobium sp. BT03. Next base: position 425,063 of record NZ_CP125642.1, read on the forward strand.
TCTTACCCAATGCTTCGGATGAACTGCCCACAACGTTCACACCAATCCTCGCTGCGATTGTCGCCAAGTTCGCTGGCGAGGAGCTAATCCCCGTCCATGGCGGCGGCTTTGCGACGACAATGAATGGCATTCGAGGGCCGGCCGACCTTCGGGATCTCTTAGGGGAAGTTGGCCTAGCAGAATTTTGTCAAAAGCCGGATCGTCGCTGGGTTATCGCCGCGCCGAAGAACAGTCGCGTGGATGCATTCATTAACACGTTAAAATTATACGAATTCGGCTACTCGGAGTTCTTTTCATCGTTCCGGCATGTGCTGGGCGATCAGAGCCTCTTCGGCGATAGAGACAAGCGTTGGCGTGAGCGGGGCCTTAAATGGTTCAACGCATTACCTGACGAGCAACTCCAACATTTCTATCTCGCATTGGAAGCCGCATGGAAGGCCCAAAAGCCCTCAGTCAACATCTCTGACCTGCAATTTGTCAGACTTGAGGATGGCCGTCGCCATTCCCCGCGACACGCGGTTTTCGCGCCAATCGATAGCGACCTAGACCCTGAAACCGAACAGGGTGAGCTGTATCTCGTCAAAAAGGCCTTGATCAGGCTCGGCCGCGGTCGAGGCAAGGATGTCGAGGAATTCCTGCGGCGAACGGGCGTTCGCGACCTTGATGAGCGGGCCTTTCTCACCGCAATAATTCGGACCAAATATAAGAGTGACGGACAGCAGCCCAATCGCGAGCAGCATCTCCAGCATATGCGTCGTTTCCTTCGTTGGTGGAAGGAGACATCGGAGGTCAGCCTCTTCAACGGCGTACCGTTCCTTCGCGCTGGAGCGGACGCCACTTACAAGGTTCCCGGCAACGTATACCTTGGACCGCCCTACCTCGAGTCGGGCTTGCAAAGCATCTATAATGACCAAATCGCGGGTCGGGATAAGGTAGCGCTGTGGGAGGGATATAAATCGCTCCCTCGGAAAGACTTTCTGGCGTTCCTGGAGAAATGTGGGGTCGAGAGCCGACTTGTAGTATGGTCGTCCTCTATTCCCTACAGCCATCCCAATTCAAGTGAACTTCGATACAACTGGGGAGCAGCTCGTTTTACTGGAACGGGTGTTAATACTGACTATCGCATCGATCAGCTTCCGGAGATGCTCGCACGGCAAGATCCAGCCATTTCAAGATTAGTATGGGATGCGGCGAACCGCGTCGGGGCATCAACGATGGTTGCCAGCTTCTCGCCTAACCAGACCTACGCTGCGCGTAAGCGGCCTTCGTCGCTTGCGATCGGGCTGCGGGACGCTGCGTGGATCCCGACCAAAGACGGGCGCCTCCGTAAGCCGAATGAGATCACCCAGTCTGACCTAGCAAAGGGCTACACGGTCGGCGGAAACGAAGAATGGCTGCGAGCTATTGGTTTCGGAGAGCAGGATCGTCAACGTAATGAGCAAACCAGGGCACGCCGTCAGGCTGCAGAACTTATTGGTCTTCCGTCCGAACTTGTCGATCAGCTGGGCAATCTTTCCCCGGATGCCTTGGCAGCCTTCAGCGCAGAGATGATCCGAAATATTAACAGCCGATCGTACGAGCCGGTCGAGTTTCCGAACCGGGAAGCGGGCAATCCTGGGCGAAGGGCCGAACGGCTTGGAGTCCGCGCGCAAGCGGCGCCACATAAGACCTTTGAGGTCCGCGCGCGCAGCGTGCGCACTAACGACATGGAAAGCAGAAAGCTGGCGCGGACATATCTAGAAGACCATTACACGAATCCTGCCGGCGATATGGTATGCCAAGGATGTCACGGAAAAATGCCATTCTATCTTGCTGATGGCGCACCCTATTTCGAGGCGGTGGAGTGTCTTGACTCACTTGAGAGAGAGCACGCAGAGAACCATCTCGCGTTGTGTCCGATTTGTGCTGCAAAGTGGCGCCATGCTAACCCCATCAATGATGGTGATTTGCGTGCGAGAATAGGCGCGGCAGCATTGCCGGAAATCATAGTTGAGCTCGCGGGTGAACCCTCTAAGATTCGGTTCACTCAAATGCATCTTGAAGACCTCCGTACAGTTGCGCGCATCGGCCTGCCGGGCTCCGTGCCGGCAACCGAAGCATCTCAGGCATTGTCCGGCAGTTGATTGGTGCGGGAACGGTTCACGGCTGAAGCATGTCGACCGCTGGGTGGAAGTCTAGGTCAAAGCGTTGTGAAACTGAACACCTCTGGCGCCTTGCAGCGGTTCAGGGCATCCTATGGCGGCTGAAAATTGTGTTATGGCAGTTGGAGGAATGCCGATGCGCTGCTTTACCGTGCTTGGACCTTCGCAGACCGGAAAATCGACAGTCGTGGAAAAGCTCGGTTCGCTGGAGGGGACGCCGAGAAAATCCAGCTCCCCTTATGGATTGAACCTCACTGAATTCACCTTCGGAAACGAGGCGTGGTGTGCGCTGGATGCGCCAGGACCCAACGAAGCGTTGGCGCATGCGCAGCACGCGCTTCTTGCCAGCGACGCCTGCATATTGTGCGTTTCATCGGCACCCGAGGAGGCTGTGCTCGCCGCGCCCTATCTCAGGATCGTCGAAGCCTCGGGGACGCCTTGCATCCTCTTCGTCAATCGGATGGACGAACCGAGAGGGCGGTTGAGGGACGTGATCGCCGCGCTTCAAGACTACGCCAGCCACACCCTTTTGCTTCGCCAGATCCCGATCCGCGAGGGGGACAGGATCATTGGCAGTTGCGATCTGATTTCGGAACGGGCGTGGCGCTACCGGGAAGGCCAGACTTCGGCGCTGATCGCAATCCCCGAAAGCACTGCCGAACGTGAGCATGAAGCGCGCACCGAGCTCCTGGAACACCTGTCCGAATTCGATGACTGGCTTCTCGAGGAACTGATCGAGGACCGCGAGCCATCCAGCGACGCGCTCTATGCCATTTCATCACGGGTTCTCAGGGAAAACAGAATTATCCCGGTGCTGATCGGTGCTGCAAGTCACGGCAACGGCATGATGAGGTTGATGAAGGCGCTGCGCCACGAGGCGCCGCCGGTCGGGATCCTCAGGCAGCGTCTCGCGCAGACGGCAACTGTCGATGAAGGCAAGCTGGCGGCCGTGAGCTTCCATGCCTATCATCGCCAGAATGTCGGCAAGACGGTGCTCGTGCGCGCACTTGGCGAGGGACTGCGGCAAGGCGCATCACTCGGCGGTTCCAGCCTCGGCGCCGTCCAAAATCTCGCAAACGGGCGGTCCAATTCGGCGGTTCTGCCGGCGCCGGGGGATGTCTTCGCGACTGTTAAGTCCGACCATCTGCGCGTCCCTTCGCTCTTGATCCCCGGCGCGGTGATCGCCCCGCCCGAGTGGACGGAACCACCGACGCCGATGCTTGAAAGGATTCTGGTTCCGGGCAGCGAGCGCGATGAAAACAAGCTTTCCGAAACACTGGCGAAACTGTCCGAGACGGATCGCGGCCTGAAAGTGTTGCAGGAGGAAGGCACGGGCGCTCAACTCGTCCGCGCCCAAGGGCCGGTGCATCTGCGTGATCTCTGCCGAACGCTGGCGGAAGTCTTTCACATCTCCGTGACCGACCGGACGCCCAGCCCGATCTACCGCGAGACGATCGCCAAACCATCTGAGGTTCATTACCGCCATCGCAAACAGACCGGCGGCGCCGGGCAATTCGCGGATGTGAAGTTGAGCATTCACCCCAACGAGCGCGGCCAGGGCTTCACCTTTGGCGAAACCGTCAAGGGCGGCGCCGTTCCGCGCAATTACTTCCCCGCCGTCGAAGCGGGGGCGCGCGAAGCGATGGAGAAAGGACCGCTGGGCTTCGAAGTCATCGATGTCGGCGTAACGCTGCTGGATGGTCAGCACCATACCGTCGACAGTTCGGAACACGCCTTCCGGACGGCGTCGAAAATGGGGGTGCGACAGGCGTTTTCCGAAGGATCGCCCGTCTTGATGCAGCCGGTCTTCCGCACGGAGTTCCACATCCCGTCGGTCTATTCAGGCAGCCTTGTCCAGATCGTCGCCGGTCTCAATGGCCAGGTTCTCGGCTTCGACCGGGATGAAACCGCCAAGGGTTGGGACATCTTCCGCGCGCTCGTTCCGGGCGGCGCACTTGAAGATCTGGCGCGGTCGCTGCGCTCGGCGACGCAGGGCATCGGTTATTTTTCCAAGACCTTCGATCACTTCGAGGAACTATACGGCAAGGAAGCGGACGCCATTGTGAGGGCAAAGGAGAAACCAGGCACCGCCCACTGAAACCTTCGCGCCACTTCATGCTCGTTTCCAGAGCCGGCGGATTTGTTCACCTGGTAATGCGTGCCTAAGGTTCGATTCCTTTCAAGGTGCTCAAGCACTTTCGGATCCAACCCTGCAGCAGGAACCTTCGAAGGGGGCGAAACGTTATGCGCCTCATTGCTGGAGACTGGCTAATGTACATCGTTGTTGGCGGGACAGGCCACGTCGGTTCCGCCGTGGCAAAGACACTGCTCGATGAAGGCGAGGCCGTTACCATCGTCACGCGACACCGTGAGAAGGCCGGCGCATGGCAACGGCGGGGCGCGGAGGTCGCCGTCGCCGGCGTCCACGACGTCGCCTCGCTGCGTGAGGTGTTCCGCCGCGGAAAGCGGGCCTTCCTACTGAACCCGAACGCTGACATCTCGAGCGATACGGATCGGGAGGAACGCGAGACCGTGCGCTGCCTGCTTGAGGCTATCGAAGGGTCCGGACTGGAGAAGGTCGTGGCGCAATCAACCTTGGGCGCCCAGCCGGGCAAGCAATGCGGCGATCTCAACGTCCTTTACGACCTGGAAGTGGGCCTGAGGAACCAGCCGATTCCTGCCAGTGTCATCCGCGCAGCCTACTACTACAGCAATTGGGATACGATGTTGGAACCTGTCAAGGACGGGGCGCTGTCGACCATGCTCCCCGCCGACCTCAAGCTCCCGATGGTCGCGCCGGAGGATCTGGGAAGGGTGGCGGCGCGGCTCCTGCAGGCGCCGATCGAACAGATCGGCGTATACCCCGTCGAGGGGCCGGAACGGAACTCCCCCAACGATGTCGCCGCGGCCTTCGCCGCCGCCCTCGGCCGGGCGGTTCGCGTCGATGTGATCCCGCGCGAAACTGGGAAGACGCATACCGCAGCTTAGGCTTCTCCGACGCGGCGGCTTACTCATATGCAAGGATGACGGCTCTCACCGCTGACGGCCCCGAATACCCCGAGGATCCAATTCGAGGATCGATCTCGCTCCAGACCTACATAGGTAAGCTCGTCGCGGCGCATCGCGACGCGTCCTGATGGCCGAAAGGGAAAGCGAGCCCGCAAGGGAACCCTTCAAAAGGAAGGAACACAGAGTTTCGATTTCAGCATGAAAGGAAGATTATGCGGAGCTGCGCGAGAAGGCGCCCTGGCCGCAGTTGGAGGCTCTGAGACAGCCCGTGGGGGCTATCCTTTAATGTGAGTGACTACTGGCTCAATCCTTGAGGCGGTCCATATTGCGAGACCAAGGGAAAGCAATCACCGGTTTCTGCGCAACGGACGTATGTTCGCTTGGTGCTTCCTGTTCAGCAGATCCGGCATCGCGCAGTGCCTCGCGAAGAGCCTGACCTTGCGGATGATCGCCGAAGTGCTGCAGAAAGCTCGAAATCGGCCATCTCGTCTCAGTGCCGCCGGAGGCGTCGTTGGCGCGATGGATCACGATATGCTGGTCCGCAGTTCCGTTATGTCCGAGATACCATGTGTCTCCGTTTGCACTCGCTGCAAATTCTTTTGGCGCTTCTGGCATTCCAGCCTCCTCTGATGGTGCCTGTTATTGTGCCGCTTCCCGGCGCACTGTCCCGCATTTATGGTTTCGGCAAGTGCAGCAAAGGGGCTTGAGTGAACAGCTTGGTCGCTCTGCCGGGCGACCCCGATGATATATTAAAGCAGCAGGTTCATCTGCCGGGGCATTCCGACGCCGTGTCCACTGAGTTGCGGGTAAGTTCATGGCACGGAGCGTCGATGATTTCCCGCGCCTCCGACGCTTGCGCCGAGGGCGATGAGAAGTTCGTCTAGCTGTTCGAACTGCTGCGGCGTGCAACCCGCCATCCCGCTGGCAATGGCTTCGTCGAAATAGTTACTCACCAAGTGTCTGTTCAGGCGCCGGTGGGCGACTTAACCACAACGGCTGAACGAATCCCCTGTATCAACTTGCGATTTTTTTCGAACGCCGCGGATGATTTCGAGGACAGTGGTGTTTTTCCAAAGTGCCGGCTGAGTTCGATGGAAAGGGCAGCGGGCGAGGTCATTCCATCATTATAGAGATTGAACAGCAGCCTGACGGCGATGTTGTAATATTTCGGATCTGCGAGGCTACTGGTGGAATCGTATCCGGCGTCGTCGAGGACGCCTTGCAATACAGCCAGGTCAGAGGTCCGCACAGATATGTTGAGATTGGAAGACATGCTGTCCTCCTTCATTTGGGGCGAAGGCAACAACCGACCTCCACTCAGTAGCGCCCTGAGAAACAGCTACTGAAGATGCATCGTGCGCCTAATCAATGCGGCTGGCAAACTAAATATTCCGGGGTAGCAGGAAGCGGTCGTTCGAATGTAGTTATTCTCGCAATCATCGTTTCCCGGTTCGATAGTCACCAGCGCCAAACAACGTTCCTCGCTGAATCGCCTCGCGGCGTCATCAATTTTTCTTGTCCGCAGGCGGGTGCACAGCTCGCGTGGCGCCTCCTTCGTTTTCCCATGATGCCAAAGCCTCAGGATCGGCATGCAGCTTCCGCCGCCTCGAAGAGGGGTAGGCGGGCGCCGGGATCGTCGCCGCCCTGATGCGTCTTATCACCATCACCTCTTCGTGATGGTCGCCGTTTTCTGAAGCCGCGAGATCTGTCGTCGCGTAGTCCGCTCGCTTGAGGATGGACCGCAGCCGCCAATTCTCGTCGCGTTTTGCAGCAGTTCCAGTCGTGATGATTACTACCATAACCATCCCCTCAAAATTAAACTAATGATGACGGCGAAACTCGCCAGGATGGAAGCCCTGAACAAGAAGTCGCCGTAAGCCACGATATGGAAAGAACGCTTGAGGGTGGAAGACATCTTGTCCTCCTTTGATTGGGGCGAAGGGAGCCACCCCTTGTTCGGCAGCGCCCGTTTCATTGGCTGCCGATATGCAAACATGCGCCTTTATTGCGCTTTATCCAAGGCAAAAGCGACGAACGCTGTGCCAGGCGCCCCTATAATTTTCCGTGCTGGGGCCAGTCGGTCGCGAGGAGAGGCGCGGGCTCTGTCTTAGCTCGTTCAGCGGCAACCAACCTGGCGGCCGCGATAGTACCGGGACGGCACCCGAATTGAATCCTACTATCGCGGCCTGTGTGATATAGTCTCTTATGACCTATTCCCCGAAGGACCTGGAACTCGCGCGCCGGCAAGTGATTGTCGACCGGCAGATGATTTGCGTGCAGCAGGGCCTGATCGACGGAATGCTGGCGCGAGGCGAGCCCGCGGGGCTGGCCAGCGAAAGGCTGGTGAAGTTGACAGAGGATTTGCGCAACCATTGCTTCCATCAGGATCTGATTCAGGCGTCGATCCGATTGGAGCGCTGAGCCAGCCGCCGCCCACGGGGGCGGTCGGCGGGTCTGATCCTTGTTCACTCCCCGGCTTTTTCGTCAGGCTCCTCGGCACGCCTTTCGGCTTCCCGGGTGGCGATCTTCCTGCTGTGATCGGTCCGCGCCTGCTCGAGTTCACCCATTGTAGGAAGATCCCGGACAGCCAGACTCCTATCATCGGCCTCAGTGCTTCGGGGCTTTGTGAACCGATGCCGCGGGTTCTTTGCTTCACGCAGTTCGTCAACTGCGCGCGCTCCCGCGGTCGGCACGGCGAGGTCGATGCGTGCGGCCACGGCATGGGCGATCAATTCATTCGCGGAGGGATTGCCGTCCGGACGCTTTGCGTTAGCGCCGAAGTCGTGGCGGTCACTGGCGGTAAGGGGCTTGGCGTTGTTATGTCTCGACATTTAGATGCCTCTTTTTTCATGAAGTCATGAGCTGCCGTTCGCGCGGGACGCGCTTTCGCGGCCGACTTCCTGCTTGTCGAGCAGGCTGGCGAAGGCGCTGTATAGCGGCCGGGCCGGAATACGACGCAGCCGCGCCATGGAAATGGTGCCGGACGGACTTGTCTCATAAATCCGGCGACAGTTCATTGTGAACCTTGCGCACGCCGTTGGTTCTCAGTGTAATCTCCTCAGCCCGTGACACCTCCGCTTTCAAATGCACCCATCCGGCCAGCGTGATGTCACGGCCGCGCGCGGTGACGAAGATATAGCTGGGGTCGAGATCGCCGGCATGGGCGAGCGCGCTGTAGACGGCCGATTCAAGATCGCCCTGGTCGGGACAGCGGGTCGCCACGCGGCCCGCGACACTGAGATGTTTTCTGTCGACTGACATGGGTTCGGCTCCTGCACGGCCTTGCCGGGTGTAAAAGTCTACCGGCGGATATCCTGCGCCGTCAGGGTATATCGGTCTTTGCCGCCGCGGCCGTAGGCATGGGTAGCCGCTTCCAGAATGATCTCGCGCGCCATGTCGAAGGCTCTCAGGTACTCGTCCTCGGAGCGGCCGGGCTGGCTCGCGGTCCGCAAGGCGTTAGCTTCGACTAAAAACCGCACTTCGAACATGCCGTCATAACCGGAGAAGCGGACCGCATTCCGGCTCTCATCAAAACTACGGCTTTTATTCGGAAAGGTCAGTGTCACGCATTCTCTCCCGAAGGGTCAGTATGCCCAATCCATTCGGACTGTAGCAAGAACATGCTGTTGGGGACGGAGCAGCCGGTCTCGCCTGAGACGCGGCAGGGCTGGTCAAACTGCCGGTGTGCTACGGATGCAGAAACACCGTCATCCTCCTGCGGGGCGCCGGAATTCCTGCGGACGGCTGCAGCTTCGCAGTTCCGCTCCTATAGAAATATAGGGCGCGGCATTCGAATTGCAATGTAGGGGCCGGGTGGCTAGAATCTGCCGTCTGCGCTTGAGGCTGTGACAATGGTTCCCGCTATTAAGCGCGCTTACCTCAGCTTAATTCTTTAAGAATCGCTGAAGGCGATGATCTCCTCGGGCTTGGCCGTCGCCGCCATGCTGGAGATGATTGCATCGAACTTGCCGGCGGCTGAAAACATCATCAGCCATTTTGAGGGCGAGGGAGGCGCCGGACAGTGGACTTCCGCTGATCTTTAATCGCTCATGCAGGCACCACTGCGAAGCTGGTACGGACGATTGCAGTCCCAGCCGTCGCCCGTCGAGTTAAGATGTGCGTTTTCGGGAAGCTTGACCTGCAGGCATTGATTGCTCCTCGTCTCGAAGCCTCGGTCGCATTTCCATTTTTGCCCGTGGGGCGTGTCGACGAAGATGGCATTCTCCGGAACCTGGACGGCGACACACGCCTGATCCTTCTTTTCAAAGCCTCTATCGCACCTCCACTCATTTCCGCCGGTTGTCAGATAGGCCTGGGCGGGGAGTTCGAGCTTGAGGCATGCTTGTTGTGTCGCGCGATAACCTCTTTCGCATTCCCAGCCGGATCCTGTGGTGGTATCGGACAGGAATGCTTTCTCCGGGACTTTAATAAGGTCGCAACCCACATTGGTTTGACGGTATCCACGCAGGCATCTCCAGCGGTCGCCGGAAGATGGGTCGAGATATGCATTGGTCGGGATTTGGACGGTAAGGCACTGGTCCCCCTTCTCGAGAAAGCCGTAGTGGCAATCCCATCCATTGCCAAAGGAGGAGTTCGTCAGAAACGCGTTGTCGGGAAGCTGCACCTCGAAGCAGGTGTCATCCTGCCTTCGAAAACCACGATTGCATGTCCAGCCGGAGCCGTAGCGGCTTGCCTGGGCATTTTCAGGCACCGGCCTTGCGGTCTGGCCGAACGCCGGGGAGCTGAGTCCCGATGCAAATTGCAGGGGAGGACGGTCATCGTCAGGGCCAGCGCCCTGTAATATGATTGGCGCATGAGTTGTCTCCAAAGGCCTGCATCTGCAATCTCCGGGTCCGAATTCCGAGATACAACGCTGATGGCTAAAGAGGGAAAGACAGATACGGTGCGAAGCTACCAGAGCCTTGGCTTTTTCTCGGGAACTTTCTCAGGAAAAATCGGCGTCGGACATATCACGCGACCGACAAGTGACGAGCCATGAAGCTGCCGTCTTTTGCGAACCATCGGAAAAGCCCGATGGACTTCCCGATTGCATGCATTGTGCTTGCCTTCGCCGTTGGCGTTCAGGAGCATTTTCTGGAAATAAAGCAGGAAGCAGGCATGCGAGGATCGGGACGTCATCGCGTCCTCCTCTCGTCGGGGCTAGGGCGCGCGCATGTCCCTCAGGCGGCAGCGCCCTGACCAGTTGCAGCCGACATCGCACCCTGGGCTTCATTTCCGCCTTTGGCAAGCAAGTTTTGCTATTCATGTGGTGCCTTGAAGGAGGCTGATCAAACCCTTACATAAATTGCACGTTTTCAGGCTTTCGGCCAGACTGGCTGGAGCGATTTGTTCTGGATGTGTTCGTCCGGTAGGATTTCCTCCGCCGATAAGTTCTCCGGAGGCGAAAGAGATACGCCAAGATGCAGCAGCGTCTGCTGAACGGTTGGCTGACTTCTTTTTTCCGTTGATACCGCAGACCGGACGGTGATGATCAACTGTCCTCGACAATCGCCCCAATCGCAAGGATGAGGTTATGACCGTTTTCGACTATAGTGCCGGCGCGGGGCTTTACCCGTGCAAGACAATCAAGAGAAAAAGCAGCCTCGCTTACAAAAGGTTCGATACCGTCGCCGAAGCTCTTCGCTTTGCGATCGAGGACATGCCGGCCTCTCTCCTTCGCGGATCCGTGCTCGAAGTCGAGGAGGCGCGCTTTGATGGATTGCAGATGCGCAAACTCTATGAAGCCGAGGCATATCCGCTGACGCGCCGGAAGTCGTGAGGCGGTGGTGCCGCTGCCGCAAAAGGTCAAGTTTATGACGTCGGCGACCTTAGACTCATTGTTGGAGCGCGGACTGCTGCCCAGTCTCGATTCGGACGGGGGGACGCAAGGAGCAGCACGGTATCACCATGGCCGGTGAGATGTGGCTGCCTCCCGGCCGAATACTAAAATGGCGCCCCAGACGCATCCCGTTGCCAGCTGCTTGCCAAAATACCATAATTGCGCCACCTAAATCACCCATCGACAGAGCAGCATAAGAATTGGATCCACGCTGAATGCGCATAGCCTACGTTTTTCTTGGTGCATTTCTTGCAATTGCGCCGTCCGCCTCCGCTGAAGTCGCATCGCCGCCGGTTTTGGCGCCGCTGGAGCGACAGGCGGAAGCCGCCCAGTTGAGCGCGCAATTTCTCTCGCGCTATAGCTATAAGCCCGTTCCGCTCGACGACGCCTTGTCGGCGCGGGTGATGGATGGGTTCATCAAGTCGCTCGATCCTGATCGTATGCTGTTCCTGCAGGCCGATATCGACAAGTTCATGGCTGAGCGCAGCGAGATCGACGATGCGATCGAGCGGAAGGATTTGAAGATCCCGTTTGCGATCTTCAACGCCTATGAACAGCGTGTTGTCGACCGGATGACCTATGCGCGCAGCCTGCTGAAGCAGGATTTCGATTTCAGCGGGCAGGATAATTATTCGGTGCTGCGCGAGAAAGCGCCCTGGCCGCAATCGCAAGCAGAAAGCGATGATCTCTGGCGCAAGCGTGTCAAGAGCGACTGGCTGCGGCTGAAGCTCGGCGGCAAGGCCGATGCGGCCATTCGCGAAACGCTCGACAAACGCTATGAAAACACGCTCGAGCGCGCTTACAAATTCAAGAGCGACGACGTTTTCCAGTCGTTCATGGACGCCTATTCGAATGCGATCGATCCGCACACGGATTATTTCGGCGCGGCCGCTTCGGCCGATTTCGATGTATCGATGAAGCTTTCGCTGTTCGGCATCGGGGCGGTGCTGCAGGAGCGCGACGACTATACGACGATCCGTGAGCTGGTGCCCGGCGGGCCGGCTGAACTTTCCGGCAAGCTTGCGGTCGGAGACCGCATCACCGGCGTCGGCCAGGGCAAGAATGGGCCGATCAAGGAAGTGGTGGGCACTCGCCTTGATGAGGTCGTGCAGATGATCCGCGGGAAAAAGGGCTCGGTCGTGCGCCTCGACATCCTGCCGGCCGATGCCGGCGCCGATGCCACGCATCGCGTCGTCAGCTTGGTGCGCGACAAGATCAGCCTGGAAAAGCAGGCCGCCAGGAAGACCGTGCAGACCGTGAAAGTCGGCGATACCGAGCGCAAGATCGGCATCATCACCCTGCCGGTCTTCTATGAGGATTTTGAAGCCAAGGGCAAAGGCGACAAGGATTACAAAAGCGCCAGCCGCGATGTCGCCAAGCTGCTCGGCGAGTTGAAGGATGAAAAGGTCGACAGCGTTCTCGTGGACCTTCGCAACAATGGCGGCGGTTCATTGGAAGAGGCGATCGATTTGACCGGCCTCTTCATTGGCAAGGGTCCGGTCGTTCAGCAGCGCCGCAGCGACGGCAAGATCGAGGTCAAAAGCTCGGATCTGGCGGAGCCTGTCTGGTCAGGCCCGATGGGTGTGCTGATCAATCGCGGCTCTGCCTCGGCCTCGGAGATTTTTGCCGCGGCCATCCAGGATTACGGCCGCGGCGTGATTGTCGGCGAAGGCAGCTTCGGCAAGGGCACGGTGCAGACGGTCGTCGATCTCGACCAGATGGTTCACAACAGCAAGCCCGAATATGGCGAGCTGAAGGTGACGATCGCCCAGTTTTTCCGGGTCAATGGCGGCACGACGCAGCTGCGCGGCGTCACCCCCGATATCAGCCTGCCGGGATTGTCCGATCCGACCAGCTTCGGCGAGACCAGCTATGACAATGCCCTGCCATGGGCGGAGATCAAGCCGGCGAAATACGCGCCCGAGGGCAATGTCACGGCCTTGCTGCCGGCATTGCAAAGCCGCCATGATGCACGGGTCAAGGGCGATCCGGATTTCCAGCGCCTGGTGAAAGACATTGCCGACCTGAAGGCGCAGCGCGAGAAAGGCATCGTCTCCCTGAACGAAGCCGAACGCCGCAAGGAAGCGGCGGCGCGCGAGAAGCGGTTCAAGGAGCGGGCGCAGGCAAGCGATGGCGACAATCCCGCCGGCGATGACGGCCTGGAGGCGGGCGAGCGCAGCCTGAGCGCCGATATCGCCCTCGAAAACGCCCGCAAGAACGCCAAAGACGTCCTGCTCGAGGAGGCCGCCGCCATTCTTGCGGATGAAGTGGGCTTGCAGGACGGCGTGTTGAATGCCGCCACGAAACCAGCGGGACAGGCGGACGGGAAATAGGCGTAGCGACTGGGTAGGAAATAGCTCCCCGTTTTGACGGGGAGAGGGGACGTGCCCTGCGAGAGGGGGATGGAGACGGAGAGGTCGCGGCATACCCCTTCGCCCCGTTTACGGGGAGAAGGTGCCGGCAGGCGGATGAGGGGCGCCCTCGCCGATCTCCCAGCCGGGATATCGCGTAGCTATTGAGATCCTGTTCGTTCCCGACCAGCGAAAAATGCAATCGCTTGGGCGCATCATCATGCTTTTGCCGCTGGTGCAGAGCTGTCGCGTTGACGTTTCCGTAATCACGGGAAGCGCCTTAGCTTGATGCAGCCGGGTCTTTCCTCGTAGGATTTCTGCGCCATGTCATGCCAGGACAATCAGACAGGGTTCGGTATGGACGCGCTCGTCGAACAGCTTCTCAATCTCTCCGCACACACCGAAACGCTGATTGCGGTCTATGATGGCGATGACCGCCTGCAATATGCCAACAGCGCCTTTCGTTCGGCCTATTTCATCGAGCCGGAGGAGACGCCGCTCTGGCCGGATCTCATGCGGCGCAATTTCGAGCTCGGCCGGGGCACCGTCCTTCGGACCGATGATTTCGAGGCGTGGCTGCGCTCGACCCAGTCGCGCCGCGGCAAGATCGGCTATCGCGCCTTCGAGACCGATTTGTGCGACGGCCGATGGCTGTGGATGACCGAGGCGGTGCAGAGTAACGGCTGGATGCTGTGCATCGCCAGCGACATCACCAGGCTCAGGGCGCAAGGCAGGACGGTCCGGCAGGATCGCGATCAGGCGATCAAGGCGTCCTATACCGACGAGCTCACCGGTGTTGCCAACCGCCGCTTCGTCATGGCGAGGGTCGAAGATATGCTGGCCGCCGCCCGCAATGGCGGCAGCGGCTGCCTTGCCGTCTTCGACATCGACAATTTCAAGCAGATCAACGATCGGCTCGGCCACCACGCCGGCGATCTCGTGCTGCGTGATTTCGCCCACCGCATTCACCAGAGCGTTCGCCGCAACGATTGTTTCGGCCGGGTCGGCGGCGAAGAATTCCTCCTCGTCATGCCGGCCACCGGCCCGGACGACGCCATCGCCATGATCGAGCGCATGCTGACGGTGATCCGCTTCTCCCGGCCGCTGCCGGACTCACCCGATTTCAGCTGCACCTGCTCGGCCGGCATCGCCGCCTGCCTGCCGACGGACAGCGCCTCGGAGCTTTACCGGCGGGCCGATGAGGCGCTCTATGCCGCCAAGCTGAGCGGCCGCGACAGGGTGCGCGCGGCGTAGCGTGTCGGGGTTGGAACGCGCTACTTCCCGCGTTTATTGCCCGCGATTTGCTGCGCTAAAGCGTTGACCTTTGCGTCAAGGTTGTCGAGATCGCTTTGCAACGCAGCCGCTATTTTGGGAACGTAGATATTCCCTCCGGGAGCGCAGTCATCTGGGATGTTGTAAGTGGAGGAAGACGCTACGGATTTGGCGTTTGTCGCCTCGACGTAGATTACAGCCTCGTTTTTTTCATCAAGTTCCACGGTTATTTCGAAGATGGAGGAACTAGTCGTCGTCAGGTTTTTGAGGACGCCCTTCTTCTTGTCTGTGTAGGGATTTTTCTGATCATCCTCGACTGTGAAACCTGTAAAAACCTGTGTCACATTTATCTTTAATTCACACGGCATGACTCTTCTCCCCGTTGGAATCGAGTTAATCATTGCTGAGGCGGCCATTGCGATGTGCCGTTCTGAGTGTGATGGCGTAGGAACTCGGAGATCGCTTTCCCGGCAGCTGGGCATCCAGAATAAGCGCTCTTGCATCTGCGAAGCTCGTCGAGATTTCCAGAATTTGTGACGATGCTGTCAGCCGCCACATCATATATCCCAGAGAATCGAAGCCACAGCCGGCCGCCGGTTGTGCAATCGGACCCGTGACGATAAAAATCCGGTTGGAATCCAATCTGTAACAATGACCTTCGAAGGCGTAGCCATAGGCCAGGACGGTCGATCCGGTGATGCCGACCGTGCTTGCGAGTCTTACCTGCAGTTCCGCCTTTCCCACCATCCCGACATTGAGATGGGCAACGCCGCTCGTGTCATTCAACTCTACGCCATAGAGTATGATCTCATCCGCCTTATAGCGGGGTCCAGAAGGTGCTGGAACGCTGTCGTCTGTCATCGATGCCTCCCGTCGTTGGTTAGAGAATGCCGCGCCACCTCATGCAATCTTCAAGCTGATCGAGATAGGAGATCCCGCGCCCGCGGCTGGCCGCCTCGAGGAAGGCCAGGGCCGCCGCTTCGAAGGTCAGGCTGTCGGGATCGAGGTATCTCCAGGAGCGGATGAGCGCTTCGCCGATGATGTCGCGCGCCTCCTGCAGGGCGGCTTTCGATGCGAAATGCGTCCGCTCATAGGATGCTGCCGAGACGTGAAGTCTTTCTTCCATCAGCGCCGGCGCCATCTGCTGGCGCAGATCGCTGAACCGCCTCGGATCGATATCCGACACGCCGCGCTCGAAGAGCAGCGACTGGTAGACCTCGACGAGGCAGTCGAAGAGGCCGGCTGCAAAGGGTTTGGAGCGGTCGTGCACTTCCTGGCTGACATCGCCGATGCGAAGCGAGTTGTTGAGTGATCGCAGCTGCTTCTCGTCGCTGAGCTCGGCGAATTTGTCGAGTTCGTTGTGCAGCAGCAGATTGCCGCCGGTGCGGCGCAGCAGCCGGTCGAGCGCCGTGTCGAACTGCAGCAATCCCAGCAGCGAGATGAAATCGGCGATCGCTTCGTGATAGGAAAAGAAATCGCAGCGCGATCCGTCGCCTTCGAGGATGCCGAGTTCGCTCAGCAGAATGAGGTGGCCCATTTCATGGGCGACCGCGTCGAAATTCAGCGCGAAACAGGATGCCCTGCCGTGCTCCTCGCTTTCGCCGAGCTCGAGAAAGCCGAAGCCGGACTGGGCGTTTTGCCAATGCGGGATGCGGGGGACGATTTCCAGCCGTTCCAGCGTCGGCTGGAAGAACCAGACGATCGCGCGGCCGAGATAGCTCTCGCAGATGTCGAGAACGCGGCGGGCGCAGGCATAGCTGTGGGTCGAAAGGAAGGCCGGCGAGCCCGGCCCGATGTGATCGAAATGGCCGTCGGGGCCCGGCTCGGCCGGTGGCCGCAGCAGGCCGGGATAGGGCGGGATATAGGGCGCGGCATAGGGCAATTTCGGCTCGACCGGATTGGCCACATAGATCCGGCCGTCGGACGGCCCCGCCAGGATCGGCCCCGCCGAAGGCCCGATCCACACCACTTCGGGCCTTTCGTAACCGGGAATGAAGGAGGGCTGGGGAAAGACAAGGAAACGTGTTCCGAGCGGCCGCTCTGGAGCTGCCCCGTTGCCTGCGCCCTCGTTCTGCGTGATGGCATCCACTGCTGCCCCCACCGCCCGTTGCCCAACGTCAAGCGATCGTTAACTATACCAGTACTACGTGCCATTTGGCAATAAACTATCGAGGATGTTGTAGTACTCCATGTCGTTGGCAAATGATTCCGTAAGTTCAAACGCAAAAGGAAGGGCTTTATCCGGCCGGTTGATCTTTTGATCGGCGAGATATGTCAGAAGATTTACCGCATCGCGGCACTTGCGGCTTGCCGCTCCGGTTGGCAGCCAGGCCTTCAGTGCTTCGATTTCGCCTCCGGCGGCGCAATTGTTTTCAGCCGCTGCCAGGAGTTTCGGGAAGGATCTTTCGCTGAAGTGAAGCGCGCGCGCCAGAGATTCGAGCTCGCATCGCAGCCGTCTTTCGATGATGCCGGTGCGCTCGGCGCTTTTGAGCGTCAGCCTGATATCGATCAGAGCGTCGCCCAGGGCGCGTGATCCGAGTGCCGCGGGGGCCATCGGCACCGTGACGTCGGCATCGTCGGCGAGCGGGTGCCTTCGGTACCACCGGTAGACCAGCCCGTGGCCGATCATGCCCTGGGGCGCGAGTTCGGCTGCCCTGAGCGCGCCGATGCTGGCGGCGCCATAGATGCGCACGCCGCGGGCCATCGCCCAGAGGATTTCCTGATGGCGAACGGCCGGAAGCTGGCCGAAGACGCCGTCGATCAGCACGATCGCCGCCGGCGCATATTTGGTGACGGCCCGCACGACATCGGCGCAGCCGACGGGGGGAAGATAGATCGCATCCAGACAGGTCCGGGCTTGCGCCTCTGAGAGGGTGGGGCCGAGGAAAACCACGATATCATCCCGCAAGATCGGCCTCCGGATTTGTCTCCAGCGGCGGAGCGACGACGCGGACGACGTGAAGCGGAATGCGCTCATCCGAATGAAGGACGACAAGAGCGGCCGCATGCGCGCCGGCCAGCTGCAACGCCTCGATGATCGGCCGGATGGATCGCTCTTCGGCCGCGGGACGGTCCGTGGGAAAGGAACGGCCCCCCTTTGCGAGCTGCAGCCGCCAGGCGGCCAGTTCGCCGGCGTCGGCATGGGCGTAAAGCTCCGTCCTGATATCGTCGCGCGCCGCCGAAATAACCCCGAGGCGGGACTGGCAGGCTTCCAGCAAGGCGCTGGTCAGCGCCCTGTTGTGGCTGACATCGCAGCCGAAGCCTTCCGCCGGCAGCGGCGCAAAGGGGGCCCGGCTGGCATCTTCCATGACGTGGCACCAGTAGACCGGCAGCGCGTGCGGCGTCGGGATCTGCCAGATGCCGACGACAAAACCTGCCTGGGAAAGCCGCCGCATGATGTCGCCGGCGTTTCCCGATTGCACGGACCGGCTGTCGATCTGGCAGCGGTCGAAGAAATGCGGCGTCTTCATCGCCGTGCAGCGGGCCTGCCGCTCCAGGATCTCCAGGCAGGCATGCAGGACAGCGCCTTGCAGGCTCGTGCCTGCGGCAAGGCCCGTCGTGTCCCGGGCGATCCAATGGGGATGCGGCGACGGGACGATGTAGGCGGTATCGACCAGGGCAAGCGGTACGGCCATTTTCCGCCCCGAAAGGAGATCCAGCCCGGCAATCCAGGAGAGCATCGCCTCGTCCCGGCCGGTGCCGACGTGCGACCAGTCTCCCCTTACGTTCATGTCTCGCAGGCTTGCGGTGAAGATGCGCGCCTGATCAATCCGCTCCGAGGCCCAGCCTTCGAGGGATTCCATCAGGCCCGATATCGCCGCCAGGGGAAAGGTCAGCCCCTTGCCCTGGCTGACGGCGACGGAGCGTGAGTGCGGCCGCACGACCTGGACAACGGGAACGCCGATCCAGTCGAGCTCGGTGATCGAGCCGAGCCTGGTGATGCCATAGTCCTTTCTGCGCGCAAGGATGCGCTGCACCGTCTGCCGGGGATCGGGCGGCGAGGGGGGCCGGATATTGAAGACGGTATCGAGGATGTTATCGAGCGTCTGTTCGTCCATCACATCCTGCCGTCCGAGGTTAAAATATCGCCAGCCCGTTCAATGTGCGCCTTGCTCTTTCGGCCAGCCAGCCGGCCTTCTGGCTTTCGGCAATCTGGATGGCGCGTGTCAGGTCCCTTTTTATCGATGCCGGCGGCTCGTTCAGATCACGCCTCAGTTTGGCGCTGCGGCGGTAGAGTTCGGCAAGCCAGAAGGATTGGCCGCTGCTGCGCCCGACATCGATGGCATTCTGGACGGTCGCCAGGGCTTCGGCCGACCGGCCGAGATGCTGCAGCACTTGCGCATGCATGTCGCTGTGCATGGAAAAATTGTCATCGGTGCCCAATTGCTGCTGGAGAGCAAGGCCACCGGCAAAACGCTCTTCGCCGCCTGCTGCGGACGACGTCATCAGCTCCGCCCAGCCGCAATACATGTTGGCCCGCGCCTGGCTTGCCGCCAGCCCGTGCCGCTCGGCGAGCGACAGCATCTGTTCGCCGAGTGCATGAACATCGTCATATCGGCTTTGGCAGCGGGCAAGCACCATGGCGTAATAGAGCGCATGCACCATGCTGCCGGCGTGATCCGTGGCGTTCGCCCATTCCAGGCATTGTTCGATCGCACTTTCGCTCGCGCCGGTTTCGTCGAGCAGCAGGTAGGAGAGGGCGCTTTCGCCCAAGCCGCAGACTTTGGCGTCATGTCCGCCGAAGAAGGCTCGATTCCGCACCGCGCTTTCGGGGTCATAGAGAGTAAGGCCTTCGGCCACACAATCGAGACAAAACTCATGCTCGCCGGCATGGAAGCTCGTCGCCCAGCCGCAATGATAGGATTGAAGCCTTGTCTCGCGATCTTCGACGGCCTGCATGTCGCCGACGAGAATGCGCGCTCGCGACTGCTGGGTCAGAATGTTGGGGGCGGTGAACCACCATCCCCAATAGACCGGGAAATGTTTCGCGCGCACGGCCGAGGACTGTTTGCGCAGAAGCTGCATGGCGCGGGCATAGACCCGCCGCGCGCTCTCCGATCCCTCGCCTTCGAGTGCGCTCGCCACGAGGCCTTGAAGTTCGAACAGGCTGAGCGCCAGTTCGGTGCGGTCGGGGTGGCGCCGGGAAAGGCTGTCGACCTCTTCGGCGCAGAGTTCGAGCGAGACGTTTGCCTCCTGCATTGCCGAGCGGAGAACGCTTGCCTCCGCCGCCGCCAGGGCAAATCGGGCAGCAGCGTCATGCAGGCCCGCTTCGGCACACTGCCAAGCGGCGATCGCCGCCGGCAGGCTGGGTTTTCCCTCGCCGATCAGGAAATCTGCGATCCGCCGGTGGATGCGACGGCGGTCGCTCTTGAGAAGACTGCTGTAGGCCGCTTCTTGCGCCAGCACGTGCCGGAACTGATAGGAGCCACGCGTGACGGTCGAGCGCTCGATGATGCCTTGAGACAGAAGCCGCTCGATATCGACGTCGACGGTGCGGCGGCTGCCCGCTTCGACGAGATAGGTGAGCAGCGAGACGCTGAATTCGCGGCCGATGACACTGGCAAATTGCGCCGCCCGGCGGGCCGAACCGGTCGCAGCAAGCCTCGCGGACAGCAGATCGTTGAGCGAGGTGACGCCGCCTTCCAGCAGCAGCCCTTTCCATTCCGAGAGTGATTTGCCCAATGGCTGCCTTGCGCGGAAGAAACTGGCGAGTTCTTCCGCGTAGAGCGGCATGCCGTCGCATTGGTCGAGAATGAAATCCGAGAGGCCGGGCGGGGGATGCTCCCGCCAGATCGAGGCGACGAGATCGCGAACCGCGGCAGCCGTCAGCCCTGGCAGTTCGATCTCGCTTGCAAGCGCGAGTGATCGCCGGATTCTCGATGTCTGAATGACGAGGATCGGAAGCCCGGCGGCCAGCGATCCCAGCCTGTCGATCAGCTCCAGCGTCATGTCGTCGGCCCAGTGTACGTCCTCAAAGACGAGGAGCGTCGGGACCGCCTTGCATGTCAGAATGTCGGCGGCGGCTTCGATGACTTTTCGCCGGAAGGCGCGCCCGGAGAGATCAGAGACGCGGATATTGCGCGACGTCGCCGGCGAACGCTCGGCGGTGAAGGCGAGGATGGCGTCGGCGACGGCTGCATCGACGTCCCGGCCGGAGGCGTGAAGAGCCCGCATAAAGGCGTCCTTGTCGCCATCCTTCAGGACCGAGGGTTCGGCGGCCAGCCGTTCGAGAAACGAAACGAAGGGATGCAGCGGCTGGCTCTCCAGGCGCCTGCCGCACTGAAAGATTACTGTCTCATGCGCAGTCTGCCGCAGAGTTTCGGCGAATTCGCCGACCAGCCTGGATTTGCCGATGCCGGCCTCGCCGACGACGGCGATCAGACGTCCCTTGCCGCCGACGGCCGAATTCCAGGCGCTGGAGAGGGCGGCAAGCTCCTTCTCTCTGCCTCGGATCGGCCTGTCCCCTGCCTCAGGCGGCGATGGCTCGGCGGTCGATCGATCGCGCTCCTGCGGGCGCCACAGCGCAATCGGATGTTCGAACCCCTTGAGCCTTGCCTCCCGCAGCAGGCTGTAGTCGAATTTCTGCCGGGTGAGCTGAACCGTGGAATCGGCGACAAGGACGGAATTGGGATCGGCCTCGGCTTGCAGGCGGGCGGCCAGAACCGGCGCAGTGCCGACGATCTCATCGCCGGCCGTGGAGAAGACGACAAGACCGGTGGCCACCCCGATCCGCAGCCGGAACGGCCTGCGTGCCTTGGCTTTGGTCTGGGCCTCGGTCTGCGTCTGGGCCCCGGCCACGACGCGCAGCAGCTCCAGAGAAGCGCGCACCGCGCTTTCAGCGGCATCTTCGGACTGTTCGGGATAGCCGAAGAAACAGCATCCGCCATCGCCGAGCCGCTGATGAAGAAATCCCCCGTGCTTTTTGATGATCGCTTCGGCGCTTTGATGTAACGCCGACACGGACCGGAAGAATTTCTCCGGCTCGCTGCGCAACAACAGTTCCGTGGAGCCGACGATGTCATAGAAAAGGGCAGTGACCTGTCGCCGTTCACCTGTAAACCGAATCCGTGCGTCGAGGGTTTTCATAGCGGGGCGCCCAACACCACTGAAGCCGTATTCAGGACATCCGATTTAATGCCTGCATGCAAGCTTTTCGTGCGGTAATGCTAATATATTCTGCTGTTCGCTTACGGTTCAGACAGTCTCCGCCATCACCGTACGTCGGGCCATGCCGCGAGCCATTGCTATCCCGCCAAGCAGATTGCGAAGGTCGGCCGCGATTTTGTTGGCGATGACGCCGAGCGCCAGGCCGCCTGATATCGCCAGCAGATGAAAGAGGGGAGCCGGCAGCACGGCCGCTGCCTCAGGCATCAGCAGTTCCGGCACGAAACGGTGCAGCAGGTAGGTTGGGAAAGCCGAAACGGCGATCAGCGTCACCAGACGCCCCAGCCGCACGGGCAAGTGAATGCGCGGCAGGTAGAGAAGGGCGAGAAGCGCTGCGAAGATCGTCAGATATTTGACCGTCGTGCCGATCCAGAGCGTTTCCCAGAAAGCGAGATAACCGAGCACGGCGGCGGCAATCGCCGTCAGGATGATCCGCTGCGCCTTCCTGCCGGCAAGGCCCGCGCACCAGCCGAACATGGCGAGATGCAGGCCCCAGTAGAGGGTGAAAATCTGCCGCCTGCCGACATCGAAGAGGAGCGGCAGCGAAAACCGCGCCGCGACCGCCAGCGCCAGCAGCGCGAGCGAGAAGGCGAAGGGTTGCGCTCGCGCCAGCCTGCGCACATCAGGCACGGCAAAAACCATTAAGAAGACGAGAAGTGTCTGCGCATAGGTTTCGATGAACCAGTAGAGATAGGGAAGCATCTCGTGGCGCTCCGGCTCGGCATAACCGAAATTGCCGGTCAGCGTGACCGAGGCCCAGGGAACGGTGCGCCAGGCGAGGCCATAGGCGGCGACGATGAGAAAATAGGGAACGAGGACGTTGATTGCCGGCCGCAGCGCAGGGCGGAAATTGCCGGCGAGGAAATGGCCCGACTGGAAGCGCGCCAGGCTGAAGCCGACGAGGAGCAGCATCACCCCCGATCCGCCGGGAATGGGCCAGAGCATTTGGTGATGGACCACGACGAGCAGGATGGCGATCGCCCTCAGCACCAGATCGGTCGGCAGCGCCCTGACCTCGGCGCTATCGGTCCGTGCAGGCTGCGGGGCGACATCGAGCGCGGCGATCGCCGTCTGCTCCCAGCCCTCCGGCAGCGCGATACCCAGCCTGTCGAGTTCCATCGTCAATTGCAGGAAGCGCAGTGAATCGCCGCCGAGCGAGACGAAGCTGTCGTTGCGGCTGACCCTGTGGGGATAGAAGACCCTGCTATAGGCATCGAGCACGCTGACCGCCGCGGCGCGGCTCGTTTGGCGCGTCGTCAGCATCTCTTCGCTGAGACCGGCATAGTCGATCTTGCCGGAGGCAAGCCTCGGCAGCTCTTGTCGCGCCCTGACGGAGATCAGGCTCGCCGGAAGATGGCTCGCTTCGACGAGCACATCAAGCGCCCGGTCGGCGTCACGCGCATCGGTCACATAGGCCTGCAGACCGTGATCGTCACCGACAACGGCCGCCGCGATCCCCTTCTCCGCCAGACCCTGCTCCATGATGTCGAAGCCGATCCGCAGCCCGGCGATCTTGGCGAAACGGCTCTTGCGGCCGACGATCCTGTAGAAGCCGTCCTCGTCGCGCATGGCGATGTCGCCGGTCTTCAATGCCGCGACCTCGGCGCCGCGCCGAAGATCGGCGCGGTCGGCGCCGTAGCCCATCATCACGTTCGGGCCGGCATAGACGAGCTCTCCGGCAACATCAGGTCGGTCGAGCGGATGCCCGTCATCGTCGACGAGGCTCAGGCTGCCGCCGGGAATGGCGATGCCGATCCGCTCCTCATTGTCGCCCAGGCTTTCCGGCGGCACGAAGGCGATGCGGGCGGCTGCCTCGGTCTGGCCGTACATGACGAAGAGGCGGCCGCCGTTTGCGCGCATATGGTCGCGGTAGAGGCGGATGAGCTCGGGCGCCAGCCGTCCGCCGGCCACCGTCATGAAGCGCAGCGCCTTGAATTCGTGGCTTCGGAAGCGCGTCCTTTCCATCAGCTCATAGGAATAGGGCACGCCCGAAAGATTGGTGCAGCCGCTGTCGCCGAGCAGTTTTGCAAAATCCTCGCTCACCACGGAGACGCCGGGAATGAAGATGCTGCCGCCGGCAACGAGATGCGAATGGAGGACGGAGAGGCCGTAGGAATAGTGAAGCGGCAGAACGAGGGCGGTTCTGTCGGCGGGGGAGAGCTCGAGATAGTCAGCGATCGCGCGCGCATTGGCGTCAAGACTGGCATAGGAAAGGCGCACGGCTTTCGCGGACCCGGAACTGCCTGAGGTCTTCAGCAGCAAGGCGAGATCCGGATGCAGCGGCGCGTCGTTTTGCCCGGGCCGGCTTTCTTCGACGAGCCGCCAGCGGCCGTCGGCCGGCCGGTAGGTGAAATCCGGCTGAAAGGCTGACAGAAACTCTTGCCATTGCCTGTCATCGCAGGGCGGCAGCATCGCCACCGCATGGCCGGCGCGCAACGCGCCGAGATAGGCGACGATCGCATGTTCCGAGAGATCAGCCGAAATCGCCACAAGCCGCTTTTCCCCCCGTCCCAGCCGCTCGGCAAAGCGCTGCGTCTGGGCGTCGAGATCGGCATAGGAGAGCGTGCGACCGTCGGCGAAGATAAGGGCTGGGCGCTGATCGGCGCGAGCGATTTCAGAAAACAGGTCGGCGGGGATCATGCTTACGCTTCGAATGGCAGAAACTGGCGAAGCGGGTATAATCCTTGATAATTGCAGTCAAGTAATTTGCGGCTGTATGACCTCGGTGCGGCGCATTTCGCGCTCGGCTGCGAGAAGGGCGGCTTCGCGCCCGGCGCAACGGCCGTTAGAACCCCAGGCCCGTCTTATCACGGCCTTCAATCCGGCGAGAAGACATGTGGCCGCCTGCTCACTCGTCATTGTACGACGCCGGCCTTGCGTAACCCCTCTACGGCGAGCTCGAAATCGTCGGAATTCTTGAAGGGCAAGACTTTGCGGCGGTATTCCAAGGAGAAGTCGGGATTGATGCGCAGCACCTCCTGCCACGTCGCCCGAGCCTCTTCGAGACGGCCGAGGTGTCCGTAACAGGCGGCGAGAAGCGCCCGCGAGACATCGGTGACGGGATTGCGGCTCACGCGCTGCAGCAACAGTTCGACGGCCTCTTCGTACCTTTGCAGCTGAAACCAGGCCCAGGCCTGAAAGTGGAGAACGACATCCGGAAAGTAGGGGTTCAGGACCCTTGCCCGATCGAAACAGGCGAGTGCCTCCTCGGATCTGCCTGAATAGAGAAGTGCCTCGCCCAGGCTGACCTGCCCTTCGGCGAAATTCGGATTGAGGACGATCGCACGCTCGGCCTCGCCGATGGCGCTATCGTGCCGGCGCGAGTAAAGCCTGACCACACTCAGCGCCCAGTGCGCCACGGGATCGCTGTCATCCCGCGCTACCGCCAGCGTCGCAGCCTCTTCGGCCTGCTCGATCGATCGCTGCGGCGACGCGCTCCAGCGGTTCAGGTAGTCGAGCCCGTGGGTCAGGGCGAGGAAGGCGTGCGCCGAGGCGAAGTTCGGGTCCAGTTCGACGGCATGTTGTAAAAGGTTGCGGGCGTCGCTGTTCGTTTGCTTCGTCAGCCGGTGCCATAGCTCCCGGCCACGCAAGAAGCAGTCATACGCCTCGGGGTGCCCGGTCTGCCCCGGCGCCAGCCTTTTCCGATCGCCCTCCGTCAGGTTGACCGCCAACGCGTCGACGATCTGCTGCGTGACATCGTCCTGAACCGCGAATATGTCGGTGAGCTCGCGATCGAACCGCTCCGCCCAGAGATGCCCACCGGTGGTCGCGTCGATGAGCTGCGCGGTGATGCGGACCCTGTTCCCCGATTTGCGGACGCTGCCCTCAAGGACATGCCGGACGCCGAGCTTCGTGCCCACCTCCTGCACATGGACGTTCTTGCCCTTGAAAGTGAACGACGAATTGCGGGCGATGACGAAGAGCTGCGACAGTTTCGATAGCGCCGTGATAATGTCTTCCGAGATGCCGTCGGCGAAGTAGTCCTGTTCGGCGTCCCCGCTCATGTTGACGAAGGGCAGGACGGCGATCGACAGCTTCGGCGACGCTGCCGCCCCCGGTTGGCCCCCCGCGGTTTCCGGGGTCGCGGCTGCCTTGATCCCGGCGCTGCCGACTTGCAGCGAATAGACCCGGATCGGCTCGGCGATGTTCTTGAGTTGCGTGTTGCCGAGATCGCTGACCGAGAGGTCGAGCCTCGCCTTGACTTGGCGATAGGCATCCTCGGACAGGCAGATCGCGCCCGCCGCGGCGACGCTCTCCAATCGCGAGGCGATGTTGACGCCGTCGCCCATCAGATCGCCGTCGCTTTCCTCGACGACGTCGCCCAAATGGATACCGATCCGGAACTCGATGCGACGGTCCTGCGGCACGCCGTCATTGCGCTCCACCATGCCGTTCTGCACCTCGATGGCGCAACGTACGGCGTCCACCACGCTGCGGAACTCGACCAGCGCACCATCGCCGGTTCGTTTCACCACCCGGCCATGATGCACGGCGATCGTCGGATCGATGAGATCGCTGCGCAGTGCCCGCAACCGCGCCAGGATGCGCTCCTCATCGGCGCCGGCAAGCCTGCTGTACCCAACCACATCAGCAGCCAGGATTGCAGCCAGCTTTCGGATCTCGCTCATGGCGCCGTCTCCTCCCTTTCAGGATAGCAGGGAGACAGAGGGCAAGAAAGAAGTTTTAGCCGCTGGTGAAGCGATCTCGGTTGCGGTCGAGCTGGACGCAGCTGACGTTCTAGCCCCACGCTGACTATGTGCAACTTTAACGGGCGTACAGGCGAATTGTTAATGCCCGGCTGTTAACACCGTCATCATCGCAATGACGGATTGAGACATGCTGCTAAAAACCGATTTTAAATCTCCGGGCGCAAAGCTTGATCGTATGACCCTTGGCGTGTTGGCGGGACTCGTTATCTTCGCGGTCGGACCATCGGCGCCTCTGGCGCAGGATGCAGCCATTGCGCCGATCAAGGCAAATGCCGAAACCGTCGGCGAACGCGTACAAGCCGTCGCCGAGACGCTGGTGCAGACGTTCGATTTCGGCGCGGATCTAAGCCCGAAAACTCTCATCAAGACATTGCCGGGCGACTGGGCGATGTTGTCGTCGGACTCTTCTCACGGGATGTCGCCAAGCAGCTTAAAGAAGTGGTGCGCGTTCAACGGCATCAATCTCAAGCAGCCCGATTCAAGCTATCCGATCTTTGACGGTCGGATGGGCCGGGAGGGCAGCTCCAGGCGATTTGAATTGCGTTTGTCCGTTGGGGCAGCCATGTATTGGATCTCCAATGTTCAGGCGAAGACGCCGCTAAGGAGCCTCAAGCGATAGCTCAAGGCGGGTTTGTTATGGGCCGGTTTTGCAGTAGACAGCGCTGGATTGAAAATGGCCTCCTATTGTGGAGCACGTTATATCGCGTGACAACTTCAGGGAGGGGAGCCGATAACCGAATTTCCGAGGAGGACTCTGCGATTGCGGCTAATGGCCGCGAGCGCGACAGCGTGGCTAGATGTCCATTGCTCACAGATGAGAAATAATAAGACAATGATGAATGTACTGGAGCCTGATTCGGATCGTGCTGTCGCAGCCGATGGGGTAGATGAATTTGGGTTCAAACCTCTGGCTGCCAAGTTGGCGCCGTCGTTGGTCGAGGCCACCGAAAGTGCAGGTATGGTAATCGGCATCGAGGGCCCATGGGGTTCGGGCAAAACCAGCCTTCTGAATTTCCTTAAAGGTGAACTCGATCGGAACAAGATTGAGAATCTCCACGTCATCGAGATTGCACCATGGCTGATAGGCGACAGTTCGAGTCTGGTGACAACACTGCTTGGTGCCATGGGCGAAAAGCTTGATGTTGCTGAACAGGCTAATCAGAAGCAAGCGTTCTTCAAAAGAAATAAGAAAAAAGCCTCTGGAATCGGGGAGATGCTCCGTATCTACAGCGCGAAAACCGGCCGCGTTTTATCGCCGCTGGCCAAATTTGCCGGGAACTTCTTGCCCGGCGCGGCGATTGCCGGAGACGCCCTCGATTTAGGATCCGACTATCTCGAAAAGCTCGGAAAAAACTGCACCGAGGCGGCTTTAAAGGCAGAGATCATTCAGCGGCTCGGCAAGATAGACGCGAAGTTTCTTGTCCTTGTCGATGACCTTGACCGGCTCGAACCCCGTCAGGCCGTCGAAATCGTTCGCCTTGTACGGTCTGTCGCGGACTTTCCGAAGGTCGCATATGCAATGTGTTATGACAGAGGGGTGCTGGCGCATGCGCTTCAGAATGGCCTCCAGGTCGCTGACGGGGACCTCTTCCTTCAGAAGGTGGTTCAGCTCACGTTTCAGATTCCCCTGCCTGAGCCCTTCGACCTGCGTATATCGCTGCGCGAGAAGCTTACTGAGATCTACGAAAAGGTTAGCCGCAAACCTCTGTCCACCGAGGAGGCTAACGATCTTCATCGCGCCGTCGACAGGGAAGGTGGCGCCTTGAAGACACCGCGAGATATCAAGTTGGTACTCAATGGCGTGCGATTCATGTTCCCAAGTATCCGCGACGACGTGTATTTCCCGGACGTCTGCCGGGTCAACCTATTGAAGATCCTCAATCCACGCCTCTATCGTTGGCTGGAGGTGTATCTTTCGTTGCAGTCGGTGGTCTTCACGGGGGACGCCCAGATAGAGGATGATGAGAAAGCGGATCTTGGGAAACAACTTGACGAGATGCTGCCGTCAAAGGCTACCTATTCGACACGCTCGATCTCAACACTTTCAAGCTATGTTTTGGGTGTTCAATGGGACGAAGAGCCAGCCAAGCGCGTCTTCAACACGGTAAGTGATCGGGAAGTAAAGGAGGCGAGTGACAAGAAACGTCTCGGCAGCCCTAATCACTATCGGTACTATTTCGCTCTGACCGGCCCCAAAACCGTCATGCCAGAGTCTGATTTCAGGCGCCTCCTGCGACTGGCGGAAACCGACCATTCTGGCTTGGTGCAACAGCTCTCGCAGTATATCTCAATGAAGCGACTGTTGGGCAAAAGCTGGCTGGAATACCTGCTGAATCGGCTGGATGAAGGGGAAATTCCTGCCTTGAACGCAGCCCAGACGCGTGGGCTGATATTGGGTCTTACCGAAGTGATGGACCAACTTGCCTACGATGAACATGCGCCACATTTCCTTGCCCTTTCTCCCCGACAGAAAGCCAAATTCGTCGTGGGCCGGTTGATCCGCCACCTGCGGAAGATCAAGCCCTCAGACATTCCTGAAACTCTCGATCGCCTGTTCAATGCTCCTTCCATCGGCTGGCTCGTCGGGGAGTTCATCCGGCAACAACTGTGGGACCTAGGTGAAGTGGGGGACCGAGCTCGGCCGGAGGAAGCGGTTTTAACGAAGGGGGAAGCCGAGAAGGCAATCAAGACTCTCGGCGAACGCTTATCGAAGCCGGAGATCCGTTCCGGATTGGGGAACCTGCCGGATCTTGGAAGCTTCATTTGGGGCTGGCGTGACCTCAACCTTGAAGGTGAGCCTCGGACGTGGGCTCGTGAATTCACCGAAGATGACGACAACCTACTCACGTACCTGCTCGGGATGCGAGGCTGGTCGATGAGCACCAAGATCACTTACCCACTCAGTCGAAAAACAGTTGAAGCGTTTCTGGATTGGGGTGAAACCATGGGACGGCTTGACGTCATCGAAGCCAGCACGACTGATCCGGTCAAGAAGGCCCGTGTCGAGGACGTCCGGGAGGCGCTTCGCAACGGTGAGGGAAAAAATTATTGACCCAGCCAACGTCATTGGGGACGTATGGTGCCGGCACAGTCGGAGAAAGCGGCCAAGTTGCTTCCGAATGGAAGCTACAACTAAAATCCGCTCATAGGCGGGCAGCAGTCAAACCGCGCTTCAAACAGATCTCCGCAATCTACTATGCCTCCCCGTTCCACGATCTCACCCTTGTGCGATATGATAGTGTTGTCGCTGACGTAATAGGCCGTCGCGAGACCATGTGTGATGTAGTTGATCGAAGGGCCGCGCTCGTTGTCGCGACGGCGAGGACGTTGACTTGTGTAGGCCTAGGCTCGGCCGTGCAGATATTTGTGACGAGGGCACGTTAGATGACATCGGGTTTGTCCACCAGCTTTTCGACCAATCGCCTAAGTTCTGACGGGGTCGTTTGGCCAGCCACACCTCGTGGTAGCCGACTCCGGCGCGTCGCAGCGCCTCCTTCTTTACAGCGTCGCGTGCGGCCGCGGCCCCTTGATGGTGTCCTCCGCCCTGGTACTCGATGACATGTCGCGGTTGGCAATTGCTGTCTACGAGCAGTAAGTCGACACGCTTGGAGTTGATGCAACGGTGGGCGTCAGCATCGGTGCTTCGGAGGATTTCCCCAAACGAAACCTGCGCCATCACCTGCCAGGAAGAATTGCAACCGATCACCATGCTGTCGAGCTCCCGAAACACTCGAGCTTCGCTCTTGTTCAGCAACGGCTGAATAATGAACTGCGAACGCATCACGATACGCATTTCGTCGGCGGCCTCGACTGGTCTCAATGACTCCGGAGCCGGCATCTGACGCCAAGGTCCCAATAGGATGCGCTCATTGCTGCGCCTTTCCTCGGAGCGTGACCTGTTTCTCTCCTGCCACGCCTGTTTTCTCATCGCGGCTAAGAGCTGCTCGACGGCCATGCCATGGCGAAGCCGAAAAACAGTGCTACGATCAGCAGTTCTGGCTTATTATCGAAGTCCGCAACAGTTATCTCGCCCGACGCGCCTACTGCGGTAGCTCCGATGATTAGCCAGGACGCCGCGAGCAGCATCGACCTTTGGCGATAGTGCATGCCCCTCTCCAGATTTCCCGCTGGGATAGTAGAGCGCGTGGAACATGCGCGAAAGTCACTCAAATGAATTAGGTACCTCAGGCGAGCGCGGCGGACGGTCGGAGAAGAGAACGACAGATTCTGCTGGAGAGCTATATTTGAGGCCATCGAAAATCGTGCTGTCACTGTTTGGCGACAGCTTGCCCAAGGTACTGAACTTCAAGAAACAGGCCGAACTGAGAGTTACTGACTCACGCGAGTTATGGAAGCTGGCAACTTGATCCCGACGTTAAAGTCAGGAGGTGATCCGCAGCCGTTGCTCCTCGCTACCCCATTCCGCAGATGTATGCCGATGACTGTGAATGTTGGTGGCGATGTCGGTGATGCCGGCCGATGAATTGCAATAATTGGTGCACCACTCATCCCAGGAAATGTAGGCGCCCGGTGATAAAGGCACTCCCTTATGTCCGCGCCCTTAGGCAGGCCAGTGTCCACCTCACCCGCCGGCCAAAGCTGAGCTGAGTTGGCCCGCGAGAACCGCACTGCTTGGCGCCAGTTGTCAATTGAGCTCCCAACAATGAGTTGCCGGGCAACGATACTTAAAGCGATTACGATAACGGCCTGATGGGGTGCAGCATCGCGTGAAAAATCCTTGGCGTCCCAATGTCCCGGTAGTTTCGGATCGCGTATCTTCAAGCGAACATAGTCATCGAAATCCGAGATGTCATCTGAGGAGGGTGCCTCATCCAAAAGACCCACAACCTTGATGCGTCGATCAGGGTAGCCAATCAAGCGAAATTCGCTGTACTTTGCCTGTCGGGCGCAATGGGCAGCGGTTAACAAAATGTCCCGAGAAATACGGAAAGCTGCACAAAATGGGGTGGCCGTATCATCGGTAAAAAGTGTCCCTAAACTGCCGCTGATGAAATCCTTGGTAGGTTGGCGCAGGTCCTCCCACGGTGAGAAACAATCCGCGTCGTAAGACAGATATTCTTTGCGGTGCTTCGAGAAATGTATCTCCAAGGAACGGGTAAGCCGCGTCTCGCCATTTACATCCGTCTCTATAAAATCGTCATTTTCATCGAGGGGTAGATCATTGAATGCTTCGACACAACGAGGGTGGTATGGACCTGCCGATTGAGCTTGAGCAGCGTTCTGCAAACCTCCAAAGAAGCCGCCAAACGTCAGCGCTATAGCAGATAATTCCTTCAACATTGTCCTGCGGGAGCCCCGGGATACTTCGGCGATTCGAACGTCGGCTTTGTGTAGTTTCCGCATCCCCCGCCCAGGATCGGTGCCTTTGCACCGGGGGGGCCGACCGGGTTGGTCACTGGTTCAGCTGTATACCTGGGAGGCTCAACATACGCATTCTGGGGAGGCTCGTAGCTCTCAACGCCGCGTTGTCCTGAAGAATTTGGGGCGCCGGAATATACTGGTGCCTGATACGGAGAATAAGTTGGAATCCTAGGAGGAGGTGTATAATAAACGCTTGGCCTTTGAGGTGTGTTTTGGTCGTTTATGGCTGTTCCGAGGGCCGACAGGTACATTGAAGTGGTCTGCGCATCGCAGCCGCCAAGCAAGACGCAAGAAATAGCAAGAACATGTCGCATGGGGACACCTCCCAACGGGTCGACGTAAATTTATTATACATCAGTTTGGCCGGTTGTAAATTGACTTAATGGCTACTTGCATTTTCAAGTAGTATGTCTCTTAATTGATTAGTGAATTTTGCCGGTGGGTGCTGAGATGAAAGACGATTACTTCATTGTGCAAAGGCGAAATCTACTCAAGTTGTCATCCTTGGTATTGGCGTCTGCGTATTTCGAGGGGGCGCCGGCGATTGCAAAGGAATCTTCGCTTCGAAAGTTCGAGGCAGTTCTTTACGAGATAGCGAGTTCAAACCGCCTGATCGAAGACAACCGCGGATATCGTGAGTATGCAGAACTTCCTATAAGCGGGTTAGAGCAGGTACCGTTAGATGCAGAGCCTTCCGACACCAGGATCTCCGATCGAGCGTCTATGATGATTGTGGCTTTTGAGGTGTCCAGCGCATCCGTCTACAAAGAGCGTTATAGGCACCCTGTCTGGCCTAAGGGAGCATCTGGAGTCACTTTCGGCATTGGCTACGATATTGGATATGCTTCAAAAGAGGCGTTTGTTCGCGATTGGCGCAAATATCTGGACGCTTCTGCGCTTGAATCTTTGGCAGAGGCTTGTGGCGTGACTGGAGACGAGGCGAAAGGTATCGTGGGACAGTTCGCAGACGTGACAGTTCCATGGCAAGTAGCGAAGACGCAGTATCTTGAGACAATGCAACCGCGTTACGTAGGAATCACAGAAAGAGCCCTTCCAAATTTCAAGATGCTAAGTCAGGATTGCCGCGGAGCTCTCGTTTCCCTCGTGTATAATCGAGGAGCATCATTTTCGATCTCAGAACGCAGAGATAAAAAATCTCGGTTTCGTGAGATGCGAAACATTCGACAGGCAATGTCTGAAAAAGCGTTCAATCGAATTCCAGGTGAGATTCGAGCTATGAAGCGGTTGTGGGATCCGGAGGCTCTGCCGGGCCTTCACAAGAGGCGGGACGCGGAAGCTCTTTTATTTGAGATCGGCCTTGGATAGCCACGCGCAGAGTTACGCAGATTGACGTGCGTCGGCCTCAAATGACAGAGCTTGACGTTCTGCTCTCATGAAGACAACCAATTTTCCGGCCATCTCAACCATTCGGATAGGTTGCGCCGTTGCATACTTTGTCGGTGATAGACCCTTGCGCTCACCCCACCCCACTCACCCGACCTCACCAAACTCCGCCGCCAGCACCGCATCCTTCAGCGCCCGCGAATATTCATGCTGCGGATCGTCCAACACCGTCCGCGCCCGCCCGCGTTCGACGATCTCGCCCTTGCGCATGATGATGATGTTGTCGCTGACGTAATAGGCGGTGGCCAGATCATGGGTGATGTAGATGATCGAAAGGCCGAGTTCGTTTTTCAGTCGGCCGAAGAGGTTGACGATCGCCATGCGCAGCGAGGCGTCGACCATCGAGACCGGCTCGTCGGCGACCAGCAGGCGGGGTTGCGGGATCAGCGCGCGGGCAATGGCGACGCGCTGCAACTGGCCGCCGGAGAGTTCGTGAGGGAACCGGCCTTTCACCTCTTCCAAGGTCAGGCCGACGTGATGGAGCGCGGCATCGGCCATCCGCTCCGCTTCTTTCCGGTCTATCCGTTTTCCCGGGCCCGACAGATTGCGGGCCGTCTCGAACAGGTAACGGTCGACCCGCTTCAGCGGATTGAAGGCTTCGAACGGGTTCTGCAGAACCGGCTGAACCTCCTTCATGAAGGCCTTGCGTTCGGATCGGCTATGGATGGACACGGCTTGGCCGGAGAATTCCAGCTGCCCTTCCGTCGGTTCGGTCTGCCCGAGGATCATCGCGGCGATCGTCGATTTGCCAGAGCCGGATTCGCCGACGATCGACAGGATCTCCGGCTCCGCGCCGACTTCGAAGCTGACATCCTTGACCGCGGTGATCAGGCGCCGGCCGAGCATGCCGCCCTGGCGATAGACTTTCGTGACATGCGAGAGGTGAAGCAGAGCGGTCAAAGCTGATCTCCCGTAACGGCAAAACAGGCCACACGGCGCTCCGGCTCGACGGTGACGAGCGGCGGCACCTTCTGCGAGCAGATGTCCATCCGCTTCGGACAGCGCGGGTGAAAGCGGCAGCCTTCGGGCGGCATGGCGAGGTTGGGCGGGCGCCCCTCCAGCGACGGACGGGTCGTCGCATCGCCGATCTTCGGCAGGCTGCCGACCAGATGCTGCGTATAGGGGTGGAGCGGCTTGCTGAAGAGTTTGGCGGTCGGCGCCTCCTCGACGAGGCGGCCGGCATAGACGATGCCGATGCGGTCGGAGACCGTGGCGTGAACGCCCATATCATGGGTCACGAACAGGAAGGACGAGCCCATCTCGCGCTGGATTTCGCGGATCATCGACAGCACGTCGCGCTGAACGATCACGTCGAGCGCCGTCGTCGGCTCGTCGGCGATGATGAACTCCGGCGTCAGGATGGTGGCAAGCGCAATGGTCATGCGCTGGCGCATGCCGCCGGAGAGTTCATGCGGATAGGCGTCGAGCAGATGCGGATCGAGCTTTAGCCGCTGCAGATGGGCGGCGACCTTTTCGAAGAAGACCGATTTGCTGACCTTCATGTGGCGGAAAGCGAAATCGGTGAAGGAATGGCGGATCCGGCGCACCGGATTGAGCACGTTCATCGAGCCCTGCATGATATAGGAGAGATGCTTCCAGCGCAGCGCCATGCGCTCTTCCGGCTTCATCGCGTAAATATCCTGGGTGCCGCCGGCGAAATGGAATTTCACGCTCCCCGACACGACCCGGAGCGGCGGCCGGATGGCGCCGGCGATGGTTTTGATCAGGGTCGTCTTGCCGCTGCTCGATTCACCGGCGACGCCATAGACCTCGCCGCGGCCGATCGTCAGGCTGATATCGTCGACGGCGCGCACTTCGCGATCGACGCCAAAAAGGAAGGCGCGGTAATAGGCTTTCAGATTCTCGATTTCGACCAAAGGGTCCATGCTAACTTCCCATCCGGTTCAGCCGGCTGCGCGGATCATTGTATTCGTTCATCGACATCGACAGCAGGAAGAGCGCCAGGAAGAGGATGACGATGACGGCGACGGGGGCGGCTACCCACCACCATATTCCCGATATCAGCGCCGAATGCGCATTGGCCCAGTAGATCATCATGCCCATGGTCGGCGTCTCGATGTCGGTGAACCCCAGCACCGAAAGGGTGATCTCCATGCCGATCGACCAGATCATGTTGTTCATCGTGGTGGCGAAGACGATCGGCAGCACATAGGGTAAGTGCTCCTCGACCAGGATCTTGCGCATGCTCATGCCGGAATAGACGCTCTGGGTGGTAAACGGCCTGGTCTTCAGGCCGATCGCCACCGAGCGGATCAGGCGCGCATCATAGGACCAGCCCAGCGAGGCCATGATGACGATCAGCACCGTCCAGGTCATGCTGTCCTTCAGCACGAAATAGAAAAGGATCAGCAGCGGAAACTGCGGGATGACCATGACGCTGTCGTTGATCGCCATCAGCACCCGGTCGACCGCGCCGCCGGCATAACCGGCGACCAGGCCGACGACCAGCGAGATGATGCGCGAGAGAAAAGCGACGCCGATGCCGAAATACAAGGTATTCCGCAGCGCTGTCGTCAGCTGCCAGAAAACGTCCTGGCCGCGCGATGTCGTGCCGAGCCAGTAATCGCCGTCGGGCGGCATGTCGGGCGGCAGCAGATAGATATCCGTCGGCGCGTAGGGCGAGAAATAGGACAGGATGATGAACCCGACGATGACGGCAAAGAGCAGCAGGCCGCAGAGGAATTCGAGGTTCTGGCGTGCGAGGTCGCGGACGATGGTAAACATGGCCTATTCCACCTTGATGCGCGGGTCGATCAGCGGGCTCAGAATGTCGATGATGAAGACAGCGGCGGCGACGCCGACGATCGACAAGGCGCTGAGGCCGAGCACCAGGCTGTAATCGCCGGCATGCACCGCCGAAATCAGCAGGTTGCCGATGCCGGGATAGCCGAAGACGATTTCGGTGATGACGGTGCCGTTGAAGATCGCCCCCAGCGACATGGCAAGCCCGGTGAATTGCGGCACCATGGCATTGCGGGCGATATAGGAGCGGAGAATTTTCCGCTTCGGCACGCCGCCGAGCTCGGCAAAGACGACGTAGTCGTCGGTGATGATGTTGGACACCAGCGCCCGCATGCCGATCAGCCAGCTGCCGGCACCCACAAGGATCAGCGACAGGGCCGGCAGGATCGAGTGTTCGAGAATATCGAGCACCAGCGCGAAGGAGAGATCCAGATTGGCGTTCATCTCATAGCCGCCATTGATCGGCAGCACCGGCCAGAGATAGCCGAAGACGATGAGCAGCACGAAGGCCAGGATATAGTAGGGAATGGGAAGCAGGGCGATGCAGACGAGGCTGACCGCCTTCAGCACCATGTTCTTGCGGTAATAGCCGGCGAGCGCGCCGAGCGCGTTTCCGAGTACGAAGGTGATCAGCGTGGAGACCGTCATCAGCCCGATCGTCCACGGCAGGGACCGCAGAATGATGGTGGAAACGGGCGTCGGGAAGGCAGACAGCGAGGGGCCGAGATCGCCGGTCGCAAGCCGCAGCCAGAAATGCACATATTGCTGCCAGATCGAGCCCTCCATGCCGTAAAGCTCGCGCAGCGACTGGCGCATCAGTTCGATCGCATTCGGATCGGACTGCCCCATCTGGGTGATGGCGCCTATGCTTTCTTCGACCGGATCGATCGGGGTCAGGTGGGTGACGAAGAAGGTGATGCTCACGCCAAGAAAGACGACGAGCAGAAACTGACCGAACCGCTTCAGCACAAAGATCAGATAGGGCGTCATAAGGCAGTGGTTCCTCTCTGGTTTCCTTCAGCGCCGGGAAGGGATCGAAGGAAAGGATCGGCGGGCAGAGCCCGCCGATAAGGGGCCGGCGCGT
Organism: Rhizobium sp. BT03; assembly: GCF_030053155.1. Classification (NCBI taxonomy): domain Bacteria; kingdom Pseudomonadati; phylum Pseudomonadota; class Alphaproteobacteria; order Hyphomicrobiales; family Rhizobiaceae; genus Rhizobium; species Rhizobium sp. BT03. Next base: position 462,181 of record NZ_CP125642.1, read on the forward strand.
GGCTAAAGCGCCGGCGTTGGGAGGATTATTTCGGTTGAGCCGGCTTCAGCTTGACCATCATCAGCCGGGAATTCGCCCAGTTCGGCACGGGATCCGTATAGGGGTCCTTGATCGTCGGATAGCCGGTCCAATAGGTCGTATCCATCGAGGTGAAGACGTTATAGGACATCAGCGGGATCGACGGCATTTCGCGGGCGACGAGCTTCAGATAATCCTTGCCGAGCTCGATGCCCTTGGGATCGTCGGCGCTGATGCCGCGGATGCTCTCGATGATCTTGTCGAGCTCCGGATTGGACCAGCGCTGCCAGTTGCGCGGCGGCTGATTATCACCCTTCTTCGCCACGAACTGCGAGTGCCAGCTGTCGAGGAAGAAGGAGAGGTCGGGATCGCCGCCCCAGGTTTCGACGCTCCAGGCGATCGCCACCTGGAAATCGCCGGGCTGCAGCGCCACCTGCCACAGTTTCTCGGTGGGCACCGCCTTGGCGTCGATGCCGAAGGCGGCCCATTGCTGCGCAATCAGCGTGCCGGCACGGGTGAAGACGGAGCGCGTGTCGCCTTCGACAGTCATCCGGACCCGGAACGGCTGGCCATCAGGCGTCATCCACTTGCCGCCGGATTTCTTGAAGCCTGCTTTCTCAAGAAGCTCGGCAGCCGCTTTCGGATCCGGTTTCCACCAGCCATAGCCGAAGGCGTCGCTGATCGCCTGCGGGTCGGTCGGAATCTGGTCCTTGAATTTCGGCTGCTTGCGCAGGAGATCGGCGATCTGCTGGCCGACCGTCGGGTCATAGGGCTTGATCTTGCGTTTGCCGGTATCGATCTCGAAATCCTTGAGCCAATCCTGCATCGGCGCCTGATAGTCTTTCATGGCGCTCGCCGTCGGCGGCACGCCGAGCGCAGACAGCGTCGCCGCCCCGCGGTAGCTCGCCATGTCGACGGCCTTGATGTCGATCAAGAGGGCCAGCGCCCAGCGCACGTCGGCCTTGTCGAACGGCGCATCCTGGGTGTTGAAGATCAGGGCGGGCAGCGTCGGATCCGGATGGGCGAAGGGGAAGCCCGGGAACCAGGTGTCGATGGTCTTCGACTTCTCCTTGAGGGTGAACATGCCCTCCGGCGTGTTGTCATGAATGATATCGAGATTATGCTCGAGCTGGGCGATCGTCCGCTTATCCGGCGGGCCCGGATCGGTATAGGTGACATATTTCGGAGCCGGCTCGCCGAAGCGGGCAAGCGAGGTCCGCTGCCAGTCGTCGCGCTTCTCCCAGGTATACCATTTGCCCTGCGGGTCATAGGCCTTCAGCTTATAGGCGCCGAGCGAGACCGGGTTGGCGAAGTCATAGCGAAGCGGATCCTCCACCTTTTCGAACACATGCTTCGGCATGATCCAGGCGCCGTTCCAGCGCACGGTGAAGATGGCGTGGAAGCGCGAATTCGGCTTCTTCAGCTTGAACACCACGGTCTGGGGATCGGTCGCCTCGACGCTTGCCACCTGCACCGAGAAGGCAGCGCTCCAGATCATGCCGGGATGATCCATCTGCGTCTTGACGGTATAGACCACGTCGTCGGCCGTGAACTCGACGCCGTCGCTCCAGAAGAGCCCCTTGCGCAGTTTCACGGTCATCTCGGTGAAGTCGGCATTATATTGCGGCTTGTCGGCGGCGAGCGAATTGTCCCAGGCCGCGCCGCCAAGCCCCTGTTCGGGGTCGATATACCAGAGCGTATCCATGGTCAGCTGCTGCAGACCGGTGGAAACCCCGCCGCCGCCATTGACCCAGATGTTGAACCAGCCGGGATTTTTGATCGTCCCTTCCGGATTTTCGACGATAAGCGTCTCCTTGCGCGGCAAGGAGGTATAGTCATCGGCCTTGGCCGCCGCCGTCAGGCCGAGTGCGGCCAGCGCGACGCCAAATGCGAGCCTCTTCCACTGTTGCATGAACTCCTCCCTAGAAAGCGACGATACGGCGGCCGCAAAGGCACGCATGGGCACGTCGCGGTTGTCGGTTTGCAAAGGCTGGAGACGTCAGGTCCAGGGCTCCAGCGAACCATCCCTCCGGCTCGCCTGCCTCCTCGCAGTCGAGCCGAATCTCTTAAGCCGGGGCCAATCGGCCTTACCCGGCGGCGGCTGTCACACCGACAGCCGAATGACGTTGTAGGACAGCGGCTTCAGCGCCGCCCGCAACCTGCTATCCTCGATCTTGGCGCTGTCGACATTGACCGGCGCGACCGTGTCCTGCCGCTGAGCCGTGTTGACGGCTTCGAGATCGCTGTGGGTCATTTCCACCTGCTCGATCACCCGGGCGGATCCAAAACCTTCCAGGCGCACATCGAGATCGAGCGCCGTGTTCGGGTGGCGGTTGACGGCAAAGAAGGTCAGCGTCTTGCCATCCTCGGAATGGACCGCCGAGACGTCGAGATAGGGAACGTCGTTCTCCTCGTCGCTGTCATAGGTCGGGCCATCGACGACCAGCTGCAGTGCTGCGCCGCGGCCATAGCGGGAGGCGTAATAGAAGGGATAATAAATCGTCTGGCGCCAGGCGGCCCCGCCATCGTCGGTCATAATAGGGGCAATGACGTTGACGAGCTGGGCGATGCAGGCGATGCGCACCCGGTCGGAACGGCGGATGAAGGTGTTCAGGATGCCGCCGACCTGCAGCACGTCCTCGAAATTATAGACGTCCTCGAGCAGATGCGGCGCATCCGGCCACTCGTCGCGCGCCAGGATCTCCTTGTCCTGCTGGTTGGAATGGTACCAGACGTTCCATTCGTCGAAGGAAATGCCGATCGTCTTCTTCGAGCGCTTTTTCGCCTTGATGTAGTCGATCACGCCGCCGATCGTGGTGATGTAGCGGTCGAGCTTCGTCGCCCGGGCGAGATAGTTCAGCGTATTCTTCTCGCGGTTGGCAAAATACATATGCAGCGAAATATGGTCGGCGCTGTCATAACACTGCTCGAGGACCTGAGCCTCCCAATCGGGATAGGTCTTCATATCGGAATTGGACGAGCCGCAGACCACGAGTTCCAGCGACTTGTCGAAGCCGCGCATAGCCTTGGCCGTCTCGTCCGCCAGCCGGCCATATTCATAGGCCGATTTGTGGCCGACCTGCCAGGGTCCGTCCATCTCATTGCCGAGGCACCACAATTTGACATCGTGCGGATCGGCCCAGCCGTGCTTGCGGCGCAGATCGGAGTAATAGGTGCCGCCGGGATGATTGCAATATTCGAGGAAATTGCGGGCGGCATCCAGGCCGCGCGATCCGAGATTGACGGCGAGCATCGGCTTGGTATTGGCCTTATTGCACCAGTCGACGAATTCGTTGACGCCGATCTGATTGGCTTCGCGGGTGCGCCAGGCAAGGTCGAGACGAACAGGCCGCTCCGAACGCGGGCCGACGCCATCTTCCCAATTATAGGCCGAGACGAAGTTGCCGCCGGGATAGCGGCAATAGGGCGTGTCGAGATCACGGACGAGATCGAGCACGTCGCGGCGGAAGCCGTCCTCATCGGCTGTCGGATGTCCGGGCTCGTAGATGCCGCCGTAGATCGCTCTGCCGAGATGCTCGAGAAACGAGCTGTAGAGCCTGGCGTCAATGGTCGCGATGCGGAAATCGCGGTGGGCAACGACATTCGTCTTCAACGGATCCTCCCGTTTATGTATCAGGAATTTTGTTTTCTTGCCTCTAACTTGATATCAGGAATGTCGTTCTGTCAACCAACTCGCATCTTTTATCATACTAATCTGAATTTCAGAAAAAATCGTTGTATTACAATATTTTGTCTCGATTTTGCGGCCTTAAAATCCGGAAGGCAGCGCCATTTTCAAATCAGAATTTCCGATATTGATTACTCACACATGCAGCCGCATGATGATATCGCGCCCGTGATTTCCGAAGCCGCGGCCGAAAATATTGACGCCGCCGGTATGGCCGGCATTTTCGGCGATGCCGACCCGCAGCCGGATGGAGGAGTGCTGGCCGAGCGCCAGGTCGCCGAGCGTGACATTCGACGCAGCGAGGCCGTCGATGAAGGTGCCGCGCGTCGAGATGCGCCACGTCTTCATCATCCCATATTGCGAGCCTTCGAGCTTCCACCAGGCGGGCGTGAAGGCGCCGCGTTTATCGCCATAGTCGCCTGGAGAGGTCCAGGTGCCGATCGCCATACCGTTGACCCACAGCGTGATATCCGAAGGCCAGTCCGGATTGGTGCCCGGGACTTCCGACGATAGCTCCAAGGAGAATTCGATGGCGCGGATATCCTTGTTTAACACCTTGGCATTGTTGGGGAATTTATACTCGACATAGCCCCTTCCAAACCAGACGAGCCCGGCCTGCATACGCTGCGGATCAAGGAAATAATCGGGCACGTCGAGCGGGCCGATGACGCTTTCGCTGGAGCAGAGGCCGCATGGCGCATGCACGTCGCAGCTGGTGTACAAGCCCACCGGCATCTCGACTTCGATGATATTATTGGCCCGCTGGGCGGCACTTTCCTCGAAGCTGATCAGGATTTCGCTATAGACCGCCGAGCAGATCTTCTGGTTCCCCTTCCGCGCCTTCGCCAGCCGGGATTCGACGAGCCCGGCCTCTTCCAGGATCTGGATGCCGGTCGCGACAGTCGATTGCGGCAGAGAAAGTGCCTGGGCGATATCGTTGATATTCATCGGCCCTTTGGCGCAGAGCAGCTTGAGCATCTCGACCCGCGCCGGCGCCGAAAGCGCCCGGATCGCCTCGTTATTCTCGCCGGCGGCGATCGTCAAAAACGAACGTTCCATCGTTTCCCCACAATTCCCGATGGGATGATGTATATCGGAAATTATGATACGGCAAGTGGGGACGCTGCAGCGGACGGTGACAATGTGTTCTAAGCGGCGGGGTTTAGCGGTTTTCCCACGGATTGATGATTTGCAAGCCAATTCCCTCGAAATCGGAGACGTTGCGCGTTGCGAGCGAAGCGCCGCGCGAGATGGCGATGGCTGCGATCTGCGCATCGAACTGGCTGATCGGCCTGCCAGCCTTACGGCGATCGGTGGCAATGATGGCGTAGACGTCTGCCGCGTCACGGTCGAATTGCAGGACGCGGCCGCTCATGTCCTCGTTGAATATTGGCAGGATTGCCGTTTCAAGATCACTCCGGCGCCGACCGTGAGGAAGGAGGCGCAAGCCATATAAAATTTCTGCTTCGGTAATTGCGGTCGTGAATACCGATGATGCGGGTTGTACACCCAGCCATTTGCTCACAGCCGCATTCGGTGCGGGTGTGAGCAGTTCCGAAATAACGTTGGTATCGAGAATGATCACGCGTCAAAGTCCGGCGCGTTCCGGATCGGCTGCCGGGGCGGAATTTCGAGCTCAACTCCTCCCACCGATTGCAAGCGGGCGCGAATAGAATCGGCGAGATTGCGCGCTGCCGGCTCGGTCATCGCAAGCGCCGTACGCAGAATATCGCGTGCTTCGTCTTCCATTGAACGGCCATGCGTCGCGGCGCGCACGCGCAGCCGCTGCTTCAATCCCTCATCGAGATTGCGGATCGTCATGCTGGCCATCGTTGCCTCCATCCATCAATGACAGCATATAAATCATTGATTGCATGTTCTCAAGCAACGGTCACGAGATGCGGTTCCGTCATCAAGCTGTCGCCCAAAGCAAGGGCGGTTCGCCGGCCGGTCAATGCCCGCTTGCCTCGGGCTGCAGATCGGCATCCGTCAGCGTCCCCAGGAAGGCAACGATGTCGTCGATCTCGGGGTCGGTGAGCGCCGGCGCGTCCCCCGGCTTCCGGCCGAAGGGCGGGTCCTGGTTGAGGTTGGCCCAATAGGCTTGCGGCAGGTCGTCATACCTGCGCACCGAGCCGTCGGCATTCCTGGGATACCAGAGGCCGGGATCGCTGTCGCGGGTCGCATAGAAGAAGACGACGTCGCGCAGCGTGTGGAAATAGCCGTTGTGGAAGAAGCTCTTCTTCAGTGCGACATTGCGCAGCGTCGGCGTGCGGAACAGGCCGCAATATTCGCTGTGTCCGGCAAGGTCGGTACGCTCTGGGCCGCAGAGGCCGAGATCGTGATAGTTGGGGTCGCTGTTGGCCGGGATCGCCATGTTGCGGGGGGCGGCAAGGCTGAGGAAGCCGAAGTCGGAAAATTGCGGCGGCTCGCCGTCATTGGCGGGTTCGCTCAAGTGGCAGCTCGAACAGTTGCCCTTTGCGGGATCCTCGAACAGCTGGCGGCCGCGCAATTCCTGCGCGGTCAGCGTCGCCTTGCCGGCGAGAAAGGCGTCGTAGCGGCTGGAATAGGGATAGAAGTCCGGGCCGCTCTGCTCGAAGGTGGCGAGCGCCTCGGCGGCGGCGTCGAAGGTGTCTTCGGGATTGTCGAACACCGTCTCGCCGAAGGCCGCCTTGATGGCGTCGGCATAGGGCGCCTTGCGCAGCTTGGCCGCGACCTCGGCCGCATCCTTGTTGCCCATTTCGAAGGGCGAGAGCAGCGGGATCTTCGCCTGGTCGCCGCCGTGATCGACCCGGCCGTCCCAGGTCAGGCCGCCGGTCGGGCCGTTGTCGACGCTTTCGTCGCCCTCGTCCTCGGAATCGTAATAATGCTCGCTGAAGGACGGCACCGCCTGCAGATAGCGCAGCGTCGGCACGGCGCGCAGGCCCGGCTGGCGCATATCCTTGCCGCCCGTCTCGACCGGCTTGGCCGAGGCCGGGCCGAAGGCGTGAGCGGGATCATGGCAGGAGGCGCAGGCCTGCAGCCCCGAGGCCGAGAGTGAGGGGTCTGAGAATATCTTGCGGCCGAGGGTGGTCAGCGTTTCGGCCCGGGCGAAGGCCTCGGCCCTCGACATCGGCCCGGGATGCACGCCGAGGGCGACCGCCGCGCTGCTTTGCCGCAGCGGCAGAATGGCAAGACAGAGGGCCGCGGCACTGATGCCGACCGCCAGACCGGAGCGCATGAGCCCGAATGTCTTTGTCGTCATGGTAAGGATTCCAATAGCTTAACCCCGGTTTTCACCATGATCGAACCTCGCTGCAACAAATTGATGACGGAGCTTCTCCTGCGGCCTCAAGGCAAGCCCGACGTCACAAAGTTGATAGATGGCGGGAATAGCGTCAGTGCGCCCGCGAGCGTTTCCCGCTCCCTCTAGCCAACGCCCCCAGCCATGAGGTTATCCCGTGAAAAGACTGAAACTTCTCAACGCCTTCTGTCTCGCCGGATCGGCGATGTTGCCGCTCGCGATAGTGACGGCAGCCGATGCCGCGCCCGCCGGTTACGACAAGATCGACAACATCGTCGTCATCTATGCCGAAAACCGCAGCTTCGATAATCTCTACGGCGGCTTTCCCGGCGCCAACGGCCTTTCCAATGTCAGCGCCGAGCAGGCGCGCCAGCTCGACCGAAACGGCCAGCCGCTCGCCGAGCTGCCGCCGGCCTGGGGCGGGCTGACCGCCAAGGGCGTCACGCCTGCCATCACCGAGGCGCAATCGGCTCATCTTGCCAATGCCAGCTTCGCGATCGACGATCCCAAGGGTTTTGCGCAGGCGCCGTCGGTGATCACCCGCGATCTCTGGCACCGTTTCTACCAGGAGCAGATGCAGATCGACGGCGGCAAGAACGACAAGTTCGTCGCCTGGGCCGATTCCGGCAGCCTGGTCATGGGCCATTATGACGGCTCGATCCTGCCGATGTGGCAGGTCGCGAAGAAATACGTCCTTGCCGACAACTTCTTCCAGGGCGCCTTCGGCGGTTCCTTCCTCAACCACTTCGCGCTGATCTGTGCCTGCGCGCCCTATTATCCGGATGCCGACAAGAGCCCGGCCAAGCCGGTGATCGCCAAGGTCGATGCCGACAGCACGTCGCTGGTTGTGGCCGACAACGCCCCGAAGTCGGCGCTGGACGGCGCCCCGAAATTCGTTTCCGACGGCACGCTGACGCCCGATTTCTATGCCGTCAACACCATGCAGCCGCCCTATCAGCCGAGCGCCAATCCGCCGGCCAAGGACGGCGATCCTGGTTTGGCGGACCCTGCCGCGGCGACAACGCTGCCGCCGCAGCATGCGGTGACCATCGGCGACCTGCTGTCGCAGAAGGGCATCAGCTGGGCCTGGTATAGCGGCGCCTGGCAGGCGGCGCTGGACGGCAAGAACGCCACGCCGGTGCCGAACTTCCAGTTCCACCACCAGCCGTTCAACTATTTCGCCAATTTCGCGCCCGGCACGCCGGCGCGCGCCGAACATCTGAAGGATGGCGGCCTTGCCGGCGAGGCCTTCCTCAGGGATATCGACGCAGGTAAGCTGCCGGCCGTTTCCTTCTACAAACCGCAGGGCAACCTCAACGAACATGGCGGTTATGCCGATGTCTCGAGCGGCGACCAGCATCTTGCCGATATCGTCTCGCATCTCGAGAAGAGCCCGCAATGGGGCCATATGCTCGTCATCGTCACCTATGACGAGAATGGCGGCTTCTGGGATCACGTCGCGCCGCCGAAGGCCGATCGCTGGGGCCCGGGCAACCGCATTCCGGCCTTCATTATCTCGCCCTTCGCCAAGGGCGGCAGCGTCGACCACACCCAGTACGACACGACGTCGATCATCCGCCTGATCACCGCGCGCTACGATCTGCCGGTGCTGCCGGGCATCGTCGCCCGCGACAAGGCGCTTGCCGATAACGGCCGTCCGCCGATGGGTGACCTCACCGCCGCACTCGACTTGACGCATTGATGATAGAGAGCGGCCCCGGCGCTTATTGGGGCCGCCCGTTTCCCGTGCTTGGCGTCATCGGCGCAAGAGCGGCCGCAATGCGGCCTGGGTTTCCTTCAGCAATGGCAGATAGCGCTCCTTCATCTCCGCGGCCGGGACAAGGGCGGCCGGCGCGCCGATATTGATCGCCGCGACCGTTTGGCCGCGATCGTTTTCGATGGGGACGGCAATCGAGCAGAGGCCGATCTCCAGCTCCTGATCGATGATGGCGTAGCCCTCGGCGCGCACGCGGCGGAACTCGGCGATGAGTTCCTCAGGGTCGGTCTTGGTATTCGGCGTGTTTTGCTTCAGCTCGCTGCGGCCAAGGATGGCGCGCGCCTCGTTTTCGGCCAAGGCCGAAAGCAGCACCCGGCCCATCGAGGCGCAATAGGCCGGCAGGCGGCTGCCGGGGGTGAGATTGATCGACATGACGCGACGCTGCGAGGCCCGCGCGATATAGACAATTTCGGCACCGTCGAGCACCGAGGCCGAGGCGCTCTGGCCGGCTTTTTCCGAGAGATGATCGAGATGCGGCTGCAACAGCGCCGGTAGCGGCGTCGCCGAGAGATAGGCATGGCCGAGCCGCAGGATCTTCGGCGTCAGCGTGAAGAACTTGCCGTCATAATCGGCATAGCCGAGTTCGGCGAGCGTCAGCAGCGAACGGCGCACGGTGGCCCGGTCGAGCTCGGTCAGCTTCGAGGCCTCGGCGATCGACAGCCGCTGCCGCGTCTCGCCGAAGGCTTCGATGACTTTCAGGCCGCGGGCAAAGCCGCTGACGAAATCGGTTTCACGCATGGGTTCCAATCTCCAATCGAGCCGACATTGTGTGCGATATATGAACAAATGTCAAATAACGCACAAATGATCTTGCAGAACGCCCTTGCCACGCTTTATCTCTGAGCAAGAGGACGGGACAGGCAGATGTCTGGCCGATCGAGCCAAGGAGATATCCGGCATGGACAAGACAGTCGGGAGCACGGCAGAGGCCGTCTCCGAGATCGGCGACGGCGCGACCGTGATGATCGGTGGTTTCGGCGGCTCCGGCGCGCCGATCGAGCTCATTCATGCCCTGATCGACAAGGGCAGCAAGAACCTCACCGTGATCAACAACAATGCCGGCAACGGCCGCATCGGCATTGCCGCGATGATCGATGCCGGCATGGTCAGGAAGATGATCTGCTCGTTTCCGCGCTCGTCGGATCCGCGTGCTTTTACGGACAAATACCTGGCCGGCGAAATCGAGCTCGAACTTGTGCCGCAGGGAACGCTGGCCGAGCGCATCCGCGCCGGCGGCGCCGGCATTCCGGCTTTCTACACGCCGACAGGTTATGGCACGGAACTCGCTAACGGCAAGGTCATCGCCGAATTCGACGGCCGCCATTATGTGCAGGAACGCTGGCTGAAGGCCGATTTTGCGATCGTGAAGGCGGAGATCGGCGATAACCATGGCAACCTCACCTACAATAAGGCGGGCCGCAACTTCAATCCGCTGATGTGCATGGCGGCGGCGAAGACCATCGTTCAGGTTTCATCCATCGTACCAGCCGGCGGCATCGATCCCGAGCATGTGGTGACCCCCGGCATTTTCGTCGATCGCGTCGTCGCCGTTGCCCATCCGCAGCAGGAAGAAGAACTCATTCGAGCCGGAGTGGCCTACGTATGACCGTCAACACCCATCCCATCAATACAAGGGAAGACATCAAGCTTTCCAATGCGCAGATCGCCTGGCGCGCCGCGCAGGATATCGCCGACGGCGCCTATGTGAACCTCGGCATCGGTTTTCCCGAAATGGTCGCCCGCTATCAGCCGCCCGGCCGTGAAGCGATCTTCCACACCGAAAACGGCATCCTGAATTTCGGCGAGCCGCCCGCGGAAGGCGAGGAGGACTGGGATCTGATCAATGCCGGCAAGAAGGCGGTGACGCTGAAGCCGGGGGCGGCCTTCTTCCATCACGCCGACAGCTTCGCCATGGTGCGCGGCGGCCATCTCGACGTCGCGATCCTCGGCGCTTACCAGGTCGCCCAAAGCGGCGATCTCGCCAACTGGCGGGTCGGCAGCAAAGGCGTGCCGGCCGTCGGCGGCGCCATGGACCTCGTGCACGGCGCCAAGCAGGTCTGCGTCATCACCGAGCATGTCACCAAGACGGGCGAGCCGAAGCTGGTGGAGAAATGCACCTTCCCGCTGACCGGTGTCGCCTGCATTACCCGCGTCTATACCAGCCATGCCGTCATCGACATCGTCGACGGCCGCTTCGTCCTGCGGGAAAAGCTGGCCGCCATGTCGCTTGAGGAACTGCAGGCGATGACAGGCGCGCCGCTACACCTCGACGGGCCGGTCGCCGATCTCGTCGTCCCAAAGCTCTGAGGAAAAGCCATGACCGAAGCCTTTATCTGCGACTATATCAGGACGCCGATCGGCCGCTTCGCCGGCTCGCTCGCCCAGGTGCGCGCCGACGATCTCGGTGCCATTCCGCTAAGGGCGCTGATGGAGCGCAACGGCGGCGTCGACTGGGAAGCCGTCGACGACGTGATCTTCGGCTGCGCCAACCAGGCGGGCGAGGACAACCGCAATGTCGCGCGCATGTCGGCGCTGCTCGCTGGCCTGCCGATCGCCGTCCCGGGTACGACGATCAACCGGCTCTGCGGCTCCGGGATGGATGCGGTGATCACGGCGGCGCGCGCCATTCGCGCCGGCGAGGCCGAGCTGATGATTGCAGGCGGCGTCGAAAGCATGTCGCGCGCGCCCTTCGTCATGCCGAAGGCGGAGACCGCCTTTTCGCGGGCCGCCGAAATCCACGACACGACGATCGGCTGGCGTTTCGTCAACCCTGTGATGAAGAAGCAGTATGGCGTCGATTCCATGCCGGAGACCGGCGAGAATGTCGCCGAGGATTATCATGTCAGCCGCGCGGACCAGGATGCCTTTGCGGTGCGCAGCCAGGCGAAGGCGGCGGCCGCCCAGGCAAGCGGACGGCTGGCGAAGGAGATTGTCGCGGTCACCATCCCGCAGCGCAAGGGCGATCCCGTCATCGTCGACAAGGACGAACATCCGCGGGCGACGACAATCGAGACGCTGGCGAAACTCGCGACCCCTTTCAAGAGGGAAGGCGGCACCGTGACCGCAGGCAATGCCTCCGGCGTCAATGACGGCGCGGCGGCGCTGATCGTTGCTTCGGAAGCGGCGGCGCGAAAATACGGCCTGACACCGATCGCCCGCATCCTCGGTGGTGCCTCCGCCGCCGTTCCGCCACGGGTGATGGGCGTCGGCCCGATCCCGGCCTCGCGCAAGCTGATGACCCGGCTCGGCATGAGCCAGGAACAGTTCGGCGTGATCGAACTCAACGAGGCCTTCGCCAGCCAGGGGCTGGCGGTGCTGCGGGCGCTCGGCATTGCTGACGACGATTCCCGGGTCAACCGCAATGGCGGCGCGATTGCGCTCGGCCATCCGCTTGGCATGTCGGGTGCCCGCATCACCGGCACCGCGGCGCTGGAGCTTCAGGAAACCGGTGGAAAATATTCGCTGTCGACCATGTGCATCGGCGTCGGGCAGGGCATTGCGATCGCGCTCGAAAGGGTCTGAGAGCGTTGCGCCCGCTGCCCGGCTTCTGTAGAAACCGGGCATGCTGATCCGACCCGCAGAAAACGACGATCGAGATGCCATCTGGAGGATCATCGGCCCGACGATCCGCGCCGGTGAGACCTATGCGCTCGACCGCGATCTCTCGCAAGCCGATGCGCTCGCCTATTGGATGGGGCCGGACCGCGAGACCTTCGTCGCCGAAGAGGATGGCGTCATCCTCGGCACCTATTACATCAAGGCCAATCAGGCGGGCGGCGGCCGCCATGTCTGCAATTGCGGCTACATGACCGATCCTGCCGCGGCCGGCCGCGGCGTCGCCCGCCGGATGCACGAGCATTCCCTGCAGCACGCCCGTGAAAACGGCTTTCGCGCCATGCAGTTCAATTTCGTCGTCAGCAGCAACCGCCGCGCCGTTGAGCTATGGCAATCCCTCGGCTTCGACATCGTCGGCCGCCTTCCCGGCGTCTTCCTTCATCCCACTGAGGGTTATGTCGACGCATTGGTGATGTTTCGGACTCTGTAGGACTGCCCGGCGAAAAAAGATGGAAGGGCGCTGTCGAAATCGCAGCGGTTCGAACGTCTTATGATCGCGAGGCGCGGATTGCGGCAGAGGAGCCGCAGGCGTCGCGATCATTCTGTCGGCGGGGAGGTTATCAAGCCATGGGTGTTTCCTATCGTTGGGTCATTGTCGCTTTGGGCGCATTGATGTCGTGCGTGGCGATCGGCACGATGTTCTCGCTGGCGATTTTTCAGGAGCCGATCGCCACCGCCACCGGCTGGTCGCATGTCGGCATTGCCAGCGCGATGACGCTGAATTTTATCGTCATGGGCTTCGGCGGTTTCCTCTGGGGGGCGGCCAGCGACCGTTTTGGCCCACGCGTCGTCGTGCTCATCGGCTCCGTGCTGCTCGGCTTGGCGCTGGTTCTGGCGAGCCGGGCCGAAACGCTGTTACAGTTCCAGCTGACCTATGGCATCCTCGTCGGGCTCGCCGCCAGCACCTTCTTTGCGCCGATGATCGCGGCGACGACCGCCTGGTTCGACGAAAACCGCGGGCTTGCCGTGTCGCTCGTCTCTGCCGGCATGGGCGTCGCGCCGATGACGATCTCGCCTTTCGCGCGCTGGCTGATCTCGGCCTATGAGTGGCGGCCGGCGATGCTGATGATCGGTGTTGCCGCCTGGGTGCTGCTGGTGCCGGCCGCCCTCTTGGTCAGGCAGCGCGCGTCTGCCGAGACCGCCGATGCCGGCACCGAGTTTGCCGCGGAGGGCGCCCGGCCACAGCTGTCGAAAGTCTTCCGCTCGCCGCAATTCATCGTGCTCGGCCTGACCTTCTTTGCCTGCTGCGCCGCCCATTCCGGGCCGATCTTCCACATGGTGAACTATGCGACGATCTGCGGCGTCGCGCCGATGGCCGCCGTCAGCATCTACAGCGTCGAGGGTCTGGCGGGCCTCGGCGGCCGGCTGCTCTATGGCAGCCTCGCCGACCGGATCGGCGTGAAACCGGTGCTGGTCGCCGGCCTGCTGGTGCAGGCAGGCGCGCTTGCGACCTATCTCCTCGTCAGCGAGTTGACCGAATTCTATGCGCTCGCCATCGTCTTCGGCAGCGCCTATGGCGGCGTGATGCCGCTTTATGCGGTGCTGGCGCGAGAATATTTCGGCCAGCGCATCATCGGCACGGTGCTGGGCGCAGCGACGATGCTCTCCAGCCTCGGCATGGCCTTCGGCCCGCTTATCGGCGGCTGGATCTTCGACACCTTCGCCAATTATTCCTGGCTGTTCATCGGCTCGGCGATGGTCGGTCTGGGTGCGGCGGCGATCGCGCTGGCATTTCCGCCGCTCGCGCGCCAGAAGCCACAGCCGGTCTTCGGCGTGTCTTCGTGATGAGGTCGCATTCAGGGAACTTATCCGCCGAAAGAAACACATCGTAGGGTTGTTACTTGCATAAATGTGTTTCAGAGTAGTCATGATCGCCATATCAGTTTGGTGGAGAATTTTTTGAGGCGCGCGCCCCGGACGCTCTTGTCCGCAGTTTCCTTTGTTCTTTTGGCGTCGTTCGGCGCGGCTGGCGCCCCGCCTTTAAACCAGAGTGAAGCGGCAACAGCGTTTCAAGCGGTGGATGGCCTGGCGCGTCAGACCCGTGCGCACGGGGATTTGCCGCGTTGGTCGAATCCCGATCACGCCAAAGTTCTCGCACGGTTTTGGGACGTAGAGGCGACGCTGGGCACGCCACCCTATATCTCGGCCGACCTGCCGGCACTTCTTGCTGCCGCCGATCGGGCAGGCGCCCTTTACAAGACCTATGTCCTGTTCACGCCGCAATCCGGAGCGGTGCCTGATACGGCCGCCAATACCTCCAAATATCAGGATGAAATCGCGCGAGCTGCCGCCTATCTGCTGCGCGTGCAGGCGGCCGAACTCGAGGCCATCGCAGATTTCGTCAAAACGCTTCCGGCCGCCGAAATGACCGAGCCACGCCGGGCTGGACTGCGGCAGATGCACCTTGGCATCAATGAGATGGTCACCGGTGCCGTCCTGATGTTGCGTTCGCCGGACCTGCACACGGCTAACCGCGATATTCTGTTGAACACCCTTGCTGACATCGCCGTAACCATGTCGGCGTCGACGCCGCCGGCAGACAGGGCAGTTATGATCGCTCAAATCGAGGCGATCCTGCCTGTTCTGGCGGGACCAGCACAGGAGAATGCGCTTGCGTTCAAATCGGCGTTCGAGCGCAAAGAATGTACGGGGCTGTGCGCTGTGGAAGGGCAATAGCGATCAAGCGATGCAGCAGCTTTGGGCTGTCCCTTGCATGTCGGCAAAACCTGTTGGGTGATGCGGATGCCGTGTCAAAACTGAATGGAGAGCAGAGGATAAATACCATGTCGCGTCCGTCGTTTGCCGGTGTCGCAGCGCTAGCGCTTGTGATGGCTGCCTCGTTGCCCTCTTTGATCTGGGCACAATCTCAATCCACCCCGGCAGGCATCGAACAGCCGTCGCCGACATCGCCGCCGAAGATCGCCGTGAACCGTGGCGGTTTTGACGTGAAGATGCTCGAACCCGTCCAAGGCATCGATTACCGGACATACGGCCACATCACCTACGCGATGTTCCTCGATCCGGAGGGCGATCACGAGGCGATCTTCAAGAAATTCGGGACGGACAAGGCTGGCTATGAGGCGGCAGGCGCCGCCTTTACCGAGCGGATGAAACAGGATGAGACCTTTGCGATGATCGAGATGTTCGGCGCCTATTTTGCCGAGGACGCGCAGGGCACCTATGCGGCGCTCGGGCGCGATGTTGCCCAGTCTGTGCTGAACCAGGCGCCGCTTCGGGAGACCGAGCCGATGCCTGAGGAAAAATTCCGGGAGATACAGGTCTATTACGGCCGTAAGGTTTCGGTGGCCGGCACGGCGCTCGCGCAGCAGGATGAGATCCTCAAACCCTATCACATCACCTTCAACGACTTTAACATCATCGGCGCCTGGTTCTCGCGCCGGCTGGCATTGCAGACGGCCGATCTCTCGACACCCCGGGAGAGCCCGCCGGCGAGCACCGACGGCACGCCGGCGGAGCGACCGGAATGGGGAGGTCTCTGGCGCTTCAGCTGGAAGACGCTTCAGCGTACCGATACGGAAATGAAGGTGGTGGACGCCAGCCGCGACATCTGCGTCAAGAGCGACATGACCGCGGACACTCTGCCGCTGATGCCCAAACCCTCGGGCGTTAAATGCGTGCTGATCGACAAGGTCCACTTCTACGACAGCGGTGTTCAGATGAGCGCGCAATGCGACCACGGCGGCATCGGGACGTCATGGGGCCTCTATCTGCAACCGGAGAACGGCGGTGAAAGCTTCACCGGCCAGATCTCCTATAGCGAGGTCTACGAAGGCGACGACGACATGCCGCAGCCGACAACCGACGTTCAAGTCAAGCGGATTGGCGAGTGCCAGTGAGGAGAGCGAAAACCATGATACGCCGTGTTCTTGCCGCCGCATTCGTCCTGACCCCGGCCGCCGTTTTCGCGGAGGAGGCCGGCCTGCCCCCCGGACTTTGGCAGGTAAGGATCTTCACGCCGGTTCCCACGCCCGAACTGAAGAACGATGAGCAGGTCTTCCAGATCTGCTACGACAGGACGGCCATGAAGAGCCACATGAACCCGGTGCTACCCAAAGCGCAGGCCGCCAAATGCAAACTGGATTTCACCGACATGGGTGACTTGGCCTATGACGCGAGCTGCAAGGACGGCGATCATCGGCTGCGCATTTCGGAAGCGGCGGACGGCTTGTGGCGCGGGACCTACCGTTTCGTCGGAAAGAAGGACGACGTCACTCTGGAAACCGCCGTCGAACTGAAGAAGATCGCAGAAAGCTGCGACTAGAATTTTTTTGACCGCCGGCATGCATATAGGATGAGAGAGGCCGGCCTCGGCCCGAACAGGCCAGCCATTGCATTCCCCGGCGATGCAGATCTCCCGCTTTCGTGCATTGCCCTTCGCCGATTTCGGCTGATAGACTTCCCCTGTCTGTTTCATCACCTATGTCCTTGTTTTTCGGGAGGCTGTCTTAGCCATGGCGGAACTTGCTCAATTGCTCGCATCGATCAAACTGCCGGATCTCGCCGGCAAGGCCGTGCTGATCACCGGCGCCTCGACCGGGATCGGGGCGGCACTTGCGCGTGCCTTTGCGGCGCAGGGGGCAAAGGTCGGCGTGCATTACAATGCCAGCCGCGAGGCGGCGGAGGCGCTCGCCGAGGAGATCAGGGCGGCCGGCGGTACAGTGCATCTGATCCAGGGCGACGTGTCGCGGGAAGGCGAGACCGAGCGTGTCGTCGAGGAGACGGCAAAAACCTTCCGCCATCTCGACGGGCTCATCAACAATGCCGGCGGCATGCTGGGGCGCAAACCGACCTCGGACTATACCGACGCGCATTATGCCGCGGTCATGGATCTCAATGCCCGCTCGGTGCTGGCGGCAACGCGGGCGGCCTATCCCTGGCTGAAGAAGCAGGGCGGCTTCATCATCAACACCACTTCGATTGCCGCCCGCAACGGCGGCGGCAACGGGGCGATCCTCTATGCGGCATCGAAGGGTTTCGTCTCGACGATCACCCGCGGTCACGCCAAGGAATTCGTCGCCGACAGGATCCGCGTCAACGCGGTGGCGCCAGGCGTCATCGCCACGCCCTTTCACGAGCGTTATACCAATGACGAGCAGATGGAGCTGCAGCGCAAGTCGATCCCGATGGGTTTCGTCGGCACATCGGAGGATTGCGTCGGCGCCTATCTCTTCCTCGCCTCACCGACACTGTCCGGCTACATCACCGGCCAGATCATCGAGGTCAATGGCGGCCAGCTGATGCCGTAGGACCTTCCTCCGGCGCACAGCATCTGCCCTTTTCCCTCGCATGAGGGAACTTTCGAACCACCGTGACGTTTCCCGCTTGGTCTTTTCATTGAGCGGGGCATCATGAGCTTTTCATTTTCGGAACTCGACTTCCTCAAGCCGGAACTCGGCGCGGAGTATACGGGTTCCGGCACTCACTTCGCCATCTTCTCGGCGCATGCCGAACAGATAGAGCTCTGCCTCTTTTCACCCGACGGAAAAAACGAGATCGCGCGGATGCCGCTGCCGAAACGCGAGGGCGACATCTGGTCGGGCTATATTGCCGGCGTCGGGCCGGGCACCGTCTACGGCTATCGCGCCCATGGTCCTTACGACCCGGGCGCCGGCCACCGTTTCAATCCGAACAAGCTTCTGCTCGACCCCTATGCCAAACAGGTGACGGGCGACCTGAAATGGGACGACGCCCTGTTCGGCTATCAGATCGGCAAAGACGACCTTTCCTTCGACGAGCGCGACAGCGCGCCCTTCATGGTCAAGGGCGTGGTGCAGGATCCGGATTTCGACTGGGCGGGTGAGGAGGCGATCCGCCGCCCCTGGCCCGACACCATTATCTATGAGGCGCATGTGCGCGGTCTGACGATGACGCATCCGAAAGTGCCCGACCGGCTGCGCGGCACCTTTCTCGGCATGTGCAGCGATCCGATCATCGACCATCTCGTCAAGCTCGGCATCTCGGCGATAGAGCTTCTGCCGATCCAGTTTTTCCTCGACGATCGTTATCTCCTGGAACAGAACCTCAGCAATTATTGGGGCTACCAGACGCTCGGTTTCTTCGCGCCGCAGGCGCGCTACATGTCCGGCGACAAGATCACCGAGATCAAGACCATGGTGCGGAAGTTCCATGCCGCCGGTATCGAGGTGATCATGGATGTGGTCTATAACCACACCGCTGAGGGCAGCGAGAAGGGGCCGACGCTGTCCTTCCGCGGCCTCGACAATGCCAGCTACTACATCCTCTCCCCCGACGATCCCCGCCACACCTTCGATACGACGGGCACCGGCAATACGCTGAATGTCGCCCATCCGATGGTGATGCGCATGGTGCTCGACAGCCTGCGCTACTGGGTGGGAGTCATGCATATCGACGGCTTCCGCTTCGACCTCGCCAGCACGCTCGGACGGCAGGATCTGGAATTCGACCGCCAGGGCGGCTTTTTCGGCGCCATCCGGCAGGATCCGATCCTCTCCGGCGTCAAGCTGATCGCCGAACCCTGGGATATCGGCGAGGGCGGTTATCAGGTCGGCGGTTTCCCGCATCCCTTTCGCGAGTGGAACGACAAATTCCGCGACGACGTGCGCCGTTTCTGGAAGGGCGATGGCGGCATGGTGTCGGAACTGGCGGCCCGCGTCACCGGTTCGGCGCCGCAGTTCAACCATTCCGACCGGGGCGCCACCTCCTCGGTCAATCTTCTCTCGGCCCATGACGGTTTCACGCTGACGGATACGGTCTCCTTCGACGGCAAGCACAACGAGGCGAACGGCGAGGACAACCGCGACGGCCATTCGGACAATCATTCCGACAATATGGGCGCCGAGGGCGCGACCGATAATGCCGACATCAATGCCGCCCGGGCGCGGCGCCGGCGCAACATGGTGGCGACCCTCATGCTTTCTCAGGGCGTGCCGATGATCCTGGCCGGCGACGAACTCGGCAACAGCCAGGGCGGCAACAACAACGCCTATTGCCAGGACAACGAGATCGGCTGGACCGGCTGGGATGGGCTCGACGATCCCTTCCTCGATTTCTTCAGCCAGGCCATCGCCTTCCGCAAGGCGCATCCGGTGCTGCGGCAGGAGCGGTTCCTGACCGGGGAAGTGAGCGAAGACGGGCGCATCGAGATCGCCTGGTACAAGCCGGACGGCAGCTTCATGGACGACGGCGCCTGGAACGACGATGGATTGCAGGTGCTCGGCGTCTATCTCTCCAGGAGCGTGCACGCCCCTGAGACCGAGACGATGGACGACCTCTTCCTCGTCTTCAATGCCGGCGGCGACTGTCAGATCCACCTGCCCGAGGTGAATGGGCTGCAGCACTGGTCACGGGTTCTCGACACCGGGACGGAGACCGACGCCTTCGCGGTGCATGAGCAGGAAAATCCGGTCATCGTCTATGCCCAGAGCGTCGCAGTCTTTGCGCCGACAGGCCAGACCCAGCCGCCGGAGGGAGCGACCAAGGCCCAGCGCCGCCGCTGGTTCCAGTTCGGGCGTCGGAGCAAGCAGTAGAAAAGATGAATGCCGAAGCCATCACCGAACTTGGTCTCGTCTATGTCAGCGATGCCGAACCCGGCATCCGCAGGCGAAGGAAGGGCAAGGGCTTCAGCTATGTCATGCCCGACGGCAGGACGCTTGCCGATGAATTGCAGCGGGCGCGCATCGGCGCGCTCGGCCTGCCGCCGGCCTATGAGAATGTCTGGATCTGCCTTTACGACAACGGCCATCTGCAGGCGACCGGCATCGATGCGCGCGGGCGCAAGCAGTACCGCTATCACAAGGACTGGCAATCCTTCCGCAGCGCGGGAAAATTCCATCAGCTGATCGAGTTCGGCCGGGCGCTGCCGAGGATACGCCGCACCGTGCTGCGCCATCTCGACACCGGCACCGAGGATGTCAACGGCGTGCTGGCCGCCTTGACGACGCTGCTCGACGAGGCGCATTTGCGCGTCGGCAACCAGGCCTATGTCCGCGAGAACGATACCTATGGCGCAACGACGCTGCTCAAGCGGCACCTGAAGATCGTCGACGGGCAGATCGAGCTGAAATTCCGCGCCAAGGGCGGCAAACGCGTCCAGCGCAGCCTCAAACATCCCAGGCTGCAGAAGATCCTTGAGGAAATCGCCGATCTGCCCGGCCGCCAGCTCTTCGTCTGGAAGGATGAAAACGGGGCGCTGAAGCCGATCGATTCCGGTCGGTTGAACGCCTATCTGGCCGATATATCGGGCATTCCCATCTCAGCAAAGACCTTCCGCACCTGGGCAGGTTCGCTGGCGGCTTTCAGCGCGGCGCGCGAGACGATTGCCGGCGGCGGCCGGCCGACGGTCAAGCAGATGTCGGAGGCCTCGGCCGAGGCGCTGCACAACACACCGGCGATCTCGCGTTCGAGCTATATCCATCCGGCAATCATCGCGCTCGCCGGCAACGATCATCCGGTGATCGAGAGCGTTAGCGAACCGCTGCGGGGCTTGCGGGCCGAGGAAAACAGGCTACTTGATTTCCTCACACGCGAGATCGAGGAATGAGCCCAAACAATCCGCCGAAATCAGATGTCGTCCTGACCCATCCCGACCGGCTGTACTGGCCGGACGAGGGCGTGAGCAAGCAGGGGCTGGCGGATTATTATGCGGCGGTCTGGGCTTTTATCGCGCCTTATCTCATCAACCGGCCCTTGGCGCTGCTGCGCCTGCCGGACGGGATAAAGGGCCGCCAGCGATTTTTCCAGAAACATGCCTGGAAGGGCATGAATGCCCATATCGGGGAGATCGCCGATCCCGAGGAAACGGACGGCGAAAAGCTGCTGCGCATTGGCGATTTCGACGGTCTTATGGCGCTGGTGCAATCGGCGGTGCTCGAGATCCATCCCTGGGGCACGACGACCGACCATTGGGAAAGACCGGATATGATCACCATGGACCTCGATCCGGGCGAGGACGTCGCCTGGAGCGCGGTGATTTCAGCAGCGCTCGACGTGAAGGCGCGGCTCGAAGCCCGCGGCCTTGCCGCCTTCGTCAAGACGTCGGGCGGCAAGGGGCTGCATGTGGTGGCGCCGCTTGCGCCGAAGGCCGGCTGGGCCGAGGTAAAGGATTTCGCCCATTCCCTTGCCGAAAGCATGTCGGTCGAGGCGCCGGAAAA
Source organism: Rhizobium sp. BT03 (assembly GCF_030053155.1). NCBI lineage: Bacteria > Pseudomonadati > Pseudomonadota > Alphaproteobacteria > Hyphomicrobiales > Rhizobiaceae > Rhizobium > Rhizobium sp. BT03. The sequence continues at coordinate 483,711 of NZ_CP125642.1, forward strand.
ATATCTCTCAACCGCGACGAAGGCCAAACGCAGCGGCCATATCTACATCGACTATCTCCGCAACGGCCGCGGCAATACGGCGGTCGCGGCCTATTCGACGCGGGCGCGACCGGGTGCGCCGGTTTCGATGCCGCTCGATTGGTCTGAATTGAATGAGGTCAGCGGCCCGGCCGCCTTCACGCTCGCCAATGTGCCGCAGCGATTGACGGTCCGACCGAGCGACCCATGGGGCGATTTCTTCGACGCGGCCGTGCCGCTGCAATAACCGGCGCTTCCCTCACGCCGCGCTGTCGAGCTCGGGATAATGCCGGAAAATCCCGTCCTCGTTGAAGGCGAGGCGGCGAGAGGAGGCGAGATAGCGGGCAATGTTCGGACGCTTCCCCACCCGATCATGCAGGGCGAGCAATACCGGATATTCCGCCTTGCGCTTCGCCATGGCGTTCGGAAAGGCATAGGTCAGCCCCTCGACCACCTGGAAGAGCGACAGGTCGACATAGCTGAGCGCATCTCCCACAATATGGTCGGCGCCCGCAGGATTCTGCCGCAGCACACGCTCGAAATAACCGAGAAATTTCGGAATGCGCTCGCGGATGAAGGCGGCGGAGCGGGCTTTCGCTTCCGGCTTCTGGTCCTCGTAATAAAGCGATGTGTCGATCGGATGATGCGTATCATGCACTTCGGCGACGAAATCGGTAACGGTCAGCTGCAGGCCGTTGGCGACATGGCGAAGGCCTTCATCTTCAGGCGCAAGGCCGAGCTTCGGGCCGAGATAAAACAGAATGTTGGCGACATGCGGGATAATGAGGTCGCCGTCCTTCAGGAAGGGCGGGGCGAAGGGAATATGCGGTTCGCTGTCGCTCTTCATCAGCGCGAACATGGTGTCTGTCCCCCGGCCGAGCTCACGGGTGACGTCGACATAATCGGCGCCGGCTTCCTCAAGCGCCAGCCGCACGAATTCGCCGCGGCCCTGAATGCCGTCCCAATAATAAAGCTCGTATGCCATATCCGCTCAATCCTTCGGTTGACGACAGAAGTCTTTTCGCAGGTCGTTCCTGGCTTTTTCAAGGGTGCCGCGCCAATCAGTGCTGCCCGGCGGCGGCCGCCCTGCGTGCTATTGTTTCCGATAGAGTTTTTGCGATGCGGCGAAGGCGCGGCCGATGTCGAATAAGGGTGGCTGCACTGGCGCGCGGGGATCGCGGAAAACCAGCCCGACGAGATTGTCGACGACGAGGATGAAGCCGAGCGCGAGGCCGAGATAGAGCAGTGCGGCGATGGCGAGGAGCGACATCTCCATTCCCCTAGACGATCGCGGCCGAAGCGCGGCCGCCGGCTGCGGTGAGCGGGACGGAAAGGATATCGGCATGGTCGTCGTTCATGGCAACTTCCCCGGTTTCGCCATAAACAGCCAATGCGTGTTCTTGTTCCCGGTTATCGGGCGAGGGCTCAACTTTTCTGGGAAGCCTCAAAGCGTGCAGCGTCATCCGGCCTCTGTTCACCCCCACGTGGAAGCCCGTCCTCCGGAAATTCGATAATGCACAACTAATTCAAGCTTATGACAAAAACCATCAAAGGGCGCCGCGACGACGCCCTTTTTTTGATCCAGCTGCTTGAATTCGGTATTCAGAGTGCCGTCTTGCGGCTCGCCGTCCGTTTCGGCGCCGGGGTCACGACGCCGTTCGTCTTGCTGCCCGCGACGCTGCGCTTGGCCTTGGGTTTGACTTCCTTGCCGTCGGATGAGGCAGCGGAGCCCTCGAGCGCTTCGCGCTCGTGTCGTGCCTGTTCCCAATGGATGGATTCTCGCCCTGTCGGATAGCCCTCTTCTTCCCAGAGGGCGTATGCACGTTTTTTGATCCACTCATCCCGAGTTTCTGCCATCGCTGATCTCCAGTCACATGATGCCGTCGTTCGAACGCGATACTGCCGGGATGGTTCCAGAGGAGGGGAACTCTTTCAAGAAAAATCGCGCTGCAACCGCAAATATTTCGCGTTGCAGCATATCAGGGTTGAGAATCGGCATTCATCACGGCCGAAACACGGCGGCCTTGTGCAGATCTGAGACGAAATCCAGCCGCAGCCGGTGTTGCTCCGCCTCGTCGCGGATGCGCAGGAGATAGGATGGGTGGATGGTGACGAGGACAGGCGGATGGTTTGCCGGATGCAGGATATGGCCGCGCTCCGGCGTCAGCTTCGCCTTTGGCCCGAGCAGCGCATAAAGCGCGCTTGCGCCAAGGGTGACGACGAGTTTCGGCTGCAGGATAGTCAGCTCCGCGCCGAGCCACCAGGCGCAACGCCGGATCTCGCCGGCATTGGGTTTGGCATGCAGCCGCCGTTTGCCGCGCGGCGTGAACTTGAAGTGCTTGACGGCATTGGTCACATAACAGCGCCGGCGGTCGAGCCCGGCCTCTTCAAGGCAGCGATCGAGCAGCCGGCCTGCCGGACCGACAAACGGCCTGCCGGTCACATCCTCCTGATCGCCCGGCTGTTCGCCGACGAGGACGATCTCGGTTGTCCCAGGCCCTTCGCCGAAGACGATCTGCGTGGCATTCCTATAGAGGTCACAGCGGGTGCAGCTTTCGGCCTGATGCCTGAGTTCGCCGACGCTTTCCGCATCCGCGACTTCGAGCGCCAGGGCGGGACCGACGCTTGCGGCGATGTTCATGATCGCGATCCTCATCTCTTCGGGATCAATCCTTGCGCGCCGGGATTGTTCCTGCAGTGAAACGGGCGGCCGAGGCCGGCAAAATGACCACGGCGAAAAATTTCGCGTCATGGGAGAGAGCAGGCGCGATTGAACGCTGCCATTTCGCGGCTATATTTGCCAGCGATGTTCTATCTCCTGTCGACCTACTGGCCGCATATCCTCTTTGTCGTTTCGATCGCCATGGGGGCCGCGGCGGCGATCCATGCCGCCATGACCAAGGAGGAGGTGCGTGCGGCGATCGGCTGGGTCGGCGTCATCATCCTGTCGCCGATCATCGGTGCGGTGCTCTATGCGATCGCCGGCATCAACCGCATTCGCCGCAAATCGCTGAGCATCCGCCGCGATGCGCTGCTGCCGGCGGCCGAGATCGACGAGCTGGAGACGTTCGACGCCGAGGCCGAGACCGTCATCAGCCAGTTCGGCCGCCGCTTTGCGGCGCTGCAGACGCTCGGCGACCGGGTGACGCGCAATCCGCTGACCTCGGGCAATACGATCGACGTGCTGGAGACCGGCGACGAAGCCTATGCGGCGATGAAATCCATCATCGACGAGGCGGCGCGCAGCATCCTGCTCGAAACCTATATTTTCGACCGCGACGCGATCGGGCTGCGCATCGCCGATGCGCTGATTGCGGCGGCCAAGCGCGGCGTCGAGGTCCGGGTGCTGATAGATGCGGTCGGCGCGCGCTATTCGGTGCCGAGCATTCTCGGCCATCTCAAGGAGGGCGGCGTCACAGTCGCCGTCTTCAACGGCAACGTCATCATGGGCTTGCGGCTGCCCTATGCCAATCTGCGCACCCACCGCAAGATCCTGATCGTCGACGGAAAGATCGCGCTGACGGGCGGCATGAACATCCGTGCGGGTTTCAGCGAGGAGGCGACGGGCGAGAGCTTTGCTCACGATACGCATTTCAGCGTCACCGGGCCGGTCGTTGCCGACCTCTTCGACCTTGCCGCCGAAGACTGGCGCTTCTCCACGCAGGAGCTGTTGAATGGGGAGGCCTGGCGCATCGAACCGCCGCAGCGCAGCCCCGGCGATCCCATCCTGATGCGCGTCGTCGCCTCCGGGCCGGACCGCAGCGTCGAGACCAACCACAAGATGCTGATGGGCGCCTTTTCCGTGGCGCGCCAATCGATCCGCATCATGTCGCCCTATTTCCTGCCGGACCGCGAATTGATCAGCGCCCTGGTGACGGCGGCGCGGCGCGGCGTTGAAGTCGATATCATCGTTCCCGCGGTCAACAATCTCGTGCTGGTCGACCGGGCGATGACCGCGCAATTCGACCAGATCCTCAAAGGTTACTGCCGCATCTGGCGCTCGACCGGCAGCTTCAGCCATTCGAAGCTTTTGACGATCGACGGCACCTGGGCCTATGTCGGCTCCTCCAATCTCGACCCGCGCTCGCTGCGCCTGAATTTCGAGGTCGATCTCGAAGTCCTGAACGAGGGTTTTGCCGGTGAGATCGACGAGCATATCGAGGAAACCCTGAAATCGGCAACGCCGGTGACGCTCGACGGCTTGCGCGCGCGGCCCTTCCCGGTGCGGCTGCTCGAAAAGGTCTTGTGGCTGGGTTCGCCCTATCTGTGAAGGATTATTTGCGGTCGGACATGGCAAGTTCCGCTGGCCCTCCTATACTGCCGGGAGAAGGCTTTTTGATCAACGGAACGACTGCGCTTTCCGATGCACGCTAGAAAAGACAATCTTCCCGCCAGCATTCTCGCTTCGATCCGGAGCCGGAAGAAGCGGCTCGACGCGGCCAATATGGAGACAGGGCCGCGCAGCGCCGGGACGCTGATTGCTTCCTACAACGTGCACAAATGCGTCGGCACCGACCGCCGCTTCGATCCGGAGCGCACCAGCCGGGTGATCCATGAAATCGGCGCCGACGTCATCGCGCTGCAGGAGGCCGATACACGCTTCGGCGAGCGCACCGGCATTCTCGATCTCGGCCGGCTGGAGCGGGAAACCGGGCTGATCCCGGTGCCGGTCGCCGGCATGGCCAAGGCGCATGGCTGGCACGGCAATGTCGTGCTCTTCAAGAAGGGGCTGGTGCATGACGTGCACCAGGTCAAGCTGCCGGGCCTGGAGCCGCGCGGCGCCCTCGTTGCCGAGATCGAGCTCGAACAGGGCGGCGTGCTGCGCATCATTGCCGCGCATTTCGGCCTGCTGCGCCACAACAGAGCTCAGCAGGCCCGCATGCTCGTCGAACTCATCAATGACCGCAAGGAAATGCCGACCATCCTGCTCGGCGACCTCAACGAATGGCGGCTCGGCGACCGCTCCTCGCTCAACACCTTCCAATCCGCCTTCGGCCCGCTGCCACCCGCCGTCCCCAGCTTCCCCGCCGGCCTGCCGCTGCTGGCCCTCGACCGCATCATCGCCAACCGCAAGGGGATCATCTCGGAGGTGGAGGCGCACGATACGCCGCTCGCCCGCATCGCCTCGGATCATCTGCCGATCAAGGCGCTTGTCGATCTGGGGCCGGCGGCCGCGTAGAGCCCGACAGGGCCGGCGCAGCGGCGAGTTTGTCGAGCATCGCTCATTTTGAGCGGAACAAACCCGTGAAATGACGAAGGCGCTGGGCCCACAGTGATGGATCGATGGTTTCAGGCGATGGGGGCCCGACCAGTCGGTCAAGGCGCGGCACGAGAAACGCCGCCCAGTCGTCCAGATCGTTTTTGCCGAAGTAAGGCAACCAGACATCGGAGGGGCCGTCCCATTGTCTGGGATTTGCCCGCGCCAGATCGCCGAGTTTTACCAAGACAGTTCCGCCGTTTTCTCCAACGACCTCGATGTCCGGATCAGGATCGGGTCTCGGAAGACGCGCGATGATGCGCTCTTCCAAAGCTCTGCCAACCGCTCGATCCGCCTCGTTCAATCGGCGAAGTACTCTTGTGTCGCCGGCGGCTCCGGACCCTTCCGTCAAGTTGAGCGTAAATTTGCCGCCCATAAGGCTGTTCGAAGATTGGGATATCTGCAGCCAGAAAATCCTTTTGCCATGGACAAAGCTGCATTTGCCCGGTTGTGATTCCCAGCCGAGCTCCTGAAATCGCCAAGCCAGCAGCGAGCGCATATACCGATGAAAACTTTGACCTTTGACATAGTCTCGCATGTTCACAGCCTATGCTGCCACAACCTTCGGAGCATCTCATGGCATGATCGAAGGCGCAATGTCCGGCGTTATGCCGATGCGGGTTGCAGATCTGGCCACTGATGGTTGGGCGGAGGCTGGAAGCAAGCCCATCTGTCGCTTGAGTGAGAGGTCCTCCCCGAGTTCATACGGTATTCTTGGCCCGCGCCGCCTTCTGGCGGCTGCCGGTCAGCCATTTCTGGATCGGTCGCTCGATGAGTTCCCAGCTTATAATGGACAACGCGATTGTGGGGATCGCGACGACCACCAGTTGGATGAACCCCGACTTCAGCGGATAATCGAACACGCGCCACATAATCTGCATCATCAGCCAAAACATCGGAAAGTGGTAGAGATAACATCCGTAGCTGATGCGGCCGAGATAGGCCAAGGGCCGGGCTCCGAGGACGCGATCGAGACCCGGGCTTGCCCCTGACGCCGTTACGGCAATCAGGATCGCCATCGGCAGAAGCGGAAGAATTTGTAGAAGGAACGCGACGACCACCAGCAAACGGGGTTGGCCGTCTGTGGCCGCGAGCTGCAGGACACCCCACAGTCCTACCGGCAGGATTGCCGCAATCAGTCGCGTTTGGACCGGCCGCGCTAGCACGCGCGAAAAGAAGAACGTCAAGGCTCCCACACCGAGGGCATCAAGCGAGAACGGTGGCCACAAGACCATCTTGTCGGGGTAAAAATCCGCGATATAGCAGCCGAGCCAGAATGCCAGCGCGATGGCGATGGCGCCTGCCGCGGCCAGCACCACCACTTTGTTTGCGCAGTTCAGGACAATCAGCGGCCAAACGAGATAGAACTGCCATTCGACGGACAGGGTCCAGGTATGGGCAAGCACCCACGGGTTCCAATCGACGCCCCTCGCGAACCAGAAATTGGAAAGAAAGGCGAGATGATAAAAAAGCCCGTCCCGGATCGTGACGAGGCCGATAGCGGCAAGCCCCAGGACCATTGCGTAATAGGTCGGCAAGAGCCTTGTCGCCCTTCGCGCGTAGAAAGATCGCAGCGCCGCTAGATAGCTGAACCCTTCGGCGTCGCGCAACGCAATCAGGTTGCCGGTAATCAGGAAGGCGCTCAAAACGAAGAATGTTCGCACCGCCAGATCGCCGAGAAGGGAACTATCGTCGACGAAATGCGTGTAGAACACACCAAGGATGGCGATAGCCCTGATGCCATCAAGGGCGTTTATTCGATCCGCCGCCATTTCCCACCCGTTCTTTGGATGCAGTGGGCATATTCCGACAGACCCCGGCCGGCCGCAAGAGCATGAAGGCGCGCTCCAAAGGCGACGTCTGCTCTTTGCTCCGGGCGACGAAGCCCATTGGGAGGTGCAAAAGGACATTGTGGCGGAGGCGGATCAGATGCTGATGCAACACCCCTTGACGCCTCCCTCACTTTGCGAAATGCTAAGATGTCAGACCAATTTCGAAGCTTGAATGCCTGACAAGAAAATGGGGAACCATGAAGGCAAAGCTTAGCGATAGGCCGGTGATCCGGCCGCTTCCCGTCATGGACCGCGCGCGTCAGGTGACCGATGCGCTGGCGGATTATGTAGAGGATGCACGGCTACAGGCGGGGGACCGGCTGCCGGCGGAGCGCGAGCTGATGGCAGCCCTTGCCGTCGGGCGGTCGACGATTCGCGAGGCGATCCGTCATTTCCAGGCGCTCGGGGTGATCGAGACGCGCAAGGGCAGCGGCACCTATCTGCTGAAGCCGGTGTCCCGGGCGACGATCCATATGCCGCTGTCCTTCGATGCGGTGCATCTGCGCGACGCGCTGCTGCAGACGCTGGAAGTTCGCCGCGGCATCGAATGCGAGGCGGGCATGGTCGCGGCCCGGCGGCGGACTGCGAAGGATCTTGTCGTCATCGAGGAAAAGCTCAACGAGATGGAGCGGGTGCATCTGGAGAAGGGCACCTCGGGGCCGGAGGATCTGGCTTTCCATCTCGCCGTTTACGACGCCACCCACAATCCGCTGTTTCGCCAGCTGCTCGAGCAGATGCGCGAGACATTCGAGCGGTTCTGGGAACATCCGTTCGACCGGCAGGATTTCGCCCGCCGGTCCTTTCCCTTTCACCGTACCCTTTTCAACGCGATCGTGGTCGGGGATGCCGAGGCGGCGCGCATGGAAACATTGAAGATTCTCGACATCGTCGAGGAAGACATCAAGGAAATGTCCAAATGAGCAGCGGCGAAGACCCGTTCGATCTTGCCTCCATCATCACCGCCCACGACGACAGCAATTTCGCCGACGCTGTCGTGCCGCCGATCTTCCAGACCTCGCTTTTTACCTTTTCCGATTATGACGAGATGATCACCGTCTATCGCGGCGAGAAGGTGCGGCCGACCTATACGCGCGGGCTGAATCCGACCGTGCGCGCCTTCGAAGAGATGCTGGCCAAGCTCGAAGGCGCCGAGGATGCGCTGGGTTTTGCCAGCGGCATGGCAGCGATCTCCTCATCCGTGCTGAGCTTCGTCGAGCCGGGCGACCGCATCGTTGCCGTCAAACACGTCTATCCCGATGCCTTCCGCCTGTTCGGCACCATCCTGAAACGGATGAAGATCGAGGTGACCTATGTCGATGGGCGCGACGAGGAGGCGGTCGCCAAAGCGCTGCCCGGCGCCAAGCTCCTGTATCTGGAAAGCCCGACGAGCTGGGTGATGGAGGCGCATGACGTCGGCGCGCTCGCGGCGCTGGCCAAGCGCCACGGCGTCGTCTCGATGATCGACAACAGTTGGGCAAGCCCGTTCTTCCAGCGGCCGCTGACGCTCGGCGTCGATCTCGTCATCCATTCGGCCTCGAAATATCTCGGCGGCCACAGCGATGTGGTGGCGGGCATCGTTGCCGGCTCGAAGGAAATGATCGCCCGCATCAAGGCCGAGGCCTATCCCTATCTCGGCGGCAAGCTTTCGCCCTTCGACGCCTGGCTGTTGATCCGCGGTCTACGCACGCTGCCGCTGCGCATGCGGGCGCATGAGACGTCGGCGCTCGAGATCGCCAGGCGCCTGCAGAAGCTCGAAGTGGTCGAGACGGTCTGCCACCCCGGCCTCGCCAACCGGCTGCCGGCCGGGCTCAACGGCACCTCGGGCCTGTTTTCCTTCATCTTCCGCGACGGCGTCGATATCCGCGCCTTCGCCGACCACCTCAAGCTCTTCAAATTGGGTGTAAGCTGGGGCGGTCATGAAAGCCTGATCGTACCGGGCGAGGTGGTGCTGCAGCAGAAGGCACAGCCGAATTCCGCGCAAACCTTTGGCATCCATGCGCGATCCGTACGCCTCCATGTCGGCCTCGAAGGAACCGAGGCGCTGTGGAGAGACATCGAGGAGGCGCTCGCCGCCGCCTCGCAATCATGAAACCCAAGAACCTAAAAGGGGGAACTGAGCATGAAAAAACTAATAATCTCGACGCTCTTTGCTTCGATGATGGCGGGTACGGCCTTTGCCGATACCACGCTCAAGCTCGTCGAAGTCATCACCAGCCCGGAGCGCACCGAAACGCTGAAATCGATCGTCGGCAAGTTCGAGGCCGCCAATCCCGGCACCAAGGTCGACATCATCTCGCTGCCCTGGAACGAAGCCTTCCAGAAGTTCGCGACCATGGTCTCGGCCGGCGACGTGCCCGATGTGATGGAGATGCCCGACACCTGGCTATCGCTCTATGCCAATAACGGCATGCTCGAAAGCCTCGAGCCCTACCTCGCAAAGTGGGAGCACAGCAAGGAGCTGACGCCGCGCGCGCTCGAGCTCGGCCGCGACGTCAAGAACACCGCCTATATGCTGCCCTACGGCTTCTATTTGAGGGCGATGTTCTACAACAAGAAACTGCTTTCGGAGGCCGGCGTCGCCGAGCCGCCGAAGACGATGGAAGAGTTCACCGCCGCTTCGGAAAAGGTTTCCAAGCTGCCGGGCAAATACGGCTACTGCATGCGCGGCGGACCGGGCGGCCTCAACGGCTGGATGATTTTCGCCGCTTCCATGGCCGGCTCGAACAAATACTTCAACGAAGACGGCACCTCGACGATGAACAGCCCCGGCTGGGCTAAGGGCATCGAGTGGATGGTCGATCTCTACAAGAAGGGCTATGCGCCGAAGGACAGCGTCAACTGGGGCTTCAACGAAGTCGTCGCCGGCTTCTATTCCGGCACCTGCGCCTTCCTCGACCAGGATCCGGATGCGCTGATCGCCATTGCCGAACGGATGAAAAAGGAAGATTTCGGCGTCATGCCGCTGCCGAAAGGGCCTGACGGCAAGTCCTTCCCGACCATCGGCTACGGCGGCTGGTCGATGTTTGCGACCAGCGCCAACAAGGATCTCTCCTGGAAGCTGATCGCCACCCTCGAAGGGCCGGAAGGCAATATCGAGTGGAACAAGCGCATCGGCGCCCTGCCGGCCTATACCGCGGCCGAGAAGGATCCCTTCTATGCCGGTGACCAGTTCAAGGGCTGGTTCGAGGAACTGGCGGACCCGAACACGGTGCCGACCGTGATGCCGACCTATCTCGAGGAATTCGCGTTCTTCAAGGATTCGCTGGCGATCAAGACCTCGCAGCAGGCCTTGCTCGGCGATATCTCGGCAAAGGATCTGGCCGACCAGTGGGCGGACTATCTGACCAAGGCGCAGCAGAAGTTCTTGAGCAAGAAGTAAGGACTAATGGGGGCGAACTGCGGCCCCCTCATCCGACCCTTCGGGCCACCTTCTCCCCGAGGGGAGAAGGGAGTTGCGGCGCCGCCTCATTCCCTCTTCTCCCCAGCGGGGAGAAGGTGCCGGCAGGCGGATGAGGGGGCCGCGGCCGCCCAGTTTTCAGAAGCATTACCCGCGCGAAAATCCGCAACCGGGTAGACATGGAAATTACGCACTGATGACCATTTCCGCCGATATGCTTGACATGCGTCGCGACCGCAGGCCGTGGCTGCGTCGTCTTGCCGATGCTTCGGAGCCCTATCTCTACAGCGCCCCGGCCCTGATCCTGATCATCGCTGTCATGCTGGTGCCGCTGACATTGGGCGTTTCCTACGCCTTCCGCGACATCCAGCTGCTCAACCCGTTTTCCGGCGGTTTCATCGGGCTCGATCACTTCCGCGAGCTTTCTACGGATGCCGCCTTCTACGGGGCGCTGAGAAACACGCTCTGGTGGACCGGCGCCTCCGTCGTCCTGCAGTTCGTCTTCGGGCTCATCCTGGCGCTGCTGCTCGACAAACCGTTCCCGGGCCGGGCGATCGCGCAGGCGCTGGTCTTCCTGCCCTGGGCCGTGCCGTCCTTTCTTGCCGGCCTCAACTGGGCCTGGCTGTTCAATCCTGTTATCGGGCCGATCCCGCACTGGCTTTTCGCCCTCGGGCTGATGCATGAGCCGGGCAATATCCTTTCCGATCCCAATTATGCGATGTGGGGGCCGATCGTTGCCAATGTCTGGTGGGGCATTCCCTTCTTCGCCATCACGCTGCTGGCCGCCCTGCAGGCTATCCCGCGCGATCTTTACGAAGCGGCGTCGATCGACGGTGCTGGCTGGTTCCAGCGCTTCCGCTCGATCACCCTGCCGTTTCTGGCACCGACCATCGCCATCACCGTGCTGTTGCGAACCGTCTGGATCTCCAATTTCGCCGATCTGATCGTCGTCATGACCAATGGCGGGCCTGCCGACCGCACGCAGATCGTCGCGAGCTATATCTTCACGACGGCGTTCAAGCGGCTCGATTTCGGTTATGCCTCGGCGATCGCGCTGGTGCTGCTGGCCCTGCTGCTCGCCTATTCGATGCTGATCATCCTGCTGCGGCAGACGCTGCTGAACAAGGATTGAGACGATGAGACGATCCGCCGTTCCCACCATTGCGCACCGCCTGGCAATCCTCTGCTACATCGCCTTCGCGCTCTTCCCCCTGTTCTGGCTGCTCAAGGTCTCGGTGACGCCAAACGACCTGCTCTATAGCGAAGGCGTTCGCATGTGGCCATCGCGCACGAGCTGGGATCATTATGCCTTCGTGCTGCAGCACAGCGCCTTTCCGACCTTCTTCAAGAACAGCCTGATCGTCTCGGTCTCGACGGCGGTGACCGTGACGATCTGCGCCTCGCTCTCCGGCTACGCGCTGTCGCGTTTCAATTTCCAGGCAAAATACTGGATCGTCGCCTTGATGCTGCTGACCCAGATGTTCCCGCTCGTCATGCTGGTGGCGCCGATCTTCAAGATCCTGTCGCCCTTGCACCTGACCAACAGCCTGACCGGCCTCGTCGTCGTCTACACCGCCTTCAACGTGCCCTTCGCCACCTTCCTGATGCAGTCATTTTTCGACGGCATTCCCAAGGATTTGGAGGAGGCGGCGATGATCGACGGTGCGACGCAGTTCACGGCTTTTCGCCAGATCATCCTGCCGCTGACGCTGCCCGGCATCGCCGCCACACTCGGCTTCGTCTTCACCGCCGCCTGGAGCGAACTGCTCTTTGCGCTGATGCTGATCAACGGCAACGACGCGGCGACCTTCCCGGTCGGGCTTCTCACATTCGTTTCGAAATTCTCGGTGGATTTCGGGCAGATGATGGCGGCGGGCGTCATGGCGCTCATTCCGGCCGGGCTCTTCTTCCTGCTCATCCAGCGTTATCTCGTCCAGGGCCTGACGGCCGGCGCGGTCAAGGGTTAAACAAATGGCATCGATCGATATCCAGAATATCCGCAAAGCCTATGGCCATGTGCAGGTGCTGCACGGCGTCGACCTCGAAATCCGGGACGGCGAATTCGTCGTGCTGGTCGGCCCCTCCGGCTGCGGCAAGTCCACGCTGCTGCGCATGATTGCCGGGCTGGAGGATGTCACATCGGGCGAAATCCGGATTGCCGGCGCCCGGGTGAACGAGCGGCATCCCAAGGATCGCGACATCGCCATGGTGTTCCAGTCCTATGCGCTTTACCCGCATATGAACGTTGCCGGCAATATGAGCTACAGCCTGAAACTGCGGAAGACGGCGAAGGAGAAGATCGCCAGTGCCGTCTCCGCGGCCGCCGCCAAGCTCGGTCTCGATCCGCTGCTTGAACGTCGGCCGAAGGCGCTCTCCGGCGGCCAGCGCCAGCGCGTCGCCATGGGCCGCGCCATCGTGCGCCAGCCGAAGGCCTTCCTGTTCGACGAGCCGCTGTCCAATCTCGATGCGCGCCTGCGCGAACAGATGCGTGCCGAAATCAAGAAGCTGCACGGCGACCTGAAGGCGACCTCGATCTACGTGACCCATGACCAGATCGAGGCAATGACGCTGGCGGACCGGATCGTCGCCATGCACGGCGGCGTGGTGCAGCAGGTCGGCAGTCCGCTCGAACTCTACGATCACCCCGCCAATCTGTTCGTCGCCGGCTTCATCGGCTCGCCGGGGATGAATTTTCTCGATGCGAGCTATGTCGACGGCGGCGTCAAGCTGCAGGACGGAACGATCGTTCCGCTGGCAAAGCCGCTGCCCCTTGAAGATGGTGCCAGGGTTACGCTCGGCATTCGGCCGGAGCATGTGCTGATGACGAATGACGGGGCGGGCCTTGCCACCGATGTCGAACTCGTCGAACCCACCGGCTTCGGCATCATCCTGCATCTTGCCCTGCACGGCCTGCCGTTCAAGATCTTCACGCTCGATCGCGAAGCGCTGAAGGCAGGCCCGAAGGTCAATGTGGCTTTCCCGGCGCAGTACCTGCATGTGTTCGACGACGAGGGGCTACGCGTCGATTGATCAGGTCAATCCTCACGCATTGCGAGCGGAAAAAACTTTTGCCGCATCGCCCGTGAGGATTATATCAACCAGGTGATTTGCTGGATTGGATGCCATGACCGACACTGTTCTCGACCGCTTTCTCCGTTATGTCGTTATCGACACGCAATCCGATCCTGCCTCGTCGACGCAGCCGACCACCGAAAAGCAGAAGGATCTCGGCCGGGTGCTGGTCGATGAACTGCTGAAGATTGGCTTGGCCGACGCGCATCTCGATGAACACGGTTATGTCTATGCGACCATTCCTGGAAATAGCGACAAGGCGGTGCCGGTCATCTGCTTGTGCTCGCATATGGATACCGCGCCCGATTTCAGCGGCACGGGTGTCAAGCCGCAGATCGTCCGCAACTATGCCGGCGGCGACATCGAACTTGCCGGCGATTCGAGCCGGGTGATCCGCGTTTCCGAGCATCCCGAGCTGAATAACCAGATCGGCAACGATATCGTCACCACCGACGGCACGACCCTGCTCGGCGCCGACGACAAGGCGGGGCTGGCGGAAATCATGACTGCCGCGCAGTTCCTGATCGACAATCCCGAGATCCGGCACGGGACGATCAAGATCCTGTTCACGCCCGACGAGGAAGTCGGTCGCGGCGTCAACAAGGTTGACCTGAGGAAACTCGGTGCCGACTTCGCCTATACCATGGACGGCGAGACGGCCGGCCATATCGAGGACGAGACTTTCTCGGCCGATGGCGTCGAGATCGCTATTTCAGGCGTGGCTATTCATCCGGGCTTTGCCAAGGACCGCATGGAGAACGCCATCAAGATTGCCGGCGCCATCATCGACCGGCTGCCGAAGGAGATGGCGCCGGAGACCACCGAGGGCAAGCAGGGCTTCATCCATCCGGTCGGCGTGACCGGCTCGATGGAGAAGGCGTCGCTGAGCTTCATCATCCGCGACTTCACCGACAAGGGGCTCGCGGAAAAGGAGGCGATGCTCGAGACCATCGTCAAGAAGGTGATGGCCGGCTATCCCGGCTCGACCTATCATTTCCAGGTCAAGGAGCAGTATCGCAACATGAAGGTGGTGCTCGACCGGCATCCTCAAATCGTCGACAACGCCATCGAAGGGGTGCGCCGAGCCGGCATGACGCCGGTGCGCGGCAGCATCCGCGGCGGCACGGATGGTTCGCGCCTCTCCTTCATGGGCCTGCCATGTCCGAACATCTTCGCCGGCGGCCATGCCTTCCACTCGCCGCTCGAATGGGTCAGCCGCCAGGATATGGAAAAGGCCGTCAAAACGATCGTTGAGCTTGCGAGGGTCTGGGAAGAGCGCGCCTGAGCGCCCTGCAATTTAACCCACAACCGGAAGAACGACGGGCTTAGCCGCCGTTCGCCGCGACGCTGCCGCGCAGCAAGACGCTGTCATAGGCGGGGCGGGGGATGGGGATCGCGATCCGCATTCCCGGGTCCGGTTCGATCGAGGTTTCCGGCTCGGTTACCGGGGTCGTGATCTGCATCGGCATGGGATTTGCGATGGGCGCCATATGGGCGGCCGTGGGCGCCGCATTGATCGGGGACATCGTGCTCGCCGTCGGCATCGGATCCGGCGCCGGCAGCGGAACCGGAACGGCCGAGGGGATCAAAGCCTCGAACTGCGGCGGCAGCATGCTTTCTCCCGGCACATAGTTCATCGCCACCTCATAGGCGGGCAGCGGCGGCGGCGTTTGCAGCATGCCATCGGCGCCGCGCTTCTCGTAGAAGGCGTTGCCGCCGGCGACCGCCACATAATGCATGTTGTTGTAAGGGAATTTCAGCCCGTCGGTGTGGAAGAACATCGCATCCTTGACCGCGGGATGACGGGCGCCTTTGAGGATCGCATCGGCGGCGGTCGCCAGCTCGGTTTCGGCCTGCGGCTTGACTTCGCGCGTCATCACGCCGGGCGCAAACTGCTTTTCCTGGGCGACGACGCCGCAGATCGACGGCGGATAGGCGCCTGACGTCAGCCGGTTCATGACCACGGTTCCGACAGCCATATAGCCGTCCTCATCGGAGTGCTGCGATTCGAAATACATCGCACGCTGCAGGCAGTCGCGGTCCTTGTTCGTGTAGTTGAAGGTAACTTTCGCCGGTTGCTTTGTCTTCGCCGCCGTTGCCGCCGGTTTCTGTGTCGTCGTGCAGCCTGTAGCCGCCAGCCCTACGAACAAAATCCCGATCAGGGATTTTCCAAAGGAAATCTCCGCCCTCAACGCAAGGTGCCTCCTGTGGGATTAGTCCTACTTATTAACGTGAAAATCTTTTACTCGTCATGTGACAAAAATACAAACAACCATAGATCACAAAAAGCCAAGGGGACTCTCGCCACATGAGAGTCCTGCAAGGAGTCGGGTCGCGACAACAACCTCCATCAGCTGCGGAACAGCTTCCAGCGGGTCGGCTTGAAGGCCACGCGGTGGCGGTCGAGCCTGTCGGCCTCGCTCGGCGGCAGCTCGATTTCGATATGCGGGCGATCATTGCCGATATCCAGTTCGATGTGGCGGGTGCCGGCGACGCGGCGGCTGGAAACCGGCTGGCCGGCGATGCAGTTTTCCGCCGATTCGCAGAGCCTGACGTCATGCGGGCGGAAATAGAGCTGCGCCGTGCCATCCGGTTCGCCCTCGGCATTGAGGCCGAGCGAGCGGCCTTCGAAGCGGATGTCGCCGTCCGAGATTTCGACCTGCAGGCAGTTCGACTGGCCGATGAAGCCGAAGACGAAGGGCGAGTTCGGATTGTCGTAGACCTCGTCAGGCGTGCCGACCTGCTCGATCGCGCCCTGGCTCATGACGACGACGCGATCGGCAAGCTCCAGCGCCTCGTCCTGGTCGTGGGTGACGAAGACGGTGGTGTGGCCGGTGCGGTCGTGGATCTCGCGCAGCCATTTGCGCAGGTCCTTGCGCACCTGGGCGTCGAGTGCGCCGAAGGGCTCGTCGAGCAGCAGCACGTTCGGCTCGACGGCCATGGCGCGGGCGAGCGCCACACGCTGGCGCTGGCCGCCGGAAAGCTGGGCCGGGTAGCGTTTTTCCAGGCCGGAAAGCTGCACGAGGTCGAGCAACTCCAGCGCCCGCTTGCGGATATCAGCCTTGGCCGGCCGCCGCGCGCTGTTTCTGACTCGCAAGCCGAAGGAGACGTTGTCGAGCACCGTCATGTAG
This sequence comes from Rhizobium sp. BT03, assembly GCF_030053155.1. NCBI lineage: Bacteria > Pseudomonadati > Pseudomonadota > Alphaproteobacteria > Hyphomicrobiales > Rhizobiaceae > Rhizobium > Rhizobium sp. BT03. The sequence continues at coordinate 500,418 of NZ_CP125642.1, forward strand.
CGGAAGAGCGCATAATGCTGGAAGACGAAGCCGATATTGCGCTGCTGCACTGACTTCTTCGAGGCATCCTCGTCGCCGAAGAAGATCTGCCCCTCGGTCGGGCTTTCGAGGCCGGCGATCAGGCGCAGCAATGTCGTCTTGCCGGAGCCCGACGGGCCGAGCAGGGCAATCAGTTCGCCGGAGCGGATGCCGAGCGAGACATCGTGCAGCGCCGGAAAACGCTCGAATTCCTTGCGGATGTTTTGAACGCGTACTTCCATTCCCAATCCTTCAGTGCCGCCGGCTGGCGGAGATTTCAGCGCTATAGCGCATTTCCAGCAACGTCTTCAAAACAAGAGTGACGAGCGCCAGCAAGGCCAGCAGCGTGGCGACGGCAAAAGCGCCGGTGAAATTATACTCGTTATAGAGAATTTCCACCTGCAGCGGCATGGTGTTCGTCTGGCCGCGAATGTGGCCCGACACCACCGAGACGGCGCCGAATTCGCCCATGGCGCGGGCGTTGCAGAGCAGCACCCCGTAGAGCAGTCCCCATTTGATGTTCGGCAGCGTCACGTGCCAGAAGGTCTGCCAGCCGCTGGCGCCGAGCGAAAGGGCCGCCTCTTCGTCCGCCGTTCCCTGCTCCTGCATCAGCGGGATCAGCTCGCGGGCGACGAAGGGGAAGGTGACGAACATGGTGGCGAGAATCAGGCCCGGCACTGCAAACAGGATCTTGATGTCGTGGGCGCTGAGCCACTGGCCGAGCCAGGTATTGGCGCCGAACAGCAGCACGAAGACCAGGCCCGATATAACAGGGGAGACCGAGAAGGGCAGGTCGATCAGCGTCGTCAGGAAGGCCTTGCCCTTGAATTCGAACTTGGCGATCGCCCAGGCGGCGGCGACCCCGAAGACGAGGTTGAGGGGAACGCTGACGCCGGCGACGATCAGCGTCAGGCGGATCGCCGAGAAGGTTTCGGCATCGCCCAGCGCCGCGATGAAGGGGCCGGCACCCTTGCGGAAGGCCTCGACGAAGACGGCTGCGAGCGGCAGCAGCAGGATCAGCAGCAGGAAGACCAGCGAGAGGATGATCAGCGTGAAGCGCGCGATCCGGTTTTCGGTGGTGACCGAACGCAGCTTCACCGGTTGAGCGGTTGTATCAAGCGCCATAGCCGTACCTCCGCCTGCTCCAGCTCTGGATGAGGTTGATGACCAGCAGCATGGCGAACGAGATGATCAGCATGATCGCCGCAATGCCGGTCGCGGCCGCATAATTATACTCTTCGAGCTTGATGATGATCAGCAGCGGCGCGATCTCCGACTTGAACGGCAGGTTGCCGGCGATGAAGATGACCGAGCCGTATTCGCCGACGCCGCGGGCAAAGGCGAGCGCAAAGCCGGTGAGCACGGCCGGAGCCAGTCCCGGCAGCAGCACGCGGAAAATCGTCTGGAAGCGGTTGGCGCCGAGTGTTGCTGCGGCTTCCTCCACCTCCTTGTCGATTTCCTCCATGACCGGCTGCACGGTGCGCACCACGAAGGGCAGGCCGACGAAGATCAGCGCCACGACGATGCCGGCAGGGGTGAAGGCGATCTTGATGCCGAGCGGCGTCAGGAACTGGCCGATCCAGCCGTTCGGCGCATAAAGCGTCGTCAGCGCGATGCCGGCGACAGCGGTCGGCAGCGCGAAGGGCAGGTCGACCATGGCATCGATGATGCGCTTGCCGGGAAAGCGGTAGCGCACCAGCACCCAGGCCAGCAGGATACCGAAGACGGCATTGACAACAGCGGCGATGAAGGCGCTGCCGAAGCTGATGCGCAGCGCGTTCAGCGTGCGCGGATCGAGCGCGATCGACCAGAATTTCTCCCAGCCGAGCGCGCTCGAGCGGACGGCAAGGCCCGAGAGCGGGATGAGGATCAGAAGGGTGAGCCAGGTCAAGGTAAAGCCGAGCGCCATTCCGAAACCCGGAATGACGCTCGGCCGCCTGAACCGCCACCGCGTGGGGCTATGTGCTTTCATGAAGTCTATTATTGGGCCGGCTTGTAGATCTGGTCAAATACCCCGCCATCGCCGAAGAATTTCGGCTGCGCTTCTTTCCAGCCGCCGAAGTCGTCGATGGTCGCGAGCGTCAGCTTCGGGAAGCGGGCGATGTCGGCCGGATCGGCGGCTTCAGGCTTGATCGGCCGGTAGTAGTGCTTGGCGGCGATCTTCTGGCCTTCGTCCGAATAGAGGTAGTTGAGATAGGCTTCGGCGACCTTGCGCGTGCCCTTCTTGTCGACATTGCCGTCGACGATGGCGACCGGCGGGTCGGCGCGGATGGAGAAGCTCGGCGTGACGATCTCGAACTGGTCGGGACCGAGTTCTTCGAGCGAGAGATAGGCTTCGTTTTCCCAGGCAAGCAGCACGTCGCCGAGACCGCGCTGGACGAAGGTGGTGGTGGCGCCGCGCGCACCGGTATCGAGGACCGGAACGTGCTGCAGCAGCTTGGCGACGTAATCCTGCGCCTTGGCTTCGTCGCCGCCATTCGCCTGCTTGGCCCATGCCCAGGCGGCGAGGAAGTTCCAGCGGGCGCCGCCCGAGGTCTTCGGGTTCGGCGTGATGACCTGCACGTCGTCCTTGACCAGGTCGCCCCAATCCTTGATGCCCTTCGGGTTGCCCTTGCGGACGAGGAAGACGATCGTCGACGTATAGGGCGTCGAATTGTTGGGGAATTTCGTCTTCCAGTCGGCCGGGATCTTGCCGGTGGCCTTGGCGATGGCGTCGATATCGCCTTCGAGCGCCAGCGTGACGACATCGGCGTCGAGGCCGTCGATGACCGAGCGGGCCTGGGCGCCGGAGCCGCCGTGCGAGGCCTGGATCGTCACGGTCTCACCGCTGTCCTTTTGCCACTTGGCGGCAAAGGCGGCATTGAAATCCTTATACAATTCGCGGGTCGGATCGTAGGAAACGTTGAGCAGCGTCTGATCCGCGAAAGCAGGAGCAATGCTCCCGATCGCGAAGCTGCCCGCCATGACCGCGGCCGCGAGGAGCCGGGTGAGCCGTTGTGTCTGCATGGGAACCCTCCTGTTTTCTGTCTTAACTCTATCAAGTCAGTCGTATAATGAAACGAAGGTTCTTCCCGCTCGGCCCCGATCGTTGGAATGTCATTCCATTTAAGGGGTGATTTTGAAATAGACGTGCCGGAGTTGGCCGCGGCCAATTGCTTGCTTCTGCCGCCGGCCGCGGGGCCGTGCTTTTTTGGCCACAGTTCCTCCACGAAAGCGCCGTGTTGGTGCGGATTTTTGCCCCGATTTTGCCGCGATGACACTTGCGCATTCCTATATGGCGACCGTGCGGTCGTATTCGCTGACCGCTACGTGGGGGCATCCCTTGACCATGCGCCCCACATTCCAAACCTGTTTAGGGCCATTGAAAATGAATATCAGAACTATCCTTTTTGCCTCCGTAGCCGCCCTTGCCGCGGCCTCCGGAGCCCGCGCAGCCGACGCCATCGTGGCGGCGGAACCCGAGCCCGTGGAATATGTTCGCGTTTGCGACGCCTACGGGACCGGCTATTTTTATATTCCGGGAACGGAAACATGCCTTTCGATCGGCGGTTATATCCGTACCGAAGTGCGCTTCGGTGACCATATCTCCGGCGATTCCGACGTAAACTTCTGGACTCGCGGTCAGGTCACCTTCCAGGCCAAGAACGACACCGAGTACGGCACGCTCACCGGCGTCATGACGCTGCGTTACAATGCCGACAATGCTTCCGATCAGGAAGCTCTGCTGGATGAAGGCTATATCGATATCGCCGGCTTCCGCGTCGGTAAGCTTTACAGCTGGTGGGATGACGACATGAGCGGCGAGACCGATACGCTCGCCAGCAACGAAACGACCCACAACTCGATCCGTTATCAGTACGAGGCGGGTGCTTTCGCGGCCGGCATCTCGGTCGACGAACTGGAAGAAGACTACGCCACCAAGCCGGGCGAAGGCCCGAACAACTTCGGTGTCGCAGGCCAGGTCTCCTACAAGGCCGGCGCCATCAGCGCCTACCTGCTTGCCGGTTATGACACCGACACCAGCGAAGTCGCGGTTCGCGGCATCGTCTATGCCGATATCGGCCCGGGCACGCTCGGCATCGCCGGCATTTGGGCAAGCGGCGCCAACTACTACTACGAAGAGTCCGAATGGACGATCGCAGCGGAATACGCCCTGAAGATCAACGACAAGTGGTCGGTCACCCCCGGCTTCCAGTACTTCGAAAACATCGCTCTCGAAGCTGACGGCAATGGCTTCACCGGCGGCAGCGCCTACACGACTGGTGTCACGATCGATTACCAGATCGTCGAAGACCTGCGTTCGAAGCTCAGCGTGCAGTATCACGATGAGGACGAAGGCGACGACGAAGTCTTCGGATTCCTGCGCTTCCAGCGCGATTTCTAAGATCGTCTGATTGCAGATGGAGAGGCGCGGCTTTCGGGCCGCGCCTTTTTCACACCCTGGAATCGGCGATGAAGTCTGAGTAGAATTCGTCGGCCGTCCTTGCCTTGCGCATGGCGGCGAGCGCGCCGTCCGATTGCAGCCGCCGGGCGATGGCGGACAGCACGTTCAAATATTCGCCGCGATTGTTCTCCCCGAAAAGCAGCACGAAGGCGATATCGGTCGGGATATCGTCGATCGCCTCGAAATCCAGCGGCTGGGCGAAGCGGAGGAGCAGGCCCCGCGGGCTGGTCATGCCGTCGATTGCCGCATGCGGAATGGCGATGCCGTTGCCGATCCCCGTGGAGCCGAGCCTCTCGCGCGCTTCGAGCGCCTTCAGGATGGTCTGGCCGTCGACGGAGAAGGCCTTGGCCGCCTTATCCGCTATACCCTGCAGCGCGCGCCATTTCGTCGGCGCCGACACGCCGATGAAGGTGTGTTCCGGCCGGATGATGTTGGGAAGGTTCATGTCATTCTCAATGCGTTCGGGGCTCAATGCTGTTCGGGCAGCGGGAGGGAAAGGCGGTCAGTCCGGTTCCCTGAGCCGGTAGCCGACGCCGGTCTCGGTGGTGATATAGTGCGGCTGGTCGGGAATCTGTTCGACTTTTTGCCGCAGCTGCCTGATGTAGACGCGCAGATACTGCACATCGGCCGCCGGCCCCCATACCTGCTTTAGAAGAAACTGGTGGGTCAGCACCTTGCCGGCATGCTGGGCGAGCACCCGCAGGATGTCGTATTCCTTCGGCGACAGTTTGATGTCCTGGCCGTCGACCTTGACGATGCGCTTGACGAGATCGATCGACAGCCCGCCGGTCTGGAAGATCGCCTTTTCGCCCTGCTGTTGCAACCGGTGGCGCAGCGCCACGCGGATGCGGGCGCCGAGTTCGTTGACGCCGAAGGGTTTGGTGACGTAATCGTCGGCCCCGCTTTCCAGCGCCGTGACGATGCCGGCCTCGTCGGTGCGGCTGGAGAGGATGACGATCGGCACGGAAAGCCCTTCATCGCGCCACGCCTGTAAGAGGTCGTGGCCCGATATGTCGGGCAGGCCGAGGTCGAGCACGATGAGGTCGGGGAGGCTGTCGGTCACCGACTGACGGGCGCCGGCGGCATTTGCCGCCTCCTGCACCTCGTAACCCTGCGCGGTCAGGCCGACGCGGAGCAGCTTGCGGATCGGCGGTTCGTCGTCGACGACGAGAATTTTGACGGCTGAACCGGTCATTTGAGTTCATCCAGTTTTGGAATGTCGGTGGGTTTCGGCAGGCGGATGGTAAAGACGGCGCCCGAACGGCCGGCCCGGTTGCCGGCGGCGATCGTGCCGCCCATCGCCTCGATGAAGCCGCGGCAGATGGAAAGGCCGAGGCCGGTGCCGGCGCGCACCTGATCGCCCTTGCGCACTCGGTAGAAGGTGTCGAAGACACGGGTGAGATCGGCCGGCGGGATGCCCGGGCCCTCGTCCAAGACCTGCAGGACGACGTTGTCGGCATCGGCCCAGCCGCCGATATGGATCACCGAGCCCTCGGGCGCATATTTCGCAGCATTGTCGAGCAGGTTGAAGATAACCTGCTCGAACAGCACAGGATCGACGCGCACCATCGGCAGGTCGGCGGGAATGCTCATCTCGGTTCGGTGCCGTTCGAGGATCTTTGCGGCACGGCGCAGCGCGCTGCCGGCGATATCGCCGGCATAATGCAGTGCAGCGTTCGGCTCCATCGCGCCGGATTCGATCTTGGTCATGTCGAGCAGGTTGACGATGAAGCGGTTGAGCCGCTCGGATTCGTCAACGACGGTGGAAAGCAGGTCGCTGCGATCTTCCTCGGGCATCGAGGCGAAATAGTCGCGCAGCGTGCCGGCGGCGCCGAGGATGGCGGCAAGCGGTGTTTTCAGGTCGTGCGAGATCGAGGTCAGCAAGGCCGAGCGCAGCCGGTCGGCTTCGGCCGCAAGCCTTGCCCGGTCGACATCGGCGACGAGCTGGACACGTTCGATGGCAAGGGCCGCCTGGTCGGCCAGCGCGTCGAGCAGCCGCTGCTGCTCCGGCGTCAGCAGCGGTCCGTCGCGGCGGTCGCTGTCGAGGCCGATGACGCCGACGGCGGTGCGCCCGGTTCTGAGCGGCACGTAGAGGCGCTTGGCGCCGGGCAAAGTATCGGCGCCGCGGCCGGCGGCGTGATTGTGCTCCCAGGCCCAGCGGGCGGCGGCGATATCGGCGTCGTCGAGCGTGTCGTCAGGCGGATAACCGGCCTTGACGGCGATGCTGCCTTCCTCGGGCAGCAGCAGCACGACGCGGACCTTCAGCATCGAGGCGAGCTGGAAGGCGGTCGCCCAGAGCACGTCGTCGAGCGTGCCGGTGCCGGCGAGTTTCTTGGAGAAGAGATAGAGATCCTCGGTCGTGCGCGCCCGCTGCCGGGCGGCCGCGGCCTGGCGCTGCACGGTCGCGGTCAGGTTGCTGGCGATGATGGCGACGCCGAGGAAGAAGAACAGCGCAAGCACGCTTTCCGGATCGCTGATCGTCAGCGTATAGCGCGGCGGCAGGAAGAAGAAGTTGAAGGACAGCGCGCCGAGGATGCAGCTGTAAAGCGCCGGCCGCAGCCCATGCAGGACGGCGGAGGTCAGCACTGCCATCAGGAAGACCAGAGCCAGGTTGCGCACGTCGAGCACCTGATCGAGCACGACGCTGACGGCGAGCGCGATGGCGACATAGACGGTCGCCAGCAGATAGGCGCGGAAATCCAGTGGCGGCGCGGTGGCGGCCGCCTTGACGCCGCGCGCGGTGGTGCCGTCCTTCTCGGTGCCCGAGATGACATGGACGCTGATCTCGCCGGTCTTGCGGATCAGTTCGTCGGTGATCGACCGGCTCCACCAGTCGCGCCAGCTCGGCTTCTTCGGGGCGCCGATGACGATATGGGTGACGTTGTTGGCGCTGGCGTGGCGGACGAGTTCTTCGGCCACCTCGCGGCCGGGAAGGGTGATCGCTTCGCCGCCGAGCTGTTCGGCAAGCCGCAGCGTGGCGGCGACGGTATCGCGTTCGGCTTCGGAGAGATTGATCGAGCGGTTGGTCTCGATATAGACGGCCGCCCATGGCGCGCGCAGCCGCGAGGCCATGCGGGCGGCATAACGCACCAGCGAGGCCGAGCGCGGATGATGGTCGACCGAGACGAGGACACGTTCGCCTGCTGCCCAGGGGCCCGAAATGGCGTGAGCCTGCATATGGGTCAGCAACTGGTCGTCGACGCGCTGGGCGGTCTTGCGCAGCGCCAGTTCACGAAGCGCCGTCAGATTGCCCGGCGTGAAATAATTGGTCAGTGCTCGCTCGGCGGTGCGCGGCATGTAGACCTTGCCGTCATGCAGGCGCTTGATCAGATCATCCGGCGTCAGATCGATGATCTCGACGTCGTCGGCCAGGTCGATAATCGAATCCGGCACCGTCTCGCGCACACGGATGCGGGTGATCTGCGAGACGACGTCGTTCAGGCTCTCGACATGCTGGATATTCAGCGTCGAATAGACGTCGATGCCGCGGTCGAGCAATTCCTTCACGTCGAGGTAGCGCTTCGGATGGCGGCTGCCCTCGGCATTGGTATGGGCGAGTTCGTCGACAAGCACGAGATCGGGCCTGCGGGCGAGGATGCCGTCGAGATCCATCTCCTCGAGCGCCCGGCCCTTATAGTCGATTTCGACGCGGGGGATGATCTCGAAACCGGCGACCAGCGCCTCGGTCTCCTTGCGGCCATGGGTCTCGACGACGCCGATGACGACATCGAGACCATCGGCGATCTTGGCGCGGCCGGAGATCAGCATTTCATAGGTCTTGCCGACACCCGGGGCGGCCCCCAGAAAGATCTTCAGACGGCCGCGCGTTTCCGCCCGGGCTTTTTCGAGAAGCGCATCGGGCGATGGCCTGCCGGCCTGGTCGCGATTGTCGTCTGGCATGCGTTTGGTCTTTCTGCAGATGCCTTTACTTGAGATCGGTGAGACCAGCCCCTCATCCGGCTGCCGCCACCTTCTCCCCGCTTGCGGGGCGAAGGGGACATGCCGCGACGTCTCCGTCCCTCGCCGAGCTCTCACTTGGCACGTCCCCTCTCCCCGTCAGAACGGGGAGAGGGTTAGGGTGAGGGGCAGCCGCTAGCGCCAGCCGACATCAGTGAGTCAAACCCGAGGATGAACGGAGATTGGGGTTTCTTGCTCGCCAAACTCACTCAGTCATAGAAGCATCAAGCCTCTGGTTCAACGCCAGAACATTGACGGCCGGTTCGCCGAGAAGGCCTAGCTCACGGGCCTGGACGGCGCCGTCGACCAGCGCCTTGACCTTGGCTTCGTCCATGTTGCGCGCCTTGGCGACACGGGCCACCTGGAAGTAGGCGGCTTCGGGCGAGATATCCGGGTCGAGGCCGCTGCCCGAGGCGGTGACGAGGTCGGCCGGCACATCAGCAGTCGGGTTCGTCGCCTTGGCTGCCTCGTAGTCGCCCTTGACGCGGTCGATCAGTTTCTGGCTGGTCGGGCCGAGGTTCGAGCCGCTGGAGGCGGCGGCATTGTAGCCGTCGCCGGCAGCGGAGGGACGGCCGTGGAAATACTTGTCTGACGTGAAGGCCTGGCCGATCAGCGTCGAGCCGATCACCTGGCCGTTCTTCTCGATGAGGCTGCCGTTCGCCTGGGTGGGAAAAAGGGCCTGGGCGGCCCCGGTCATGGCGAGCGGGTAGAGAAGGCCGGTGATGGCGGTGGTGGCGACGATCATGACGACGGCCGGGCGAAGTTCTTTCAACATTGTTCTTACTCCTTGTTCAGGCGAGGCCGAGGGCCGCGACGGCCAGATCTATCGCCTTGATGCCGATGAAGGGGACGATGATGCCGCCGAGACCGTAGATCAGCAGGTTGCGCGACAGAAGCGCGCCGGCGCCGATCGGGCGGTAGCGCACACCCTTCAAGGACAGCGGGATCAGCGCGACGATGATCAGCGCGTTGAAGATGATCGCCGAGAGGATGGCGCTCTGCGGCGTCGAAAGCCCCATGACGTTGAGCACGCCGAGCTGCGGGTAGAAGGTGAGGAACATCGCCGGGATGATGGCGAAATATTTGGCGATGTCGTTGGCGATCGAGAACGTCGTCAGCGCGCCGCGCGTCATCAAAAGCTGCTTGCCGATCTCGACGATCTCGATGAGCTTGGTCGGGTCGCTATCGAGATCGACCATGTTGCCGGCTTCGCGGGCGGCGACCGTGCCGGTGTTCATGGCGACGCCGACATCGGCTTGGGCGAGAGCCGGCGCATCGTTGGTGCCGTCGCCGCACATGGCGACCAGCTTGCCCTTGGCCTGCTCCTCGCGCATCAGCGCCAGTTTCATCTCCGGCGTCGCCTGGGCGAGGAAATCGTCGACGCCGGCCTCAGCGGCGATGGCGGCTGCCGTCAGCGGGTTGTCGCCGGTGATCATCACGGTGCGGATGCCCATGCGGCGGAGCTCCGTGAAGCGTTCGCGGATGCCGCCCTTGACGATGTCCTTCAGCTGGATAATGCCGAGCAGCCTGCCGTCACGGGCGACGGCCAGCGGTGTGCCGCCCGATTTGGCGACCTCGTCGGCGATCGACTGCAGTTCGCGCACGACCTCGCTGCCGTTCTTCGAAGGCGTGTCGCCATTGACATAGGTCAGCACGGCATCGACCGCGCCCTTGCGGATCGCGGCGCCTTCGAGATCGACGCCGCTCATGCGGCTCTGGGCGGTGAAGGGCACGAAGGTCGCCTTGAGGCTCGCCATGTCACGGCCGCGGATCGCATATTTCTCCTTGGCGAGCACGACGATGGAGCGTCCCTCAGGCGTTTCGTCGGCCAGCGAGGCGAGCTGGGCGGCATCGGCGAGATCCTGTTCGGAGATGCCGCGCACCGGGCGGAAGCTCGTCGCCTGGCGGTTCCCGAGCGTGATCGTGCCGGTCTTGTCGAGCAGCAGCGTGTCGACGTCGCCGGCGGCTTCGACCGCGCGGCCGGACATGGCGAGCACGTTGAAGCGGACGAGACGGTCCATGCCGGCAATGCCGATCGCCGACAGCAGCGCGCCGATGGTCGTCGGGATCAGGGTGACGAAGAGGGCGACGAGCACGATGATCGGGATCGAGCCGCCGGCATAGATGGCGAAACTCGGGATCGTCGCCGTGGCGAGGACGAAGATCAGCGTCATGCCGGCAAGCAGGATGTTGAGCGCGATCTCGTTCGGCGTCTTCTGGCGCTCCGCCCCTTCGACCAGCGCGATCATCCGGTCGATGAAGGTCGAGCCGGCCGCCGCTGTGATGCGCACGCGGATCCAGTCGGACAGCACCTGGGTGCCGCCGGTGACCGCCGAGCGGTCGCCGCCGGATTCCCGGATGACCGGGGCGGATTCGCCGGTGATCGCCGCTTCGTTGACGGAGGCTACCCCTTCGACGACTTCGCCGTCCGAGGGGATGATGTCGCCGGCTTCGACGAGCACGAGGTCGCCGACCTTGAGGCTGGTGCCCGGCACCATGCGGTAGTCGCTGCCGTTGTTGCCGGTCAAGAGCTTGGCCTGGGTTTCGGTGCGCGCCTTGCGCAGCGAGTCCGCCTGCGCCTTGCCGCGGCCTTCGGCGACAGCTTCGGCGAAATTGGCAAAGAGCACGGTGAACCAGAGCCAGAGATTGATCTGGAAGGAGAAGCCGAGATTGCCGTTGCCGGCGACGAGATCACGCAGGAAGAGCACGGTGGTCAGCACCGAGACCGTGGCGACGACGAACATAACAGGATTTCTGGCAAGCGCCCGCGGGTCGAGTTTTTTGAAGGCGGCGCCCACGGCCGGAATGAGGATGCGAGAATCCATGATGCTCGCGGATTTTGCCTGGCTCATAAGAGACTCCAGCTTGGAAAGAGGATGGCGAAGGACCCCGGCGATGCAGGGGCGGGCATCGCCTCAAAAGGTTTGTCCGGCAATCGCGACCAGGTGCTCGACGATGGGGCCTAACGCCAGCGCCGGGAAGAAGGTCAGGCCGCCGACGATCAGGATGGTGCCGACGAGCAGGCCGACGAAGAGCGGGCCGTCGGTGGGGAAGGTGCCTGCCGAGGCCGGGACCGTCTTCTTGGCGATCAGCGAGCCGGCGATGGCAAGTGCCGGGATGATGACCAGGAAGCGGCCGGCGAGCATGCCGATGGCGAGCGTCACGTTGTACCAGGGCGTATTGCCCGTCAGGCCGCCGAAGGCCGAGCCGTTATTGGCCGCAGCTGAGGTATAGGCATAGAGGATTTCGGAGAAGCCGTGCGGGCCGGCCGTTCCCACCGAAGCGACGGCAGACGGCAGCACCGTGGCGATTGCGGTGAAAACCAGCATGGCGAGCGGCAGGCAGAGGATGGCGAGAACGGCCATCTTCATTTCCTTCGCCTCGATTTTCTTGCCGAGATATTCCGGCGTGCGGCCGACCATCAGGCCGGCGACGAAAACGGCGACGATGATGAACAGCAGGATGCCGTAAAAGCCGGCGCCGACCCCGCCGACGATGATTTCGCCGAGCTGCATGTTGATCAGCGGAATGAGGCCGCCGAGCGCGGTGAAACTGCCATGCATGGCATTGACCGCGCCGCAGGAGGCCGCCGTGGTGATGACCGCAAAGAGCGAGGACAGGGCGACGCCGAAGCGGACTTCCTTGCCTTCCATGTTGCCGCCGCCGAGACCGAAGGCGTGCATCAGCGGGTTGCCGGCCGCTTCAGCCCAATAGGTGATGCCGACACCGACGATGAAGAGAATGCCCATCGTGGCCAAGATCGCCCAGCCCTGGCGCTGATTGCCGACCATGCGGCCGAAGACGTTGGTCAGCGCCGCGCCGATCGCGAAGATCGAAACCATCTGGATGAGGTTGGAGATCGCATCGGGATTTTCGAACGGATGGGCGGAGTTGGCGTTGAAGAAGCCGCCGCCATTGGTGCCGAGCATCTTGATCGCAAGCTGCGAGGCGACGGGGCCGACGGCGATCGTCTGCTGCGCGCCTTCGAGCGTCGTCGCGTTGACATAGGGGCCGAGCGTCTGCGGTACGCCGAGATAGACGAAGACGATGGTCAGCACGATTGAGATCGGCAGCAGGATATAGAGCGTGCCGCGGATCATATCGACCCAGAAATTGCCGATCGCCTTGCCCGACGCGCGCGCGAAGGCGCGGATGAAGGCAACCGCGATCGCCATGCCTGTTGCGGCCGAAAGGAAGTTCTGGACGGTGAAGCCGGCCATCTGGGTCAGATAGGACATGGTGCTTTCACCGCCGTAATTCTGCCAGTTCGTATTTGTGGGGAAGCTGACGGCGGTGTTGAAGGAAAGCTCGGGAGGAACGGCGGCCATGCCGGCCGGATTATAGGGAAGGACGTCCTGCAGCCGCATCAGCGCATAAAGGACGAGCACACCCAGCAGATTGAACATCAGCATGGCGAAGGCATAGGAGGTCCAATGCTGCTCTTCGCTTTCGCCGGTGCCGGCGAGACGATAGAGTCCCCGCTCCAGGGGAACGAGGACCGGCGACAGGAGCGTGCGCTCGCCGTTGTAGACACGCGTCATATAGCCGCCGAGCGGTTTGACGAGCGCGAGGACGATCCCGCAATAAAGCAGGATCTGAAGCCATCCGTTGAGGGTCATGGAGGTAAACTTTCAATACCCGCTGCTTCTCGGTCGCATGCGCGACCTCAGAAGCCTCGGCATTTTTTAAAAGCGTTCTGGGCGAAGCAGAGCGTAGGTGAGGTAGACGGTGAGAAACACGGTCACGGCACCGCTCAAGACGTAGTCGAGGGTCATCGTCGTTTCTCCTGTCAAAGCCTGTCGCAGGCCCTGGTGTAGGCAAAGCACAGCGCGAAAAATAGGATCGCGGTGCCAAGCAGAATGATATCCATCATGATCGTGACTCCTGTTGTTCTTGTTGGAGTCAGACAAGACAAAGGGCGCCGCAGGGCCGCCTTTCATGCTTTCTGGCGTGGAGATGATCGGTCGATCTCTCGGGCTTCAATATGCAGCCGGAGGCCATAAAGGTTCGAGACGGCCGGAGGGCCGTCAATATAAAAATCTTATAAATGCTTTTCAGCGAGCCTTTAGTTTTTACGCATGTCGTTGCGGCAAAAGCGCTTCGCGCTTTGCCTGGCAAAACCGCTGCACACTTTTGCGCGACATGCTCTAAGGATCGACTCGGAACCGGTATTGGCCTTCGGCGCTGCGGCCGTCCATCGAGAGGACGCGCCAGTCGACGGTGTAAAGGCCGGGCGCCATGGCAGGATCAAGTGGAATCTTGAAGATCGATCCCTCGGGACCGGAGAGAAACGGCTTGCCCGTGGGAAGCGCCGTACCCTGAGCATCCATCAGCACGGCCGTCGAACGGGCAAGATCGACCGGGCCGGTGAAGGTGAGTTCGAGGTTGGCCGGCGCCAGCCTGACTTCCTGCTCCTGCGGCGGAAGAGAGGCTTGTTCCAGGGCCGCAGACGCCTCACTTGCGGTGAAGAGAAGGGAGACGAACAGACAGAATGACGCGATCGACTTCATGATGGTCTTCCTTATCGTGCCGACCCGCATGTGCCCGGAGCCGTCATGCTTCCGTGACGCCATGCCGACGCATTATTAATAACGCGGTGGGGGAGGATTTCGATCCCTAGTTTTTGCGATAACGCGCGCCGGCCGCGGCCGGGGACCTTTCGGCAGCGCGGCGATCAGATCCACAAGCCGCTGCCAGAATTGCCGGATTGACCTTGATATCGTCGGGCCGGAAGACCGATTTCCGCCGGCATTGTCGTGATCGTTCTTCATCGCTCTCTGCCTGTCCTCATGGCCGGGATCTCGAATGGAAAATGTACTCTCCGATGGCCGCGGCTGGAATCATACGGAGGTCTTGGAAGGCAAATCTTTCGGATTATGGAAAATGGGCATTTCATCATATGTTGAGCAAAAGCTTGATCTCAACGATTGAACTGCCGCGCCTTACAGTCTTATAGTCGCTTCAACGGCACGCGATGAACCGCGGGGCAATAGGGAAGGAAACCGATCATGACCAAAGTCCGTGCGCTGGTGCTGGAGCGCCAGCATGAGCTTGCGCTTCGCGATATCGATCTGCCGCTCGAAACCGGTCCCGGCGAGGTGAAAATCAGGATCCACACAGTCGGTGTCTGCGGTTCCGATGTCCATTATTATACCCACGGCAAGATCGGTCCTTTCGTTGTCAACGCGCCGATGGTGCTCGGCCATGAGGCGGCGGGCACGGTGGTCGAGGTCGGGGCCGGGGTGACGCATCTGAACGTCGGCGATCGCGTCTGCATGGAGCCCGGCATTCCCGATCCGAATTCCAAGGCAAGCCGGCTCGGCATGTATAATATCGACCCGGCCGTGACCTTCTGGGCGACGCCGCCGATCCACGGCGTGCTGACGCCTGAGGTCGTGCACCCCGCCAATTATACTTTCAAGCTGCCCGACAATGTCAGCTTTGCCGAAGGCGCGATGGTCGAGCCCTTCGCCGTCGGCATGCAGGCGGCCAGCAAAGCCAAGATTACACCCGGCGATACCGCCGTCGTCCTCGGCGCCGGGCCGATCGGCACGATGGTGGCGATCGCCGCTCTTGCCGGCGGCTGCGCCCGGGCGATCGTCGCCGATCTCGCCCAGCCGAAGCTCGATATCGCCGCGCAATATCAGGGCGTCATTCCGGTCAATATCCGCGAGACGAACCTGAGTGAAGAAGTGGCCAGGTTGACGGACGGCTGGGGCGCCGATGTCGTCTTCGAATGCTCCGGTTCGCCGAGGGCCTGGGAGACGATCATGGCGCTGCCGCGCCCGGGCGGCGTCATCGTCGCCGTCGGCCTGCCGGTCAACCCTGTTGGTTTCGACGTCTCCACGGCCTCGACCAAGGAGATCCGCATCGAGACGGTGTTCCGCTACGCGCACCAATATGAGCGCTCGATCGCGCTGTTGGCATCGGGCCGCGTCGACCTGAAGCCGCTGATATCCGAGACCTTCACATTCGCGGATTCGATCAAGGCGTTCGATCGCGCCGTCGAGGCGCGGCCGAGCGACGTCAAGCTGCAGATCGTGATGGAGTAGAGTGCCGCGCCACTTCTATGAGTGCCTGGCGCTCGGTCTCATCTTGCGAAAGGCAAGGGCCGCGGCCGCGACGACAGCCGCGGCTCCGATGGCCACCAGCAGATGCCGGTGAAGGGAAAGGTGGCCCAATATCTGCTCGATGCCGTGCCCGAACAAATAGCCGAGCGCGGTGAAAAGCTGCCCCCAGACCAGCGCGGCTGCGGCGTTCAAGACGACGAATTTTCCGGTCGGTATCCGCGTTGTTCCGATGACGATAGGGCTGATCGTCCGCAACCCGACCAGGAAACGAAAGGCAAGGATGAAGCCTGTCGGATATTTTTCCAGAAGTTCGGCAACGCGGGCGAGCGCCGGCTTTTCCATCAGCCGCCGGACGAGGCTCCAGCGGGAGGCGTAACGACCGGCGAGGAACCACAGCTGATCGCCGGCGAAAGATCCGGCCGTGGCCGCGAGCGACGCCGACCAATAGGGCAGCAGTCCGCGGTGGGAAATCACGCCGCCGAGGAAGGCGGCCGTTTCGCCTTCGAAGGCGGCGCCCAGAAAGATCGCCAGCAGGCCGTAATTTTCGATCAGCAGTTCGATGGACACGCGGGTTCGCCTCCAGCTCTTCCCGAGGTCACGTCACGGCTGAACCGGCTTCAGATCGCCAAGCAGCGTCGGGATCAGCTCCGACACCGTCGGATGGATCGGCACCGACCATTGCAATGCCGGATAGGTCGTGCCCGCATTCATCGCATCGATAAGCCCATGGATCACCTCGTCGCCCTCGATGCCCAATATCGCCGCGCCGAGGATCTGCTTGGTCTCGGCGTCGGCAATCACCTTCATGAAGCCCTTGGTCTCGCCGCGTTCGTTGGCGCGGCCGACGCGGCTCATCGGCCGGGTCGAGACCGTGATCCTGCGCCCCGACTCCCGCGCCTGCTTCTCCGTCATGCCGACGCGGCCGAGCGGCGGGTCGATATAGAGCGCATAGGCCGGGATGCGGCTCGAAACTTTGCGGTCGTCGCCGTCGAGCAGATTGGCGGCGGTGATTTCGAAATCATTGTAGGAAGTGTGGGTGAAGGCGCCGTGGCCGTTGCAGTCGCCGAGCGCCCAGATGCCCTCGACATTGGTGGCGAGCCCGTCGTCGACCGTGATGAAGCCGCGCTTGTCGGTGGTAACGCCTGCGGCATCGAGGCCGAGATCGTCGGTGTTCGGTTTGCGGCCGGTGGCGATCAGCACATGGCTCGCATCGATCGTCGCCGAGCCGGCGGTAACGCTCACGCCGCTGCCGTTGCTGGCGAAGGCGATGTTATCGGCGTCGGTGTGGACGCCGATGCCTTCCGAACGCAGGATGTCGGCGATCACGTCCGATATATCCTCGTCCTCGCGCGATGCGAGCTTCGGCCCGTGTTCGATGACGCTGACCTCGGCGCCGAAGCGGCGATACATCTGCGCGAATTCCAGCCCGATATAACTGCCGCCGATTACAGCCAGATGCCGCGGCAGCGTGTCGAGATGGATGATCGAGGTGCTGGTGAGGTAATCGATATCGCCGATGCCAGGCAGATCGGGGATAACAGGCCGCGCGCCGACATTGAGGAAGATGCGCGGCGCGGTCAGCGTTTCGCCATTGACGCTGACGGTCTTCGGATCCTCGAAACGGGCATGGCCGTAGATGACGCTCATGCCGGCCATGCCGGTGAGCCAGCCGATCAGGCCGTTGCGGGCATTCATCGTCACGGTTTCGGCCCGGGCTCTCACCACCTTCATGTCGACGGCGATCTCGCCGGGGATCTTGACGCCGTAGGCGGCGCCGTTCCTCGCGACATGGGCGGCGCGGGCGCTGGCGACCAGCGTCTTCGTCGGCATGCAGCCGGCATTGACGCAGGTGCCGCCGAGGAACTTGCGCTCGATCAGCGCCACTTTCATGCCCTTGTCGACCATGCGGGCGGCAAGCGACGGGCCGGCCTGGCCGGCGCCGATGACGATGGCGTCGAAGCTCTTCATGACACGGCCCCCACGATCAGCACCGCGCCGATGACGGCGACGGCATCCTCGATGAGAGCGGCCGGCAGGTCCCTGCCGAAGGAGGCGGCGAGCCTACCGCGGATGGCAGCACCACCATAGGTGCCGATGACGGCGCCGATCACGCCGGCGATCAGTCCGCCGAAGAGCAGGCTGCTGGCGGCCCCGATCGCAGCACCCGACAGCGCCCCCGAGACGATACGGGCACCGAATTGCATCGGCACCTTGCGCGACGGCGTCGATGGCAGCTGGTCGGCGACCAGCTCGGTGACCGCGAGGATGGTGAAAATCCACGGCGTCCATCGGTAACCCATGAAGGCAAGCGGCGTCTGCGAGACATCGAACCAGCCGAGGGCCGCGCCCCAGGCGACGGCGGCCGGCGCCGTCATGGTGCGAAGGCCGGAGATGACACCGATCAGCAATGCAAGAAGCAGAAACATGCGCGATCCCCCTCATTGCCGGCGCCGTGCCGCGAGAGGGAAGGTTGCATATTGTCAGGCGCGTGGCAATTCGCCTTGCCGCGCCGGGAGTTTAGTTCGCGAAGGCGGCGATGCCGGTGATCGCCCGGCCGATGATCAGCGCGTGGATGTCGTGCGTGCCCTCATAGGTGTTGACCACTTCGAGGTTGACGAGATGGCGGGCGATGCCGAATTCGTCGGAGATGCCGTTGCCGCCGAGCATGTCGCGGGACGCCCTCGCGATCTCCAGCGCCTTGCCACAGCTGTTGCGCTTGAGGATCGAGGTCAGCTCCACCGGCGGATGGCCTTCCTCCTTCATGCGGCCGAGCCGCAGGCAGCCCTGGAGGCCGAGCGAGATTTCCGCCGCCATGTCGGCGAGCTTCTTCTGGATCAGCTGGTTGGCGGCGAGCGGCCGGCCGAACTGCTTGCGCTCCAGCGTGTATTGCCGTGCCCTGGCATAACAATCCTCGGCAGCCCCGAGCGCGCCCCAGGCGATGCCGAAACGGGCCGAGTTGAGGCAAGTGAACGGCCCCTTGAGGCCGGTGACGCCGGGCAAAAGATTTTCCTCGGGCACGAAGACCCCGTCCATCACCACTTCGCCGGTGATCGAGGCGCGCAATCCCACCTTGCCGTGGATGGCCGGCGCCGAAAGCCCCTTCCAGCCCTTTTCGAGGATGAAGCCGCGAATGAGCCCATCCTCGGTCTTGGCCCAGACGACGAAGACATCGGCGATCGGCGCGTTCGAGATCCAGGTCTTCGAGCCGGTCAGGCTGTAGCCGCCGTCGACTTTCTTGGCGCGGGTCGCCATCGAGCCGGGATCGGAGCCATGATCGGGTTCGGTGAGGCCGAAGCAGCCGATCCATTCGCCGGTGGCGAGTTTCGGCAGGTATTTCAGCTTCTGCGCCTCAGACCCGAAGGTGTCGATCGGCACCATGACCAGCGACGACTGCACGCTCATCATCGACCGATAGCCGCTGTCGACCCGCTCGACCTCGCGGGCGATCAGGCCGTAAGCGGTATAGCCGAGGCCGGCGCCACCGTAATCGGGGGAGATCGTCGGGCCGAGCAGGCCGAGTTCGCCCATTTCGCGGAAGATTTCGGGATCGGTCTTTTCGTTGCGGAAGGCGTCGAGAACGCGGGGCGCAAGCTTCTCCTGGGCATAGGCATGGGCCGTATCCTGCACCATGCGCTCCTCGTCGGTGAGCTGCTCCGACAGCCGGAACGGGTCGGCCCAGTCGAAAACCTCGCGCGTATGCTGCATGTCGGCGTCTCCTCACCCTAGACTTCAGGCTTGCCTCGCTCAAGGTCGCATAGACCCGCCAGCCGACCGCGTCAACAGAAGGCGGCCCTATCGAAAAGACCGGGCGCGCCATCTTTTCAAACGCGTCTCCATGCTCCACTTTGCCGGCGATCGATTCTGGAACGAGGAGACGGAAATGTCGTCAAGCGATCTGTTCGTATCGGCCGAAGGCGCCGAATGGGTCAATCCCGAGCCCGGCGTTACCAGGCGCATCATGGCTTATCTGCCCGAGATGATGATGGTGGAAGTGGCCTTCGAGAGCGGCGCCGTCGGTGCGGCGCATTCGCATCCGCATATCCAGGCAAGTTATGTCGCCGAGGGCAGCTTCGAAGTGACGATCGACGGGCGCACCGAGGTGCTCAAGCAGGGCGGCAGCTTCATCGTGCCGCCCAATCTCGTCCACGGCGTCAAGGCGCTGGAAAAGGGCCGGCTGATCGACACATTCACCCCGCACCGGGCCGAATTTCTCAAATAGTCAGGGTTCGGCTTCCGATCGGCGCACCGGGCCGGCCGGCGTGACATAGGGCGGCACGAAGCGCGCGTCCTCGCCGCGCACCGCCTCGCGCAGGAAGTCGATGACGGCGCGCACGCGCGGCGCCTGTTTCAGGTCGCGGTGGCAGGTGATCCAGTACTGGCGCTTGAGGTCGATCTCCGCGGGCAGCACCCGCACCAGCTCGGGATAACGGCTGGCGAAAAAATAGGGCGGGATGCAGAGGCCGAGGCCGTTTCGGGTGGCGGTCAGCTGGGCGAAGATGCTGGAGCTCTGGAACTGCGGCTTGATGCGCGGATGCACATCGCTGAGATAATCCAGCCCCGGCGCGAAAATCATCTCCTCGATATAGCTGACGAAGGGATGCTCAAGCAGGTCCTCGCGGCGGGTGATCGCGGGCGCCTTTGCCAGATAGTCGCGCGAGCCGTAGATCTGCAGATGATAATCGGTCAGTTTCTCGGCGAAATAAGGCCCGCCCTTCGGCTCGTCGAGCACGACGGAAAGATCGGCCTCCTTGCGCGACAGCGACATGATCTGCTGGATCGTCACCAGCTCGAGTGCCAGATGCGGATGCTGGGCGGCAAACCGGTGCAGCACGGTCGCGAAGAAGAAATTGGCAAAACCCTCCGGCGCGCTGAGACGTACGAGGCCGCGCTGCGCCATCGAGCCGTCGGCGAGGTCGGCGCGCAGCCGTTCTGTCTCCTGCTCCATCCGTTCGGCCGTCTCGACGAAACGCGTGCCCATGGCGGTCAGCACATAGCCGCGCGGATTGCGCTCGAAGAGCTTGACCTTGAGGGTGAATTCCAGCCGGTCGATGCGCCGCGAAACGGTGGCATGGCTGGAGCGCAGCTGCCGGGCCGCCGTCGAAAGCTGTCCGGTGCGGGCGACGGCTAGAAAAAACTGAAGATCGTCCCAAGTAAACTGCGGCGGATTGTTCATGGCGATCCCCATCTGTTCAAAAACGAACAGATACTGTTTGGAATTAGTTGTAAACCACCCGTTGCTTCAACGCGGAATTTCCGTGATCGTAAGGAGAGGGTCCGCCGTTCTGAGGAGTGCGGCTGGCCAAATCTGAACAGAACCGCAATCTGGCTCATCTCTGGGAGGAGAGAATATGCGTAAGAATCTCATTGCTTCAGTTGCATTTCTGCTGGCGAGCAGCACGGCGGTGCTCGCGCAGAGCGCGACCGACGGCAAGGTCAAGATCGGCATCCTGAACGACCAGTCGGGCGTCTATGCCGATTTCGGCGGCAAGTCCTCCGTCGAGGCGGCCAAGATGGCGGTCGAGGATTTCGGCGGCAAGGTGCTTGATGTGCCGATCGAGATCGTCGATGCCGACCACCAGAACAAGCCGGATATCGCCTCCAATATCGCCCGCCAATGGTATGACACCGAGCAGGTGGATGCGATCATGGAACTGACGACCTCTTCGGTGGCG
This sequence comes from Rhizobium sp. BT03, assembly GCF_030053155.1. Lineage (NCBI taxonomy): Bacteria > Pseudomonadati > Pseudomonadota > Alphaproteobacteria > Hyphomicrobiales > Rhizobiaceae > Rhizobium > Rhizobium sp. BT03. The sequence goes on from NZ_CP125642.1 coordinate 521,579, forward strand.
CTCGCCGTGCAGGCGATCGCCAAGGAAAAGAAGAAGATCGACATCGTCACCGGCGCTGCGACGACGGATCTGACCGGCAAGGCCTGCTCGCCCTACGGCTTCCATTGGGCCTACGACACCCATGCGCTTGCCGTCGGCACCGGCGGCGCGCTGGTCAAGCAGGGCGGCGACAGCTGGTTCTTCCTGACCGCCGACTATGCTTTCGGTTATTCGCTGGAGCAGCAGACCAGTGACTACGTCAAGGCGAGCGGCGGCACGGTCGTCGGCGCCGTCCGTCATCCGCTGTCGACCCAGGACTTCTCGTCCTTCCTGCTGCAGGCGCAATCCTCAGGCGCCAAGGTGATCGGCCTTGCCAATGCCGGCCTCGACACCTCGAACGCCATCAAGCAGGCGGCCGAATTCGGCATCACCCAGGGCGGCCAGCATCTGGCGGCGCTGCTCTTCACGCTCGCCGAAGTTCACGGTCTCGGCCTTGAGGCGGCTCAAGGGTTGACGCTGACCGAAGGCTATTACTGGAACCGCGACGACGAAAGCCGCGCCTTCGCCAAGAAATTCTTCGCCCGCACCGGCAAGATGCCGAACATGATCCATACCGGCACCTATTCGGCGGTGACGCAATATCTGAAGGCGGTGCAGAAGGCCGGCACCGACGAGACGGAAGCCGTCGCCAAACAGCTGCATGAAATGCCGGTCGACGACGTCTTCGGCCGCGGCGGCACGGTCGGCGCCAATGGCCGTATGATCCACGACATGTATCTGCTGCAGGTCAAGAAGCCGGCCGACAGCAAGGAGCCGTGGGACTATTTCAACGTTCTCGCCACCATTCCCGGCAAGGAAGCCTATATCGACCCCGCCAAGAGCGGCTGCGATCTGGTGAAGTGAGCGCAATGGCGGTTTCCGCGATTGAAACTAAGGAAAAACCGCGGGTGGTCTTATCCGCCCGCGGCCTGCGCCGTGATTTCGGCGGCTTCACCGCCGTCAAGAACGTCGATCTCGACGTGTATGATGCCAGCGTGCATGCGCTGATCGGCCCGAACGGCGCCGGCAAGACGACGGTCTTCAACCTGCTGACCAAGTTCCTGCAGCCGACATCGGGCACGATCACGCTGATGGGCACCGATATCACCGGAACGCCGCCCGACAGGGTGGCGCGCATGGGGCTGGTGCGCTCCTTCCAGATCTCGGCGGTCTTCCCGCATTTGAGCGTTTTCGACAATGTGCGCGTGGCGCTGCAGCGGCCGAACAATCTTTCCACCCAGTTCTGGCGGCCGCTCTCGGCGCTCGACCGGCTGAACGAGCGCGCCGAGCAGCTGCTCGCCAGCGTCGGGCTTTCCAAGGAGCGCGATCATATCGCCGCCGATCTCTCCTATGGCCGCAAGCGGGTGCTGGAGATCGCCACCACGCTGGCGCTCGATCCGAAGGTGCTGCTGCTCGACGAGCCGATGGCCGGCATGGGGCTTGAGGATGTCGGCGTCGTCTCGGCGATCATCCGCGATGTCGCCCGTGACCGGGCGGTGCTGATGGTCGAGCACAATCTCTCCGTCGTCGCCAATATCTGCCAGCATGTCACCGTGCTGCAGCGCGGCGAGATCCTTGCCGAGGGCGATTATGCCACTGTCAGCCAGGACGAGCGCGTGCGCGTCGCCTATATGGGCACGGAGGAGCATTGATGGCCGCTCTCCTCGAAATTCAGGGATTGAACGCCTGGTACGGCGAAAGCCATGTCCTGCACGGCGTCGACATGCGGGTGGCCGAAGGCGAGACGATCACCATTCTCGGCCGCAACGGCGTCGGCAAGACGACGACGCTGCGCACCATCACCGGCATCGTGCGGGCCCGCAAGGGCAGGATCAGCTTTGCCGGCAGCGACATGATGCAGGTGCCGCTGCACAAGACGGCGCATCGCGGCATCGGCTTCGTGCCGGAGGAGCGCGGCATCTTCTCGACGCTCACCGTGTCGGAAAACCTGCTGCTGCCGCCTGTCGTGGCGAAGGGCGGCATGACGCTCGACGAGATCTACGAGCTCTTCCCCAATCTCTACGAACGCCGCGGCAGCCCCGGCACCAAACTCTCAGGCGGCGAGCAGCAGATGCTGGCGATCGCCCGGATCCTGCGCACCGGTGTGCGGCTGCTCATTCTCGACGAACCGACGGAGGGGCTTGCCCCCGTCATCGTCCAGCGCATCGGTGAGGTGCTGCAGACGCTGAAAGGACGCGGCATGACGATCCTGCTCGTCGAGCAGAACTTCCGCTTCGCCAGCCGTATTGCCGATCGCTTCTATCTGATGGATCATGGGCAGATGGTGTCGGAATTCCCGATCGGCGAACTGCCGCAGCGCATGGATACGCTGCACAAGGTTCTGGGGGTTTAGGTATGATGATGACCTTCGGATATGCTTCCGGGATATTGGGCGTCAACATCTCCTCCCTCATTCCTGTGCTCGGGCGCGACCCGAGCGATGTCACAGGAATCCAGCCGGCCCAAGTCTTTGGGCCGAAACGATTCCTTCGCGCCGCAGACGCGGCGCTGCTGGATTCCTGTGACGAGCACAGGAATGAGGGAAACGTAGAGGGCCGCGGATGGCCGGCCTTCGATCTTCATCTCGGGAGTGTGACCAGATGACGATGATCTTCGGCATTCCCCTACAGGCGCTGCTCGGCCAGCTGTTGATCGGGTTGATCAATGGCTCGTTCTATGCGCTGCTCAGCCTCGGCCTCGCCATCATCTTCGGCCTGCTCAGGGTGATCAACTTCGCCCATGGCGCGCAATATATGCTCGGCGCCTTCGTCGCCTATCTGCTGCTGACCTATGCCGGCATCGGCTACTGGCCGTCGCTGATCCTGGCGCCCGTCATCGTCGGCCTTGCCGGCGCGATCATCGAGCGGCTGTTCCTGCGCCGGCTCTACGATCTCGATCCGCTCTACGGCCTGCTCTTCACCTTCGGGCTGGCGCTCGCCGTGGAAGGCACCTTCCGCTATCTCTACGGCTCGTCCGGCCAGCCCTATGCGACGCCGGCAGCCCTTGCCGGCGGGGCCAACCTCGGCTTCATGTTCCTGCCGATCTATCGCGGCTGGGTGGTCGTCGTCTCGCTCGTCGTCTGCCTCGGCACATGGCTGCTGATCGAAAAGACCAAGCTCGGCGCCTATCTGCGCGCCGCCACCGAAAACGCCGTGCTGGTGCAGGTCTTCGGCGTCAACGTGCCGGTGCTGCTGACGCTGACCTATGCCCTCGGCGCTGGTCTTGCCGCCTTTGCCGGCGTGCTGGCAGCGCCGATCTACCAGGTCTCGCCGCTGATGGGCTCGAATATGATCATCGTCGTCTTCGCCGTGGTCGTCGTCGGCGGCATGGGATCGATCATGGGCGCGATCATCACCGGTTATGTGCTGGGCATCGCCGAGGGCCTGACCAAGGTCTTCTATCCCGAGGCCTCCAACATCGTGATCTTCGTCATCATGGCGATCGTGCTTCTCATCAGGCCCGCGGGCCTCTTCGGCCGGGATGCTTGACATGGCTGACATCACCGACACCATTCGAACGGAAAAAAGCCGGACCGCCCTTTCGGTGCAGGCAGCCTTCCTCGCCATCGGGCTGTTGCTGCTGCTGCTTGCGCCCTTCTTCTTCTATCCGATCTTCCTGATGAAGCTGCTCTGCTTCGCGCTTTTTGCCTGCGCCTTCAACCTGCTGCTCGGCTATACCGGCCTCTTGTCCTTCGGCCATGCCACCTTCTTCGGCGGCGCAGCCTATTTCACCGCCTATACCGTGAAATCATGGGGCCTGCCGCCGGAGCTCGGCATTCTGATCGGCGTGGCGGGTGCGGCCTTACTCGGCCTCGTCATGGGTTTCTTCGCCATCCGCCGCCAGGGCATCTATTTCGCGATGATCACGCTGGCGCTGTCGCAGATGTTCTTCTTCTTCTGCCTGCAGGCGGAGTTCACCGAGGGCGAGGATGGCATCCAGTCGGTGCCGCGCGGCCATCTCTTCGGCTTCATCGATCTGAACAGCTCGACCAACATGTATTATTTCGTGCTGGCCGTTTTCCTCGTTGGGATCTTGATCATCTGGCGCTTCATCAATTCGCCTTTCGGCATGATCCTGAAGTCGATCCGCGAAAACGAGCAGAGGGCGATCTCGCTCGGCTATTCCGTCGCGCGCTACAAGCTCGGCGCTTTCGTCATGTCGGCAGCACTGGCCGGGCTCGCGGGCGCGGTCAAATCGATCGTCTTCCAGTTCGCGACGCTGACCGACGTCGCCTGGCAGATGTCGGGCGAAGTGATCCTGATGACGCTGCTCGGCGGCATCGGCACGCTGATCGGTCCGCTCTTCGGCGCCGGGCTGGTGGTGGCGCTGGAAAACTACCTCGCCACCTCGGAATTCCCGGTGACGATCATCACCGGCATCGTCTTCATGGTCTGCGTGCTGATCTTTCGCCGCGGCATCATCGGCGAATTCTACGCTTCGCGGCTGGGGCGGAAGCTGGGCTTCGTCTATCGCCGCTGAACGGGCGAACCTCTTCCCGTCCGCGGGGAGGGGAAGCGGCAAGCATCTGGAGTTCGTGCAGGGCACATGGATCGTTACGACTATATCATCATCGGGGCGGGGAGTGCCGGCTGCGTGCTTGCCAACCGGCTGTCGGCCGATGGCAGGAGCCGGGTGCTGCTGCTGGAGGCCGGCGGCAGCGACAATTATCACTGGATCCATATTCCGGTCGGCTATCTCTATTGCATCAACAATCCGCGCACCGACTGGTGTTTCACCACGGCGCCGGAAGCCGGACTGAACGGCCGGGCGCTGAGTTATCCCCGCGGCAAGGTGCTCGGCGGCTGCTCGTCGATCAACGGCATGATCTATATGCGCGGCCAGGCGCGCGATTACGATCTCTGGCGGCAGATGGGCTGCAGCGGCTGGGGCTGGGACGATGTTCTGCCCTTCTTCCGCAGATCCGAGGATTTTTATCGCGGCGAAGACGAGATGCATGGCGCCGGTGGCGAATGGCGCATCGAGAAGGCGCGCGTGCGCTGGGCCGTGCTCGATGCCTTCCAGCAGGCGGCGAGAGAGGCCGGCATTCCGGAGACGGCGGATTTCAACCGGGGCAGCAACGAAGGCTCCGGCTATTTCGACGTCAACCAGCGGTCCGGCATTCGCTGGAACACCTCGAAGGCCTTTCTGCGCCCAGCAATGAAGCGCGCCAACCTGACCGTTTTGACCAAGGCGCAGGTCCGCCGACTGCTGCTGGAGGAGGGCACTGTTGCCGGCGTCGAGTTCCAGCACGATGGTGTTGCCAAGCGCGCCTATGCGGCTAGGGAAACCATCCTTTCCGCCGGCTCGATCGGCTCGCCGCATATTCTGGAACTGTCCGGCATCGGCAGAGGCGAGGTGTTGCGCCGGGCGGGCGTCGACGTTCTTGCCGAGGTGAAGGGCGTCGGCGAGAACCTGCAGGACCATCTGCAATTGCGCCTGGCCTACAAGGTGACGGGCGTTCCGACATTGAACGAGAAGGCGACGAAGCTGATCGGCAAGGCGGCAATCGGGCTCGAATATCTCGTCCGCCGCTCCGGGCCGATGGCGATGGCGCCGAGCCAGCTCGGCATCTTCACCCGCTCGGGACCGGACCGAGAGACGCCGGACCTGCAATATCATGTGCAGCCGGTCTCGCTGGAGAAGTTCGGCGACCCCGTCCATCCTTTCCCGGCGATCACCGCGAGCGTCTGCAATCTGAGGCCGGAAAGCCGCGGTTCCGTGCACCTGTCGAGCCCGGATTTCGCCGCCCAGCCGACGATCAGCCCAAAGTACCTCTCGACGCAGCGCGATCGTGACATAGCTGTCCGTTCGATACGGTTGACGCGCAAGATCGTCGCGCAGCCTTCCTTCGCCCGGTTCCGGCCCGAGGAGTTCAAACCGGGCCCGAGCTATCAGACCGAAGCCGATCTGGAGCGGGCGGCGGGCGAGATCGGCACGACGATCTTCCATCCCGTCGGCACTTGCCGCATGGGCGCCGACAGGGAGAGCGTCGTCGATCCCCGGCTGAGGTTCCGGGCGCTCGGCAAGCTCAGGATCGCCGACGCTTCGGTGATGCCGTCGATCACCTCGGGCAACACCAATTCACCGACCATCATGATCGCCGAAAAGGCTGCCGCGATGATCCTTGAAGACAATCGATAGGAGAAGACCATGGCAAGGATCGCATTCATCGGATTGGGCAACATGGGCGGGCCGATGGCGGCCAATCTCGTCAAATCAGGTCACGAAGTCCTTGGCTTCGATCTCGCCGCTCCCGTGCTGAAGGCGGCCGAGGCGAGCGGCGTCAAGCCGGCAAGCCATGCCAGCCAGGCGGTCAAGGACGCTCACATCGTCATCACGATGCTGCCGCAGGGCAGGCACGTGCTGACGGCCTGGACCGATATCCTGCAGACCGCGGCGCAGGACACGCTGGTCATCGATTGCTCGACAATCGATGTCGACAGCAGCCGCAAGGCGCATGAGATGGCCAAGGCCGCAAGCTGCCTGTCGCTCGACGCGCCCGTCTCCGGCGGCACCGGTGGGGCGACTGCCGGCACCCTGACCTTCATGGCCGGCGGCTCGGACGAAGCCTTCGCCCGGGCGAAACCGATCCTCGAGGCGATGGGCAAGAAGATCGTCCATTGCGGCGAGGCCGGCGCCGGCCAGGCGGCGAAGATCTGCAACAACATGATCCTCGGCATTTCGATGGTCGGCGTCTGTGAGGCCTTCGTGCTTGCCGAAAAACTCGGCCTCTCGCACCAGGCGCTGTTCGACGTCGCCTCGACCTCATCCGGCCAATGCTGGGCGATCAATACCTATTGCCCGGTGCCCGGACCGGTGCCGACCTCGCCGGCCAACAACGGCTACAAGCCCGGTTTCGCCGCGGCCCTGATGCTGAAGGATTTGAGACTCTCGCAGGAGGCGGCGCTGGCGAGCGGTGCGTCGACGCCGATGGGGGCGGAGGCGGCGCAGCTTTTTGCCCTCTTCGAAAAACAGGGCAACGGCGGACGGGATTTCTCCGCCATCATCGAGATGTTCCGCGAGAAGACGTGAGCGACGACCTATAAGAGATAGCTGACCGGCTCGTTTCGAACCGGATGGGGAAAGACGCCCATGCCGACGCCGAAAATCGATTGCAGTGTCTCCGCCCGCATGATCTCGGTGGGCGTGCCTTCGGCGGTGATCCGGCCGCGGTTGAGCGCGACGATCGCATCGCAATAACGCGCGGCGAGATTGATGTCGTGCAGCACGATGACGACGGTCAGGCCGCGTTCATGGCTGAGCTCCTTGACCAGCGAGAGGACGCTTGCCTGATGAGCAAGGTCGAGCGCCGATGTCGGTTCGTCGAGCAGCAGGCAGCGGGCGTCCTGAGCGAGCATCATGGCGATCCAGGCGCGCTGGCGCTCGCCGCCGGACATGTTGGCGACGAGCCGATCGGCAAAATCCTCGAGCTCGGTGCGGACGATCGCCTCCTCGACCTTGTTGCGATCGGTAGGGGTGAAGCGGCCGAGCGTGCCGTGCCAGGGGAAACGGCCGAGCGCCACCAGTTCGCGCACGATCATCCCGTCGGTCGCCGGCGTGAATTGCGGCATGTAGGCGACGTGCCGGGCAAATTCCCGGGCACCCCAATCACCCGCCGGCTTGCCGTTGAAGGCGATGGCGCCGGACTTCGGCGCGGTCTGGCGGGCGATGATCTTCAAAAGCGTGCTTTTGCCGGAGCCGTTCGGGCCGACCAGACCGTAGATGCGGCCCTGCTCGAGCGTCAGATCGATGCCATGCAGGACGGATTTTTGTCCGATGGCATGCTCGATTGCCGACAGGGCAAGGAAGGGTGAAGGCATGATCTGCTCCGGGTTCGGTGTCGCACGGGGAGGGCGAGCCCTCCCTTTCCCTGCAAAACTAAACCGGGATTGTCAACTTACGCTTTCTGCTCGGCTTCAAATCAGCCCTTCGAAACCGAGAAACGGAGTTGGCTGTCCCCGAAGAGGATATCGATCTCGCCGGGCTCGGTCAGTTCGATCGCGCCGCTCAACGTGCCTGTGGTGAGCAACGCGCCTGCCTTCAGCGATGTCTCGGGGCGCAGACCGTCATTGGCGTAATCGACAAGCCAGGTGAGAACGTCGCCCTTTGGATGCTGCGCCGGACCGTCATAGATCGTGCGGCCGGCATGGGTGACCTTGAGCGGCGTGCCGCCGGCGGTATCGACAGCGCTTTTGTCGAGCTTCGGGCCAAGCACATAGCCGCTATTGCCGAGGCGGTCTGATGTAAACAGCAGAAAGGAGACGCTGCCACCTTCCTTGACGGCGCTGACCAGCAGCTCGGCGCCGAGATGGACGGCGGCGATCGCCTCGACGACCTCGGCGCGGCTATAGGGAGTGCCGGTGCGGATCGGCAGGTCCCTGCCGAGACGCACGGCGATCTCGGTCTCGAATTTCAGGCCCGGATACCAGGAGATGCTGGCGCCGGCGGCGGCTTCGGCATAGGGATGCAGCGGACCGGTGACCGCCTGACCCTCCGGCGAGACCGTCACCTTCCAGCCATTGCTGGAAATGCCGTCGGCCGCGCTCAGGAAATTCTGCGCCTCCATCGCCTGATGCAGATCGGCCGGCAGTGCGAAACTGCCGGTTTCTTCCTGCCCGCCGGCCTGGCGCAGGCTGTGAAGCCTGGCTGCGAGCCCGCGTGGATCGAATGCCTCTGTCATGCTGTCTCCTCGACTTGGTTTTCGAGGGGCACACTAACCGCAAGGCAGGAGCGAGCAAGACCGTTCTTGGGCCGTCTTTGGAAAAGCTCTTATTCCATCGCCGCGTACCAGCGATCGCGATAGACGGAAAGCCCCGCGATCTCGGACGGCGGAACATGCGTCTCGGCGCCGGATACCGGCCGGATGCCGGTGAGAAGGGCAGCACCCTGGCTTGTGCCGGTCGTGCCGGGAAGGGCCAGGACCTCGCGGCCAATGAGCGCCGCAAGCAGCTTCAGATAGGTCTCGTTGAGCGCAAAGGGACCCTCGACGATAGCCGGGCCTTTGGCGCCGGTCAGTCCGAGGCAGGCATCGGTCATCAAAGCGAGATAGAGGCAGGCGGCGGCATGACGCTCCTCGCGGCTTGCCTCGTCGGCGCCGATCCAGCGGCTTGCCTTTCCAGGGAAGGGCCCGGAGCCGGGGGCAATGTTGGGCAGCAGCATCAAGCCCTTTTCGACGACCGGACCGATCGCTGCCTGGGCGGCCTTTTCATCGACAGGGCCGATCTCGGCCGAAAGGAGTTCGAATTCCCGCCCGCCCATGAAACGCGAGGAGGGAACGGTCCGGCCATAGGCGTCGACATTGGCGAGCGCATCGCGTTCGGCATCGAGATGGTCGAGATCGCCGCCGACGCCGAAATTGATGACCCAGGTGCCGGTGGAGACGACAGCGAAGGGGGCGGCCCGATGGACCAGATGCGGCAGCAGCGAGGCATTGGAATCGTGAATGCCGCAATAGACCGGCACCGGTGCGTCAAGGCCGAGCGTGACGGCGATCTCGGGCAGGACCGGGCCGAGCGCATCGAAGGCCGAACGGATCGGTGCCATCAGGCCGCGAATGCCGAGCCTGTCGACCAGCGAGGAATAGTCTGATGTTTTCGGGTTCCAGAGGTCGGTGTGGCAGCCGAGCGAGGTCAGCTCATTGGCGGCGACACCGGTCAGCCGCGCCGTCCAGTATTGCGCATAGGTGAGGATGGTCGCCACCTTAGCGAATTCCTCGGGAAAGGCGCTCTTCTGGTAGTGCAGCTGCGCGCCGACATTAAGCCCCATTGCAAGGCGCGGCGAGAAGGTTTCGCCGAAGGAAGGACGCAAGGCCGTATAGGCATTGCGGATCGCTTCTGGGTATTCATGCTCGTAGTCGATCACGGGCATGGCGAGCGCACCGGCCCGGTCGAGCAGCGCGGCTGCGGCGCCATGGGTGGTGATCGAGATGGCGTCGAAGCCGGGTTCCCGCGCAAGGCTCTTCAGCGCGTCGAGGGCGAAGGACCACAGAGCTTCGATATCATAATGCGGGTAGGGGCCGGTCTTGATCGTGATGTTCGGCCGTTTCAGGACAGCGATCTCGGCGCCTGTCCCGCTGTCGAGCACGACGACCTTGGCATTGGTCTTGCCGATGTCGAGAACGGCGATGCGACGATAGGAATTGGCGGTCATGGCATATGGAAGAGGGTGACGAGGTCGCTTTGAACCGGCGAATTATCCGGATTGGTCGCCATGATATCAGCCATGTGTGCCCACCATTTTTTCATGACGGGATGCTCCGGCAGGCTCGCCATCGTGTGACCGGCAGGCCGCGTCAGCACGCCGAACAGCGTGTTGGTGTCGCGGTCGAGATGGATGGAATAGTCGCTGGCGCCCGACTGATGCAGGAGATCGACCAGCTCAGGCCAGATTTCGTCATGCCGCTTGCGGTATTCAGCTTCCATGCCGGGATTGAGCTGCATCTTGAAGGCGTGTTTTTCCAAGGTCATCGGGAGCTCATGAGCTTGATGCGACGGGCGATGATCGGGATCGCGATGGTGATGATGAGCAGCAGGCCGATGAAGATCGACATGACGATGCCGGGCACGTTCAAGAGGCCGAGGCCGAAGGTGACGAGGCCCATGACGAAGGCGGCGATGACGACGCCGCCGATCGTGCCGGAGCCGCCGAGGATCGAGATGCCGCCGAGCACGACCATGGTGACGACTTCGAGCTCCCAGCCTTGCGCGATCGACGGCCGGGTCGAGCCGAGGCGCGAGGTCAGGCAGACGGCGGCAACACCGCTCATGACGCCGGTCAACAGGAAGAGGATGAATTTGACGCGCTCGACCGGGATGCCGGAGAAGCGGGCGGCGAAATCATTGTTGCCGATCGCATAGACCTGCCGGCCGAAATTCGTCGCGTGCAGCAGGATGGCGAAGGCGATCGCCAGCACGAAGAACAGCACGAATTCGAAGGAGAACACCCAGAACACGTAGCCCTGGCCGAAATAGGCGAAATCGGCAGGGTACTTGCCGTAGGCCTGGTCGCCGAGCACGATATAGGAAATGCCGCGGAACAGGCTCATCGTGCCGATGGTGACGACGATTGACGGCAATTTCAGCACCGAAACGAGCACGCCGTTGAAGATGCCGCAGGCAAGCCCGGTGCCGATGCCGATCAATACCAGGCCCGGCGTGCCGACGCCGAGTTGAGCCGCCGCCCCCATCGCCGTCGAGGCGAGCGCGATAATCGCGGCGACCGAGAGGTCGATTTCGCCCGAGATGACGAGCAGCGCCATGGCAAAGGCGATCATCGCCTTTTCGGTGAAGTTGAAGGTGGCGTCCGAGAGGTTCCAGGCATCGAGGAAATAGGGCGAGGCCACAGAATTGAAGATGAAGATCAGGACGGCGACACCGAAGAGCAGCACTTCCCAGCTCGACATGATGCGCTTGAACGGCGTGCCGAGCCGATCGGGAATGACCCGTTTTTCGGGTGTTGAGGAAACGGTGCTCATGCTGCGACCTCCGCTGCTGCGCGGTCACGCAGGATGATGCGGCCTCGATTGCGCTCGCGCCTTGCGTTGAAGACGACGGCGAGAATGATGACGGTGCCGGAGATCGCCATCTGCGTGAAAGGCGAAATGCCGATGACCGGCAGGGCGTTCTTGATGACGCCGAGGAACAGCGCGCCGAGCACGGTGCCGGCGACCGAGCCGACGCCGCCGGCAATCGAGATGCCGCCGATGACACAGGCCGCGACGCTGTCGAGCTCGAAGCCGTTGGCGATATCGACATAGGCAACCGCATAACGCGAAACCCAGAGATAGCTGGAAAGGCCGGCGAGTGCGCCCGAGAGCACGAAGGCCAGGAATTTCGTCCGGCCGGTATCGATGCCGGCATAGACGGCAGCCGTGGGATTGCCGCCGGTCGCATAGGCCGAGCGGCCGAACGGGCTGTAGCGCAGCAGCATATACATCAGCGCGACGATGATGATCGCAACCCAGCTCAGCACCGGCAGGCCGAGGATCGGCGTGCGGGGAACGGCCAGGAAGGTCGGCGTCATCTGATGGGCGTTCACCCAGGCGCCGCCCGAGAGCACGAAGGCCATGCCGCGATAGATGGTGAGCGTGCCGAGGGTCACGACGATCGGCGGGATTTCCAGGCGCCAGACGAGGAAGCCGTTGATAGTGCCGAGTGCGGCGCCGATCACGACCGCGGCGAGGATCAGCACGATCAGCGGCAGGCCCGGAAAGGCGGCATTCATCATCGCAATCGCCATGCCGGTAAAGGCGAGGTTTGCGGCAACCGAGAGGTCGATCGATTTGGTCAGGATAACAGTCATCTGGGCAAGGCCCAGAATGATCAGGATCGCTGTGTCGTTGAAGATGCCGGCGAGATTATCCGGTGTCGCGAAATCGGCCGCCCGCGTCGAGAAGATGCCAATCATCAGCACGATGATGGCAAAGAGCAGGGTTTCGCGTTTTCTGATCAGTTTGGCCATGCCCATTACCTCATGCATTTCCGGTCGCGGCGCGCACCAGCGCTTCCGGCGAAAGCTGATCGCGCTCGAAGAGCCCGGCCGACAGGCCTTCCTTCATGACCAGCACACGGTCCGACATGCCGATGATTTCAGGCAGTTCGGAAGAGATCATGATGATGGAGAGGCCCTCGGCCGCAAGCTCGCTGATGAAGCCGTGGACGGCAGCCTTCGAGCCGATGTCGATGCCCTTCGTGGGTTCATCGAGGATGATCACCTTCGGCATGGTGGCGAGCCACTTGCCGATGACGACCTTCTGCTGGTTGCCGCCCGACAGCGTGCCGACCGGCACGGAGAGGGCGGCGGCGCGCAGATCCAGTCGCTCGGCATATTTGCGGGCGAGCGCGAATTCTTCCGCCGCCTGCAGGAAGCCCTTGCGCGAGGTCCGCGTCAGCGACGGCAGCGTCATGTTCTGATAGATCGGCATCGGCAGCGCCAGGCCGTGGCGGCCGCGCTCTTCCGGCACATAGACGATGCCGGCTTTGATCGCATCATGCGGCGAGTTGATCGAAATCTCCCGGCCTTCGAGCGTCAGCCGGCCGGAGAGCGGCCGGGTGATGCCGAAGAGCGACTGTGCGAGTTCCGAGCGGCCGGCGCCGATCAGGCCGTAAATGCCGAGAATCTCGCCCTTTCGCAGGGTGAAGGAGATGTCGCGGAATTCGGTGCGGTGACTGTAGTTGCGGATCTCCAGCACCGGGCCGCCGATGGCGACATCGATCTTCGGAAAAGCGTTTTCGACGTCGCGGCCGACCATCATGCGGACGATCTCGTCCTGCGGCGTGTCCTTGAGTCGGCCCTGACCGATGGCGCGGCCGTCGCGGAACACGACGAAATCGTCGGCGATCTCGTAAACCTCGTCGAACTTGTGGCTGATGAAGAGGATCGCCTTGCCCTGTTCCTTCAGGCCGCGGACGATGCGGAAGAGATCGTCGATCTCCTTGCGGGAAAGGGCGGCGGTTGGCTCGTCCATGATGACGATGCGGGCCTCGATCGACAGAGCGCGGGCAATCGCCACCAGATGGCGCTGCGCAATGGAGAGGTCCTTGAGCCGGATCGTCGGATCGATATTGCTTTCAAGGGCGATGAGCAGCGCCTTCGAGCGGTTGTTCATCGCCTGCCAGTCGATGGTGCGCAGGCGGGTGCGCGGCGCGTGGCCGAGGAAGATGTTTTCGGCAACCGTCAGCTCATCGAAAAGCACGGTTTCCTGATGGATGGCGGTGACGCCGGCATCGATTGCCGCCTGGGCGCTGGCAAAACTCGTCGGCCGGCCGTCGACCAGGATCTCGCCTTCGTTCGGCCGGTAGATGCCGGTCAGGATCTTGACGAGCGTCGATTTACCGGCGCCGTTTTCGCCGATCAGCGCCGTCACTGTGCCGGGGTGGAGGGCGATGCTGACATTGTCGAGCGCCTTCACGCCCGGAAAGATCTGGGAGATGCCGCGCATTTCCAGAATGGCGGGCGCATCGCCGGTTTTGCTGTCCGTGACGGTTTGTTGGAAGGCGGCGTTCATCAGATTTCTACCAAATGTCGAAAGGGAAATCCCGGCGGCAAGGCCGCCGGGATCTTATTCGTCGGCTCCGGATCAGAAGACCTTGGAGAACTGGTCGATGTTCGAAGCGTTGTAGACGAAGGGGTCGGCCATGGCGGCTTCGCCATTGTCGCCAATCTTGATCTTGCCCATGCGGCCGGCTTCAATCTCGCTGCCCGGCTTGCCATCGGCATCACCCTTTGCCAGGTGATAAGCGATCTGCGTTGCAGAGTAGCCGAGGTCGATCGGGTTCCAGATGGCGAATTCCTTGGTGGCGCCCGACTTGATCGCGCCGGCCATTTCGGACGGCAGGCCGAGGCCGGTGACGTAGACCTTGCCGACAAGGCCCTTGTCTTCGACGACCTTGGAAGCGGCGAGAACGCCGACCGTCGTCGGAGCGACGATGACCTTGACGTTGGGGTTCGACTTCAAGAGGCCTTCGGCTTCACGATAGGACTTGTCCGAGAGGTCGTCGCCGTAAACTGTGGTGACGAGGTTGAGACCCGGGAAATCCTTCAGCTGCTTCTTCATCTGGTCGATCCAGATGTTCTGGTTGGTCGAGGTGGTCGTCGCCGACAGGATGGCGAAGTCACCCTTGCCGCCGTCGAGATGGTTTTTGACGAGCGTCAGGCACATCTTGCCGATCAGCTCGTTGGACGACGGGTTGAGCTGCAGGATGCGGCCTTCAGGTGCTACGCCGGAGTCCCAGGAGATGACCTTGATGCCGCGCTGGGCAGCCTTCTTCAGCGCCGGAACGAGCGCGTCCGGATCGTTGGCCGAGACGGCGATGGCGTCGACGCCCTGGGCGATCAGCGAGTTGATGACTTCGATCTGGCCTTCGGCCGTCGTCGACGTCGGACCGGTGTAGATCACCTCAACGCCGCCGAGTTCCTTGGCGGCTTCCTGAGCGCCCTTGTTGGCGGCGTCGAAGAAGCCGTTGCCGAGCGACTTCACGACGAGGCCGATCTTGATGTCCTTGGCACTGGCGGTGCCGGCCATCATGGCGACGGCGAGCGCGACGCCGAGCGCAAGTGTCTTTGCGAGTTTCATGTACTTTCCTCCCTTAAAGATTAGACTTCCACACCTCGGCGGCGCCTCATGCGACCGACGAGGAATCCTCCCTCACAGCCTGGGCCACCGGGCTTGCGACAACGAGCCGGACGCCGGCATTCTCGACCATGCGAGCCGCCTCGTCCGAAATCCCGTCATCGGTGATGACCACGGAAACGCGGTCGAGCGCGCAGAGAATGAGGCTCGACCGGCGATTGAATTTGCTTGAATCGACCATGACGACGAGTTCGTCGGCCTGGTGCATCAGCTTCTGCTCGCTCTGGATAATGAGGGCATCCGCCTCCATGATGCCGAGCGGGCCGACGCCCTGGGCGCCGATGAACATGCGCCGCGCATAAAAATTGCGGATCGCGTCGTTGTCGAACGGCGACAGGATGAGACTCTGCTCGCGATAGATCGCGCCGCCCGGCACCGTCACCGTGTTTTTGGAGTGTTTGACCAGATGTTCGGCGATGGCGAATGAATTGGTCATCACCTGCAGGCGGTGGCCAGCCATATAATGCACCATCTGGAAGGTCGTCGTGCCGCCATTGATGATGATGGCGTCGCCGGCCTCGCAGAGCTCGACGGCGGCGCGCGCAATTGCGCGCTTTTTATCGATGTTGACTGATTCTGAAACCCGGAAGGGCCGGCCGGCGAGATTGCCGAGCTGCGGCGGATGCACGGCCTCCGCGCCGCCGCGGACACGGCGGATCTTGCCCTGCACGTGAAGAGCCGCAATGTCGCGCCTGATTGTCGCTTCAGAAGCTTCCGTCAATTCGGAAATGTCCTGGATCGTGACGACGGACTTTTCCTGAACGGCGCTTAAGATGATGCGATGGCGTTCGCGTTCGTGCATTGGGCTCCTCCTCTTGTCATATTTATTTCGCATCCGTTAATGGCTGTCAATCACAAACGATCATAAATTTTCATATTGCGCTGCACAACAATCGATTTTGATCGTTTTCGATTGACAAGCGCACTTTTGATGCGCGATACCGTGAGCGAAAGGGCGCGCTGATCGCGGCCCCCGACAAGCCTGATATGGGAGGATGATATGGCGGCGAACGTCCGGCTTCTGGAAAACCGGTGGGATGATGGTTACGCGGCGGGCCTCGATGAGCCCGGCAAGCTGCTCTATCGCTCCAATCTGCTCGGCGCCGACAAGCGCATCACCAATTACGGCGGCGGCAACACCTCGGCGAAGGTGATGGAAACCGATCCGCTTGATGGCAGCAAGGTCAAGGTCCTCTGGGTCAAGGGCTCGGGTGGCGACGTCGGCACCATCAAGCTCGACGGTTTCGCCACCCTCTACCAGGACAAGCTGGAATCGCTGAAAGGCATCTATAAGGGTGTCGAGGACGAGGATCGCATGGTCGGTTTCCTGCCGCATTGCACCTTCAACCTGAACGGCCGCGCTGCCTCGATCGACACGCCGCTGCACGGTTTCGTGCCGTTCACCCATGTCGACCACATGCATCCCGATGCGATCATCGCAATCGCCGCATCGAAAAATTCCAGGGAATTGACGCAGCAGATCTTCGGCGACGAGATCGGCTGGCTGCCCTGGCGCCGTCCGGGCTTCCAGCTCGGCCTCGATCTCGAAGCCTTCGTCAAGGCGAACCCGAGCGCCAAGGGCGTCGTGCTCGAAAGCCATGGTCTCTTCACCTGGGCAAATGACGCCAAGGCCTGCTACGAGCTGACGCTCGAGATCATCAACAAGGCGATCGAATGGTTTGCCGGCCAGACTGAGGGCAAGACGATTTTCGGCGGCGCCGTCGTTCAAAGCCTGGCTGTGGCGGAGCGCCGTGCCATCGCCGCTCGCCTGATGCCCGAAATTCGCGGTCGCATCGGCAAGCAGGAACGCAAGCTCGGCCATTTCGACGATCAGGACGCGGTTCTGGAATTCGTCAATTCAAAAGACCTGCGTCCGCTCGGCGCGCTCGGCACCAGCTGCCCGGACCATTTCCTGCGCACCAAGATCCGGCCGCTGATCGTCGATTTCGACCCGGCCAAGCCGGATGTCGACGCGATCGTCGCCGGCCTCGACCGGGCGCTGGAGGATTACCGCGCCGATTACGCCCGCTATTACAACGACTGCAAGCATGACAATTCGCCCGCCATGCGCGACGCCAATCCCGTCATCTTCCTCGTTCCCGGCGTCGGCATGCTGTCCTTTGCCCGCGACAAGGCAACGGCCCGCATCGCCAGCGAATTCTACGTCAACGCAATCAACGTCATGCGCGGCGCCTCGACGGTTTCGGAATATCAGGGCCTGCCGGAGCAGGAAGCCTTCGATATCGAATACTGGCTGCTCGAAGAGGCGAAGCTGCAGCGCATGCCGAAGCCGAAGAGCCTTGCCGGCCGCGTCGCCTTCGTCACCGGCGGTGCCGGCGGCATCGGCCGGGCGACGGCCGCCCGTCTCGTCGGCGAGGGCGCCTGCGTAGTGCTTGCCGATATCGACCAGGCGGCGCTCGAAGCCACGGAAGCCGATTTCGTCAAGAAATACGGGACTGACGCCGTGCGCAGCGTCCGGCTCGACGTCACCAAGGAAGATGCGGTGATCGCCTCCTTCACGGAAGCGTCGGTCGAATTCGGCGGCGTCGACATCCTCGTATCGAATGCCGGCATTGCCTCCTCCGCGCCGATCGAAGCCACCGAGCTTTCGACCTGGAACCGCAATATCGATATTCTGGCGACCGGCTATTTCCTCGTTTCGCGCGAAGCTTTCCGCCTGTTCCGCCGCCAGGCGCTCGGCGGCAACATCGTCTTCGTCGCCTCGAAGAACGGCCTTGCCGCCTCGCCGAATGCCTCTGCCTACTGCACGGCAAAGGCCGCCGAAATTCATCTCGCCCGCTGCCTGGCGCTGGAAGGCGCGGATGTCGGCATCCGCGTCAACACCGTCAACCCGGACGCGGTGCTGCGCGGCTCGAAGATCTGGAGCGGCGAGTGGCGCGAGCAGCGCGCCGCCTCCTCGAAGATCGAGGTTGACGATCTCGAGGAGCATTACCGCAAGCGTTCGATGCTGAAACTCAATGTGTTTCCTGAAGATATCGCCGAGGCGATCTACTTCCTCGCATCGGACCTTTCGGCAAAATCGACCGGCAACATCATCAACGTCGATGCCGGTAACGTGCAGAGTTTTACGCGGTAATTTTTGATTGGCGGCGGATGCGTCTGCCCCTCACCCTAACCCTCTCCCCGTCATGACGGGGAGAGGGGACTTGCCCAACGAAATGTTGGAGTGGGACGAAGACGGTGCGGCACATCCCCTTCTCCCCGTCTGAACGGGGAGAAGGTGCCGGCAGGCGGATGAGGGGCGGCCCCACAGCAGTCCCATCTTAGAAATTGCATAACCGGGAGGTAGAAATGGCCGAGTTCAGGATCGCGCAGGATCTGGTCGCGACAGAAAACGACAAGCGGGCAGCCGCATTGAAAGCCGATTACGAGGCGCTGGGCGCGAACCTTGACCGCCGCGGCGTCGATATCGAAGCGATCACCCGCAAGGTCGCCGAATTTTTCGTCGCCGTTCCCTCCTGGGGTGTCGGCACCGGCGGCACGCGTTTTGCCCGCTTCCCCGGCACGGGCGAGCCGCGCGGCATCTTCGACAAGCTCGACGATTGCGCCGTCATTAACCAGCTGACGCAGGCGACACCGAATGTCTCGCTGCATATTCCCTGGGACAAGGCGGATGCCAAGGAGCTGAAGGCCAAGGGCGATGCGCTCGGCCTCGGTTTCGATGCGATGAACTCCAACACCTTTTCCGATGCGCCGGGACAGGCCCATTCCTATAAATACGGTTCGCTCAGCCATACCGATGCGGCAACGCGGGCGCAGGCGGTCGAGCACAATCTCGAATGCATCGCGATCGGCCAGGCGCTCGGCTCCAAGGCGCTGACCGTCTGGATCGGCGACGGCTCGAACTTCCCCGGCCAGAGCAATTTCACCCGGGCGTTCGAGCGTTATCTCGCCTCGATGGCCGACATCTACAAGGCGCTGCCCGACGATTGGAAGCTCTTTACCGAGCACAAGATGTACGAGCCGGCCTTCTATTCGACGATCGTCCAGGACTGGGGCACCAACTACCTGATCGCCCAGACGCTCGGCCCCAAGGCCCATTGCCTCGTCGATCTCGGCCACCATGCGCCGAACACCAATATCGAGATGATCGTCGCCCGCCTGATCCAGTTCGGCAAGCTCGGCGGTTTCCACTTCAACGATTCGAAATATGGCGACGACGATCTCGACGCCGGCGCGATCGATCCCTACCGGCTGTTCCTGGTCTTCAACGAGCTGGTGGATGCCGAGCAGCGCGGCGTCAACGACTTCAACCCGGCCCATATGATCGACCAGTCGCATAATGTCACAGACCCGATCGAAAGCCTGATCAACAGCGCCAACGAAATCCGCCGCGCCTATGCGCAGGCGCTGCTCGTCGACCGCAAGGCGCTCGATGGCTACCAGCAGGACAATGACGCGCTGATGGCGTCGGAAACGCTGAAGCGCGCCTATCGCGCCGATGTCGAGCCGATCCTCGCCGAAGCCCGGCGCCGGGCCGGCGGTGCGATCGACCCGATCGCCGCCTACCGCGCCAGCGGCTACCGCAAGAATATAGCGGCCGAGCGTCCGGCCTCCGCTGCCGGCGGCGGCGGTATCATCTGAGCTTCGACCTGAATAAGAGAACGATTGCCGGCAGCGCAGGTGTGACCCGCTGCCGGCAATTGCCGCTTACGGCTTCCAGGCGCCGGCGATCTGCCGGGTGGCGATGTTCAGCCGGTTCCAGACATTGATATTGGCGATGGCGATGACGAGGGCCGCAAGGCTCCGACCGTCATAGTGCCGGGTCGCCTCGTCCCAGATCTCGTCGGGCACGGGGTCGGCGCGGTCGCTGGTGCGGGTGACGGCCTCGGTCAGCGCCAGGGCAGCCCGCTCGGCGTCGCTGAAATAGGGCGAGTCGCGCCAGGCGCTGACGGCGAAAAGCCTTTCGTCCGTTTCGCCGAGCTTCTTTGCGATGCGCGGATGCCCGTCGACGCAGACGCTGCAGCCGTTGATCTGGCTGGCGCGCAGATTGACGAGTTCCAGCAGCTTCGGCGAAAGCCCGGCCTCGACCGGCACCTTCGCAAGAGCCGTCAGCGCCTGCATGGCAGCGGGAAGGACGAGGGCGGGATTTCCCATTCTCTCCTGCATGGCTAATTTTTCCTGCATGGTATGTCTCCTTGATGCGTTTTACTCTTCGACGATCCGCCGGCGCTGTCACATCGGCCGGGTTTCATTCGTCATGGCCTTGACGGGATGCAGCGGAGGAATGTGACAAATGGACGAGAAAAAATGGCTGGCCGACGAATTCGAGGCGAACAGGGCGCATCTGCGGGCCGCCGCCTATCGCATGCTCGGTTCACGCGGCGAGGCTGAAGATGCTGTTCAGGAGGCCTGGCTGCGGCTGAGCCGCACCGACACGACCGACGTCGGTAATCTCGGCGGCTGGCTGACGACGGTGGTGGCGCGCATCTGCCTCGACATGCTGCGCACCCGCAAGACCCGGCGCGAGGAGCCGCTGGAAATGCCGGTCCATGCGGCGATCGCCGATCCGGCGAACGATCCGGAACGCGAAGCAGCCTTCGCCGATTCCGTCGGTCTGGCATTGCTCGTCGTGCTGCAGACGCTGGCACCCGCCGAGCGTGTCGCCTTCGTGCTGCACGATATGTTCGATCTGCCCTTCGACGAGATCGCGCCGATCATCGGCCGCTCGTCCGCCGCCGCCCGGCAGCTCGCAAGCCGCGCCCGCCGCCGGGTGCAGGGTACGGATGAGGCGCCCGAGGTCGATTTCGGCGGCAAGCGGACGGTCGCGGAGGCCTTTCTGACGGCATCGCGCAACGGCGATCTGGAAGCGTTGCTTACCGTGCTTGCCCCCGATGTCGTCTTCCGGCCGGATGCAACGGCGGCGCGATTCGGCACGATCGGCGAAATGCGTGGCGCAGAAGAGGTCGCCCGAGCCTTCAAGGGCCGGGCGCAGGCGGCAGAAATTGCCGTCGTCGACGGCGAGCTCGGATTCGTCGTGCAGATCGGCGGCCAGCTCCGCGTCGTCGTGGCGCTGACGATCGCCGATGGCAGGATCGCTGCGATCGACGCCATTGCCGATCCGGATCACCTGGAACGACTTGATTATTCGATCCTTCGGGATTGAAAATAAACGTGGATTTACCGGATCCCCGCGACAGGCGCGCTATCGAACGAGCGCGCCGTTGCCGTTTCCGGAGCGATGGATACCGCCTCATTTTCCTTGACAGCAGCATCTTCAGCTTTATTCTATTATAAAGATTTATATAGCATAACTGTGGAATTCAGCGATATGATCACATCAGGCGACCAGGCGAAGAAGCCGCTTCTTCTCACCAATATCAGGCCGATCGCTTTCGGTGCCGGCGCGCCGGACGGGACGGTCGACATTCTCGTCGATGGCGACGGCAGGATCGCCGAGATCGGTGCTTCGCTCGCCGTCTCCCAGGATGTGACACGCATCGATGGCAAGGGCGCCTTCGTCTCGCCGGGCTGGATCGATCTGCACGTGCATATCTGGCACGGCGGCACCGACATTTCCATTCGCCCCTCCGAATGCGGCGTCGAGCGCGGTGTCACCACGCTGGTCGACGCCGGTTCGGCCGGCGAGGCGAATTTCCACGGCTTCCGCGAATATATCATCGAGCCCGCACGCGAGCGCATCAAAGCCTTCCTGAACCTCGGTTCGATCGGCCTCGTCGCCTGTAACCGCGTCGCCGAACTCAGGGATATCAGAGATATCGATCTCGACCGCATCCTTGAAGTCTATGCCGAAAACAGCGAGCACATCGTCGGCATCAAGGTGCGTGCCAGCCATGTCATCACCGGCTCCTGGGGCGTCACCCCCGTCAAGCTCGGCAAGAAGATCGCCAAGATCCTGAAAGTGCCGATGATGGTGCATGTCGGCGAGCCGCCGGCGCTCTATGACGAAGTGCTTGAGATCCTCGGCCCCGGCGACGTCGTCACCCATTGTTTCAACGGCAAGGCCGGTTCGAGCATCATGGAGGACGAGGATCTCTTCAATCTCGCCGAGCGCTGCGCCTCCGAGGGCATCCGTCTGGATATCGGCCATGGCGGCGCCTCCTTCTCCTTCAAGGTGGCGGAAGCGGCGATCGCGCGCGGGCTGCTGCCCTTCTCGATCTCGACGGATCTGCACGGCCATTCGATGAATTTTCCGGTCTGGGACCTGGCGACGACGATGTCGAAGCTGCTGAGTGTCGGCATGCCCTTCGACAAGGTGGTGGAGGCCGTCACCCATGCGCCGGCAGCGGTCATTAAGCTGTCGATGGACAACCGGCTTATCGTCGGCGCGCAGGCCGAATTCACGATCTTCGACCTCGTCGATTCCGAGCTCGAGGCGACGGATTCCAACGGCGACGTCTCGGTCCTCAACAAGCTGTTCGAGCCGCGCTACGCGGTGATGGGCGCCGATGCCGTTACCGCCAGCCGCTACGTGCCGCGGGCGCGCAGGCTGGTGCGCCACAGCCATGGCTATTCCTATAGGTAGGTCGCCGTCGGGCTTGGTTCGGCGACCGAGGAAAGCCTTAGCGGTTGCGCCAGCCCATCAGCTTTTCGATCCGCTCCGCCGAATTGCGTACATGCGCGGTATAGTGGTTCTCGTCGGAGAAGGCTTTCTGCTCCGGCAGCACGATGGAAATGGTGGCGACGCAGTGGCCGTCGCGGTCGCAGATCGGCGAGGCGATGCAGGCAACCGCATAATCCGATTCCCCCGCCTGGATCGACAGGCGCGCCTCAAAGGCCTTGGCGGCGGCTTCCGACAGCGTGCTTGGATCGATCTCGGCGCGGCCGGTCGGAGACGAGCGGGCGCAGCGCTTGAACAGCTCGATGCGCTCCTCTTCCGGCAGATGGCCGACAAGCAGGCGGCCCGACGCCGTCCAGTTCAGCGGCACCCTTGTGCCGACGCGCGACGCCACCTGGAAGTGGCTCGGGCCATCGGCCATGGCAAGCACCAGCATATAATCACCGTCGCGGCCGCAGACCTGCACGGTTTCGCCGGCCTGGCGGCAGAGATCGTGCATTTCGTGGGTGGCGATGCTCATGAAATCCAGCGACCGGGCGTAGGCGAGCCCGTAGTGATAAAGCCGTGCGCCGAGCCAGATGGAACCATCAGCCTGGCGTGTCAGCATGTTCTTCTCGACCAGATCGTCGACGATGACGTAGACGGTCGACAGCGGCGCCTTCACGGCCTTGGCGATGGCATAGACACCGGCAGGCGATCCCGTCTCATAGAGATGATCGATCACCTGAAGCGCCCGGTCGATACCGCTGACGCGCGCGCGGCGCGCACCCTTGCCGGCGGCTTCCTCACCATGAATCTCGTCTTCGGCGTAAACTGCGGGTGATGTTTTTCCGTCCAATTCCATGCACCTCGTTAAAACTGCGATCATGTTACATTACTATGGCATAGCGGTCGCTGTGGCAAATCGCAACATTTTGTAGGTTGATCGTGCGGAGGAATGCGGCAGCTCTGTACGATGTGCCCACTCGGAAAGAACTCCATCAAAAACTTGGAACAACAAACCGCAGCCTGAGTTTGATCCTGAACCCAGGAGGTCATGATGACGAATTATCCGACACCGCCTTTCCCGTCCCAGAAACAGCCGATGCCCGGTTTTACCGCGCAGATGGACCCGGTTCCCGACCATGGCGAAAAAACCTATCGTGGTTCCGAACGGCTGAAGGGCAAGCGGGCGATCATCACCGGCGGCGATAGCGGCATCGGCCGGGCGGTGGCAATCGCTTATGCCAGGGAAGGCGCCGATATTGTAATTTCCTATCTCGACGAAGATGAGGATGCCGACGAGACGAAGCGGCTGGTCGAGGAGGCCGGCCGCAAGGCCGTGCTCGTCAGCGGCGATATCCAGGATCCGGCTCTGTGCCGGCAGATCGTCGAGACGGCGGTCAAGGAGCTGGGCGGTATCGACATTCTCGTCAACAATGCCGCCCATCAGGCGAGCTTCAAGAGCATCGACGAAATCAGCGACGACGAGTGGGAACTGACCTTCAAGGTCAATATCCACGCGATGTTCTACCTGACCAAGGCGGCCGTCCCGCATATGAAACCCGGCAGTTCAATCATCAACACCGCTTCGATCAACTCCGACAGCCCAAACCCGACGCTGCTCGCCTATGCGACGACCAAGGGCGCGATCCAGAATTTCACCGCCGGTCTTGCCCAGCTTCTGGCCGAGAAAGGCATTCGCGCCAATGCCGTGGCGCCGGGGCCGATCTGGACGCCGCTCATTCCCTCGACGCTGCCGGAAGACAGCGTCAGCAATTTCGGCAAGCAGGTGCCGATGAAACGGCCGGGCCAGCCGGCCGAGCTGGCGACAGCCTATGTGATGCTGGCCGATCCCTTGTCGAGCTATGTCTCCGGCACGACAATCGCGGTCACCGGCGGCAAGCCGATCCTTTGATGCAAGTCGCCTGGAATTGGCGGTTCCGAGGTAAAGACATGCATGAAACAAGGAGCTGAAGCGGGTCGATCTGATACGACGTGTTTCAGTTCGGCCTGCCGTAGCCGCCGCCGGTCGGCGTCGTGACGATCACGGCGTCGCCGGCGGCGAGCATTGTCTGGTCGCAGCCTTCAAGCCTTTCGACCTTGCCGTCCGCGCGGCGGATTTCGGTTTTCCCCAACTGCCCGTCCTCCCCGCCGAAAAGCCCGAAAGGCCGGATCGTTCGATGCGAGGAGAGAATGCTGCAATCCATCATTTCCAGAAAGCGGATGGTGCGCTCCGTGCCGCCGCCGGAACTATACTGCCCCTTTCCGCCGGAGCCGCGGCGGATATGGAAATCTTCGAGCACGACGGGGAAGCGGAATTCCAGCACCTCAGGATCGGTCAGGCGCGAATTGGTCATATGCGCGTGCACGCCGTCGGCGCCGCCGAAGCCGGTGCCGTCGTTGAGGAGGCCGGCGGGGCCGCCGGCGCAGATCGTCTCGTAATATTGATAGGCGGCGTTGCCGAAGGTCAGGTTGTTCATCGAGCCCTGGGCTGCCGCCAGCGTCCCGAGCGCCCCGAACAGCGCATTCGTCACATGCTGGCTGGTCTCGACATTGCCGGCGACGACGGCGGCCGGATAGGCCGGGCGCAGCATCGACCCTTCGGGCACGATGATCCGGATCGGCCTGAGGCAGCCGGCATTCATCGGGATCGGCTGCTCGACCATGACGCGGAAGACATAGAGCACGGCAGCGCGCGTCACCGGTTCCGGCGCATTGAAATTGGTCGGCTGCTGCGCGCTCGTGCCGGTGAAATCGACCGTCGCTTCACGCGCCTGCCTGTCGACGGTGATCTTCACCTTGATGACGGCGCCCTGATCCGTCGGATAGGTGAATTCGCTGTCGCTCAAGCGCGCGATCACCCGGCGCACACTTTCCTCGGCATTGTCCTGCACATGGCCCATATAGGCCTCGACCACATCAAGCCCGAAATGGGCGACCATCTTGCGCAATTCCCAAACGCCCTTTTCGTTGGCGGCGATCTGCGCCTTGACGTCGGCAAGGTTCTGGGCCGGATTGCGGGCGGGATAAGGATGATCCGTCAGCATGGCCGCGAATTCGGCCTCGCGGAAACGGCCTTCGTCGACCAATAGAAAATTGTCGATCAGCACGCCTTCCTCATCGACCTTGGTCGCCCGCGGCGTCATCGAGCCCGGCGCCTTGCCGCCGATATCGGCATGATGGCCGCGCGAGGCGACGTAAAACAGGATCACCTCTCCGGCATCGTCGAAAACCGGCGTGACGACGGTGATGTCGGGCAGATGCGTGCCGCCATTATAGGGGGCGTTGAGCGCGAAGACGTCACCCGGGCGGATGCGGCCCTCATTGAGGCGGATGATGGTTTCGACCGAACGGTCCATCGAGCCGAGATGCACCGGCATGTGCGGTGCATTGGCGACGAGTGCGCCGGTGCGGTCGAAGACGGCGCAGGAGAAATCGAGCCGCTCCTTGATGTTGACCGAATGCGCGGTGTTCTGCAGCGTCACGCCCATCTGCTCGGCGATCGCCATGAACAGGTTGTTGAAGACTTCGAGCATGACGGGATCGGCGCTGGTGCCGATCGCGGCATGACGGGAAAGCGGGATCTCGCGGGTAAGCACGATATGGTCGTGGCCGGTGAGCCGCGCCTGCCAGCCGGCTTCGACGACGATGGTCTGATGCGCTTCGATAATCAGCGCAGGCCCTTTGAGGACGGCGCCGGGCTTCAGCGCCTCGCGCTTGAAGATGCCGGCCTCCTGCCATGTCCCGCCGGAATAGAAGCGGGTCGTGCGCAGCGCGTCCGGCGCGAAGGCATTTGCCTCTCTATCCGTCTCCTCGATATCGGCGCCGCCGCCGATGCCCTCGACCTCGATGGAGTCGACGACGACAGGCCGGTCTTCGAAGATGAAGCCGAACTGCTTCTTGTGGGCGACGGCAAAGGCCTGCACCATCTCCTCCTGCGGCCCGAAGGCGACGGGCAGGGCAGTGTCGGTGCCCTTATATTGCAGGTGCAACCGGGTGACGATCTCCATATAGGCAGCCTCGACACCCTGCAGCGTCAATTCCTCGCGCACCTCCTCGGCCAACCCGGCTCTGATATCGGCGATCGTGGTCAACGCCGTCGCAAGCTCCGTCAGCATCGCGCGCTGGCGCGTGGCGCGGATATCGGCAAGACCCATGCCATAGGCCGAGAGAATGCCGGAGAAGGGATGGATCAGTACGGTCTTCATGCCGAGGCTGTCGGCAACAAGGCAGGCATGCTGGCCGCCGGCACCGCCAAAGCAGGTGAGCGCATAGCCGGAAACATCATAACCGCGCTGAACCGAGATCTTCTTGATGGCATTGGCCATGTTCTCGACGGCGATCGCAAGGAAGCCGTCGGCGGCATCCTCAGCCGTCCGCCCACCACCGATCACCTGCGCCATCTCGGCAAAGGCGGCGCGCACCGCCTCGGCATCGAGCGGCTGGTCCTGCCCCGGCCCGAAGATTTCAGGGAAGAATTCCGGCAGCAGCTTGCCGGTCATGATGTTGGCGTCGGTGACGGTGAGCGGGCCGCCGCGGCGATAGGATTTCGGGCCGGGTGTGGCGCCGGCCGATTCAGGGCCGACGCGGAAGCGCGAACCGTCATAGCTCAGGATAGAACCGCCGCCGGCGGCGACGGTATGGATCTTCATCATCGGCGCGCGCATCCGCACACCGGCGACTTCGGTCTCGAAGGCGCGCTCCAGGTCGCCGTCGTAATGCGACACATCCGTCGAGGTGCCGCCCATATCGAAGCCGATCATCCTGTCGAAACCGGCAATGCGTGAGACCTCGACCGCGCCGACCACGCCGCCCGCGGGCCCCGAGAGGATCGCATCCTTGCCCTGGAAGAGATGCGCGTCGGTCAGCCCGCCGGAGGACTGCATGAACATCAGCTTCGGGCCTTCGCCTTCGCCGGTGCCGAGTTCGGCCGCGACCTGATCGACATAGCGGCGGAGAACCGGCGACAGATAGGCATCGACGACGGCAGTGTCGCCGCGGCCGACGAGTTTGATCAGCGGTGAAACCACATGTGACGGCGATATCTGCGTGAAGCCGATCGCGCGCGCGATGGCGGCCGCCTGCTGCTCGTGCAGGGGATAGCGATAGGCATGCATGAAGACGATGGCGACGGCGCGCAGCCCCTCCGCATAGGCGGCTTCGAGCGCCTGCCGCAGGCTATCCTCGTCGAGGGCGCGCTCCACCGTGCCGTCCGCCAGCACACGCTCGTCGGCCTCGACGACATCGGCATAGAGCAACTCCGGCTTGACGATCTTCTTGGCGAAGATATCGGCGCGGGCCTGGTAGCCGATCTCCAGCGCGTCGCGGAAACCCTTCGTCGTTACCAAGAGGGTCGGGTCGCCCTTGCGTTCCAGCAGAGCATTGGTGGCGACCGTCGTTCCCATCTTCACCGCGCCGATCAGGCCGGAAGGGATCGGCTGGCCCGGGACCACGCCGAGCAATTCTCGGATGCCGTGAACGGCCGGATCGCGATAGGCCTCCGGATTTTCCGAGAGCAGCTTGTGGGCGATCAGCGAACCGTCGGGACGGCGTGCGACGATATCGGTGAAAGTGCCGCCGCGATCGACCCAGAAATCCCACTGTCTGCCCATCGTCCGACCTCCTGTTGAATTGGAATTTATTGACGATTTATCGATAAAATGTCAACGTTTCTGCTCTTGCATCGTGGAGGGTGACATGGCGGATGGGCGTGGACAACAGGGTATCGGACCGATCGTCTCCTCAGCCCATCTGGCCGATGGCGCGCTTCCGGCGCTTTCCGAGCTGGAATTCGGCCTTATCCTCGCCGGCAATGCCTTCGATCGCTGGATGGTGCGCTGCATGACGGCGGCCGGCGAGCCCGGCTGTGCTGCGATCGACGTGCTGGTGCTGCATTCGGTGGCCCACCGGCAGCGGCCGAAGCGGCTCGGCGATCTCTGCAGCGTGCTCGGCGTCGAGGATACGCATCTGGTGATCTACGCGATCAAGAAGCTGGAAAGGCGTGGTCTCGTGACGAGCACACGGGCGGGCAAGGAGAAACTGATCGCCGCCACCGAAAAGGGTGTTGAAATCTGCTTGAAATACCGGGCAGTGCGCGAAGCGCTGCTGGTGGAGTCTATGAAAGGCCTCGGGCTCGATGCCGCGGCGGCATCGGCGATGGCCGCCATGCTGCGGGCGCTTTCCGGGCACTACGATCAAGCGGCAAGGGCCGCCGCCTCTTTGTGACGGCAGCCCTTGACGGGGGCAGGGAGAGATCCCCCGAAATTTTCAGGCGGGCTGTTCAGCCGAAGCAGGGCATTGCCGGCAGATTGGCGCGGCTTGCGATCGCTCCGATGATGTTGCCCACCGAGGTCGAGCGCGGTTCGCGTTTACCGGCGGCCGTTTCCAGGAGTTGCTTGAAATCTTCAAGCTTCACGCCGTCGGCGCGCAACACCATGGCGATCAGGGGGTCGCGAAGGGCTTCGGATATCGTCAGGTCGTCTCTGGTCTTTCTCATGGCTTGTCCTCCTTTCGTGGGCGGTCGCCCGTGTTCCACTGTGCGCTGCCGTGTTCTCGACATTGACTTTCGCGTTTCGTGGTGTTACCGGTAAGTAACAATGCATTTGTTACCGATCGGTCACATTGATGTCAAGGACTACGTCCGCAAAAAAATCCGAAACTTCGAATGAAATCTCCGCAGCCGTTTCAGAGGATCGAATCCCGCCGCGGGAACGTATCGTCTCAACGGCATCGGAGCTTTTCCGCGAGCGCGGCATCCGCGGCATCGGCGTCGATGCCATTGCCGACGCGGCGCTGACCAACAAGATGACGCTCTACCGGCATTTCGGCTCGAAGGACGAACTCGTCTGCGAGACGCTGCGCCGCGCCTCCGAAAAGGCGGGTGCCATCTGGCGCGATCTGGAGACGGCCTATCCCGGCAATCCGCGCGCCCAGCTCTACGCATGGGTGGAAATGCGGGCGCAATGTCTGAACGGCGAGCCCGCCGGCTGCGATCTCGCCAATGCCGCCATCGAGCTGAAGGGCGAGGGCCATCCGGCCCATGAAATGATCGAGCGGCACAAGGCCGAACAGCGTGATCGCCTTGCCGCGCTCTGTTCGGCGGCCGATGCGCGCGAGCCGGAGCTTCTCGCCGATACGCTGACGCTGCTGCTCGAAGGTGCGCGTGTCAGCCGCCAGGCCATGGGCGCTGCCAGCTGCTGCGGTCATTTCGCCAAGGCCTGCAACGCGGCGATCGCTTCTTTCGCCTGAACCGGTCCTTTCGGGAACCTTACCGCTTCCACGCCGTTTTTCCATCACCGGAGGACAAGTGGAGACCGGGAGATGAACTACGTCTATCTCAAGCGCCTATATGCCAAACGCGCCGAGCTCGAAGCCAAGCTGGAGCTTCACGATGCGCGCTATTGTTTCGGCGAGGAAGAGGTTGATGACGGCACCGACAGCGATCTGCGCCAGCGGCTGAGCGAAATTTCCGACGAAATCGACGCACTGGAAGCAGGCCGGACCGCGAGAGCATGATCTAAGTCCTGAGGATTTCCATCGTCCGCTCGTCGAATTTCCCTTGGTAGAAATGCTCGATCACCCGGTGGAAGGGCGAGCCATGGTCGCTGATGGCGGCAAACAGGGTCATCGACGAGCGCAGCTTGAGGTCGTCGGGCGAGCCCAGGATCTCATGCGCGGATCGGCCGTCAACGGACAGGATCGCCTCGACGCAGCGCAACAGCCGGCTGGAGAGAATGGGATCGGCGAGATAGGCGGCGGCTTCCTCGGCGGAACGGATCGCATATTTTTCCGCCATCGGCGAAGTGCCGAGACCTGATATCTGCGGGAAGATGAACCACATCCAGTGGGAGGTCTTGCGCCCGGCTTTCAGTTCCGAAAGCGCCTTTTCGTAGACGCCGTTCTGGGCGCCGACGAAGCGGTCGAGATTGTAGTCGATATCACCGGCCATGGTCCCTCCCTTTCCTGCACTATGCAGCCT
The DNA here is from genome assembly GCF_030053155.1 of Rhizobium sp. BT03. Taxonomy (NCBI): domain Bacteria; kingdom Pseudomonadati; phylum Pseudomonadota; class Alphaproteobacteria; order Hyphomicrobiales; family Rhizobiaceae; genus Rhizobium; species Rhizobium sp. BT03. The sequence goes on from NZ_CP125642.1 coordinate 552,227, forward strand.
GGGCCAAGGTCTCCATGCCCGGCGAGCGGTTCTATCCGGACGCGCCCTCAGCAGACCCTTTCGGCATAAGGGCTGCTCTCACGGCAATGGCCGTAAGGCTGATGATGCGGCGCGCTGTCACCGGCGGGGGCGGCAATGGCCGAGGTCGTCACCGGGTCCGTCTCGGTGGAAGAATATGCGGCGAAACCGACAAAGCTCAAGAGAGCCAGCGCCGCGACCACGACAATGCGCTCGAAGCCCGAAAGTTTCTGGGCGCTGACATGCTCCACATAATCGCGCTCGCCCAAGCCGGCGGTTTCATCCTCCTTCACATGAAGGGTCACCATATCCTGGCGACGGGTCAAAGTTTCACAATCTGTCATCTCAATAACTCCTGCAACACATGCGACGCCGGCCTCTCAAGAATAAACTCTCAACCCTCATGGCGGACCGACTCCCGCATGCGTGCAGCATGTGTGTCTTTAATCGCGGCAATTGAAGGGGCAATTTGCAAACTCAGTGTTCAAAAAATCGTCCTAATGAATGCAAAATATCGTGATGCTCTGGCTCGCCGGAATGATCCGGGGTAGTCCAGAGGATCATCTTTCTGTGGATCGTCCTATGAGCAAATCCTTCGGCGCGATGTCGGTCGCCCAGCTTTCCGTCCTCATTCAAGGTGGCGCGGCCGATCCGGTCGACGTGGCCGAGGCGGTCTTCGGAACCATCGCTGATTATGCCGACAAGGCGGTCTTCACCACGCTGCTGGAAAGCCGCGCGATGGAGGAGGCGCGGGCCTCCTCGAAGCGTTTGCGCCAAGGCCGATCGCTCGGATTGCTGGACGGCATTCCGATCGCCTGGAAGGATCTTTTCGATGTCGAAGGCCTGGCGACGACGGCGGGTTCCGTCGTGCTTGCCACCGATGCGCCGGCCAGGCGCGATGCGGCCGTCGTCGGTCTCCTCCGGCAGGCGGGCATGGTCGCTATCGGCCGCACCAATATGAGCGAATTCGCCTTTTCCGGCCTCGGCATCAATCCGCATTACGGCACGCCGGTCAATCCGCGCAGCACGGATCTGCCGCGCATTCCCGGCGGTTCGTCCTCCGGCGCCGGTGTCGCCGTCGCCGCCGGTCTGGTGCCGGTCGCGATGGGCACGGATACTGGCGGCTCGGTGCGCATTCCCGCCGCCTTCAACGGCATTGTCGGCTACAAGGCGACCCGCGGCCGTCATGCGATGGAAGGCGTCTATCCGCTGGCCAAGAGCCTGGATTCGCTGGGGCCGCTCTGCCGCAGCGTCCGGGATGCGGTGTGGATCGATGCGGCGATGCGCGGCCGCACGGCGCCTGATGTCGTCGAGCCTCCGCTGCAGGGGCTGGAATTGCTCGTGCCTGACAATATCGTCTTCGACGGAGCCGAGCCTGACGTGATCGCTGCGTTCGAGGCCGCTTTGGAACGTCTTCAAAGGGCCGGCGCCCATGTTGCCCGTAGGGTCATTCCCGCCTTCGACGAGATTTTCGATCTGATGACGAGATACGGCCCGCTGGTCACAGCGGAGGCTTTCGCATTGCATCGGGAGCGGCTCGCGGGACCGGATGCGGACAGGATGGACCACCGCGTCGTCATGCGCACACGCTTGGGAAGCAGGACGAGTCTGGCCGATTACCTGGCGGTCCTTGCGGCGCGCGGCCGCCTGATCGCCGATGTCGAGCGCCTTGCCGGCGACCGGCTCATCGCTTTTCCGACGGTCGCCCATGTCGCTCCACCGATCGGACCGCTGGAACAGGATGACGAGCTGTTCTTCGCGACAAACAACAAGACGCTGCGCAACACCGCGCTCGGCAATTTCCTCGACTGGTGCGGCGTCTCCATCCCCTGCGGCACGGGTGCTTCAGGCATGCCGGTCGGTCTGCTGCTTTCGGCCACCGCCCGTCGCGACGAGGCGCTGCTCGGGGTCGCACTCGCCGCCGAGCCGGTCGTTCGTGGCGATTTCGCCTAATTGGCAATTGAACCGCCGGGCTTTTATTGCGATTGATGGCAGGAGGAAATCCTGGAGGAAAGCACGTGCAGATCTTGCAAAACGGACGCTTCGCGGTTTCGACATGGTCGCTGCATCGGCTGCTCGGCGCCGTTTATGACTATAGCCCCGATCCTGATAAAAGTGCTGCGCCCAGGCAACCCTATGGCCCGGGGGCCGCGGCACTGATCGACATGCCGGCGGCGCTGGCGGCGCGCGGCCTCAACCGGCTGGAGATCTGCTCCTTTCATCTGCCGAGCCTCGATTCCGGCTATCTAAGCGAATTGCGCGATGCGATGACGGCGTCAAACGTGCTGTTCCAGACGTTGCTCGTCGAGGACGGCGATCCGAGCCATCCCGAGACTGGAGAACGCGATGTCAGATGGATGGCGCCGTGGATCGATATCGCCGCTTCCCTTGGGGCGCAGAGGATGCGCGTCATCGCCGGCAAGCAGAAGCCGGTCGAGGAAAACCTGAGCCGTGCTGCCCGTCATCTGAACTGGCTGGCCGAAAGAGCCGAAGGCAGCGGCGTGCGCATCGTCGTCGAAAACTGGTTCGACCTGCTGCCGTCGCCCGTCGAGATGAACTGGCTGCTGGATCGGCTGGACGGCAAGGTCGGCCTCAACGGCGACCTCGGCAATTGGGCGGCACCCGCAAAATATGAAGGTCTGGCCGACATCATGCGCCGGGCGGAAATCTGCCATGCCAAGGCCGATTACACCGTTGCCGGCCTCGATGCCGACGACTACCGCACATGCCTGGAGATGTGCGAGCGGGCCGGCTATGCCGGACCCTTCACGCTGATCTACGACTCGCCCTTCTTCCCCGACGAATGGGACGGCATCCTGCTGCAAAAGCAGTTCATCGAGGATTTCCTGCGCGAGTCGCCGGCGCGCAGGACGGCTTGATCCAAACGGATTTCGCGCTCATTCCTGCCGCGGGAACCTCTGGCTTTCCTCGAGCACGTTCAGGTCCATATGGTTGCGCATATAGCGCTCCGATGCCTTCTGCAGCGGCTGATAGTCCCAGGGATAATAGGCGCCGTTGCGCAGCGCGGCGTAGACCACCCAGCGGCGCGCCTGGCTTTCGCGCACGGCTGCGTCGAAATCGGCAAGGTTCCAGCGCCGGCCGGCCTGGTCGGCAAGTCTTGCCAGAGTGTCGGCATGCGCCGGCTTCCCGGCCAGATTGTCGAGCTCCTGCGGATCGGCTTCGAGATCGAACAGCATCGGTGGATCCTTCTCGCAGAGCGAAAGCTTGTAGCGCCCGTCCCTGAGGCAGACGAGCGGCGCTTCGGAACCTTCGGCGGCATATTCCATCGGCACGGGGCCGCGGCTGCCGGTGCCTTCGGCAAGGCCTGCGAGATCTTCGCCTTCGGTCCATGGTTTCAACGAGGTGATGTCGATCCCGGCAAGAGCCGCCAGCGTCGGCGTCACGTCGAGCGTGGAGACCGGCTGATCGATACGCCCGGGCTTCCAGCCGGGGGCCGCGATCATCAGCGGAACGCGCGCCGATCCTTCGAAGAAGTTCATCTTGAACCAGAGGCCGCGATCGCCGAGCATGTCGCCATGATCGGAAACGAAGAGGATGATGGTGTTGTCGGCCATGCGGGTCCGTTCCAGCACGCCGAGAATCTCGCCGATCTTGTCGTCGACATAGGAGATATTGGCGAAGTAGCCCCGCCTTGCCCGCCGGATCTCTTCCGGGCTGATGTCGAAAGCATCGTGGTCGCAGGCTTTCATCAGCCGCTGCGAATGCGGATCCTGCCGCTCGAAGGCGATCGGCGCCACCGCCGGGTCGAGGGCCGGGCAATCCTCATAGAGGTCCCAGAATTTGCGGCGCGCGACATAGGGGTCGTGCGGATGGGTGAAGCTGACGGTCAGGCACCAGGGGCGTTCGTCATGGCCCCGCGACAGATCGAACAGTTTGCGGGTGGCGTGGTAGGCGACTTCGTCGTCATATTCCATCTGGTTGGTGATCTCGGCAACGCCGGCGCCGGTCACCGAGCCGAGATTGTGATACCACCAGTCGATGCGCTCGCCGGGCTTGGTATAGTCGGGCGTCCAGCCGAAATCGGCCGGATAGATATCCGTCGTCAGCCGCTCCTCGAAACCATGCAACTGGTCGGGGCCGACGAAATGCATCTTGCCCGATAGCGCCGTCTGATATCCGCTGGCGCGCAGATGATGCGCATAGGTCGGGATGTCGGAGGCAAATTCGGCGGCATTGTCGTAGACGCGCGTCCGGCTCGGCAATTGCCCGGACATGAAGGAGGCCCGCGCCGGTGCGCAGAGCGGGCTTGCCGTATAGGTGTTGGCGAAGCGCACGGAACGCTCCGCCAATGATAACAGATGCGGCGCATGCAGAAAATCGGCAGGCCCATCGGGAAAGAGGGTCCCGTTCAACTGATCGACCATCAGGATGAGAATATTCGGGCGCGTCATGTCGTTCCTCTATGATATTTGCAGATTTTATTGAAACGCCTATCATCGTTCCTGTAAAGCTGGCTTTTTTCGATATCTCATCAAAGGAATTTTTATGCCAGAGCACCCGCTTGAGCTTGGATGGATGCGCATCTTCGTCGAGGTCGCCAGACTCGGGAGCTTTTCGTCGGCAGCGGTGGTGCTCGGGCTTACCCAGCCGGCCGTCAGCTATCAGATCCGCCGGCTGGAGGAGCAGTTCGGCGTCAGCCTGCTGCGCCGCCAGCATCGCGGCGTGACGCTGACTGCTGAAGGCGAGCGGCTTCTCGACGTCGCCGCCAAGGCGGTCGGCGACATCGATGCGCTCGCCCGCAGTTTCCGCGCCGAAGCGCAAAGACCGGTCGTCAGGTTGAGAACCGACTATGCCTTTTCATCGCTCTGGCTGATCCCGCGCATGGACGGCTTTCGTCTTCTTCACCCGGAAACGGACATCCAGATCGTCGCGACGCAGCGATTTTCAGCCGGCTTTCGCGACGAGGCGGATGTCGCGGTCGTTTTCGGCACGCGGGCGGAATTCGGCGCCATCGGCACGCTTCTGCTGCCGGAAGAGGTCGTGCCGGTCTGCACGCAGGGATTTCTCGACCGCAACGGTCCGTTCGACGATCCGAGGCAACTTGCCAGGGCAGTGCTGATCCATCTCGACACGCCGATGCCATCACCCTGGTTCGACTGGCGCAGCTATTTGACCGAATTCTCCGTCCTGCGCGACATCAATGCCGGCCGCGGCGATATCAGCTTCAATACCTACTCACTGGTCGTTCAGGCGGCGCTGAGCGGGCAGGGCGTGGCGATCGGCTGGATGGGGCTCGTCGATACGCTGCTCTCCGCCCGCATGCTGGTCGAGGCCGGCCCGCCGCTCGAGGCGCAGGACCGCGGCTACTGGCTGGTGCCGCCGCGGTCTCCAAGCGCTCACAGCGAGAGGCTCATTGCCTGGCTATTGGACGAGGTGAAGCGGAGCAGTTAGCAACGGCTGCATTTCCCGCCGGGGGGAGCCTTGTCATCGGCGACGCCGACCGACATTGTGGGAGCGAATCCCTAGCGAAAGTGACGCAAGCATGCGAACGATCGGATATATCATCGGACTGCTTATGGTCCTCCTCGGGCTGATCTGGATCGGGCAGGGAAGCGGCTATTTTCCCTATCCGGCCTCGAGCTTCATGATCGCCCAAACGATCTGGATGCTGTGGGGTGCTCTTCTGGCCGCAGCCGGCGTTGCCCTCATGATCATCGTCTCGCGGCTGCGCCGGAGAGTGTGAGCCGCCGCTGGGCGCTGACGAATTGAGGAGAATGGCATGGGTGCAACTGACATCGACGGCTTTGCGAACCGGATCAGGGGCAGCCGGGCCGGCATGATCTCCGCCTGGGTCGGCATTCCCGACGCGCTGCTCGTCAACCATCTGGCGCAGGAGGCCTTCGATGCCGTCGTGCTGGATATGCAGCACGGCATGTGGGACATGCCGTCGGCGGCCAATGGCATCGCGCAGGTGCGTCTGGCCGGCAAGCCGGCCCTGGCGCGCATCCCGGTCGGCGATTTCGCTTCCGCCTCGCGGCTGCTCGATACCGGCGCCTCGGGCATCATCGCGCCGATGATCAATTCGGCCGACGATGCGAGAGCCCTGGTCCGGACGACGAAATATCCGCCCGTCGGCGAGCGCAGCTGGGGGCCGTCATTGGCGCTGAACCATACCGGCCTGTCGGGCGATGATTATTTGAAGAACGCCAACGCGCTCACCGTCGCCATCGCCATGATCGAGACCCGCGCCGCGCTCGATGCGATCGACGGCATTCTCGGCGTGACCGGCATCGACGGCATTTTCATCGGCCCTTCCGATCTTTCGATTGCGCTGTCGAACGGCGATCAGGTGGCGCCGAACGCTGCCGAAATCGATAGCGCCATGCAGCATGCCGTCGAGCGCTGCCGCGCCCACGGCAAATTCGCCTGCGCCTTTGGCGCCGATGGCGAGCGGGCCGGCGAACTCCTGAAATTCGGCTTCGACCTGGTCATCGCCGGCGCCGAGACTACACAACTGCGCTCCGGCGCCCGCCGCGCCATCAACGCCGCCCGCAGGATCGCTTCGGGCAGTTGATCTTCGTCAGCGGGCCGGCTTCACCGCCAGCCAGATTACGTGACGGGCGCCGCGTTTGCGGCCGGCGCGGGTATTGACGACATCGACGGAAAAGCCGCTGTCCCCAAGCCGGCGCGTGAAAGCAGGATCCTGGCTAGACGACCAGACGGCGAGCACGCCGCCGGGGCGAAGCGCATCGCGGGCGGCGCGCAGGCCGGCGAAATCATAGAGCCGATCGTTGGATTTGCGGGTCAACCCATCCGGGCCATTGTCGACATCGAGCAGGATCGCATCATAGGCGTTCTTGCCGGCACGGATCGCTTCGCCAACATCCCCCTGATGGATGGCGACGCGCGGATCGTCGAGACAGCCCTTGAAGACCTCGGCCATCGGCCCGCGCGCCCAGGCGACGACAGCGGGCACCAGTTCGGCGACGGTGACGCCGGCATCACCGGGAAGGATGGCAAGAGCGGCGCGCAGGGTGAACCCCATGCCGAGCCCGCCGATCAGCACCTTCGGCTTCGGATGCGACTTGATCCGTTCCCAGGAAAGCGTCGCCAGCGCTTCCTCCGAGCCGCTGAGGCGGCTGTTCATCAGCTCGTTGGCGCCGAGCATGATCGAGAACTCGCTGCCGCGCTGCTTCAGCCTGAGTTCGCCGCCTTCGCCGGGAATGGTCGCGGAATCGAGCTGGATCCAGGGCAGCATGACGGTTTCGCCTCAGTTGAAAGAACCGTCCCCTAGCATAGGGTGATGAGTGGGGCCAGTCAGCAGTCGGAGACCGTTTGAAAGTCGGGCGGTGGTTGGGCGGTCCATGCTTCAAGCTTCCGATGTGGACATCAGCGAATTTGGGTTGGAGGCTGTCGGTGTCTGGGCACCTCAAGCGTCCTTCGCTGGACGAGGGCACGCCTCGGAGATTGCAACGACATTTTTGGAGATTGGAAC